>DAOUHX010000339.1:0-3967 GCA_034428395.1 Caldilineaceae bacterium
CAGGATCCGCTGCCCGTTCACCTCCAGCAGGTGCATCGACCCCGTCACTTCCTGCGCCGCACCGTGAAATGTAAGCCGCATCGAACGCTCCTCCTCTGCCTGTCCTCATCCTGGAACATTCGTGCGGGAAGGGACTTGACACCGCACAGATGTTCTTGTATACTTGGGATAACGTTTGGGAATTGCTTGAAATTCTTGGGACATTCCAGCGTCCACAAGCTGCGCCCCGAGTTTCAAGCCAAGGCGCATCCATCAACATGCTAGGAGCATAGCCATGAAACTGTCGGAACGCCAAAAGAACATGCTCGCCTTCATCGCCGACTTCGTCGGGAGCAACAACTACCCGCCCACCATTCGCGAAATCGGCCGCGCCTGCGGCATCTCAAGCACCTCCGTCGTCAAGTACAACTTGACAAAACTGGAACGCCACGAGCTGATCCGCCGCGACAAAGAGGTCAGCCGCGGCCTGAGCCTGGCCTGGGAGCGCCTTCAGGAGCTGGGGCTCGCCGCCGACCTGACCGGCGCGCCGTCCGAAACAGATCCCGCCGGCAGCGGCGGTCTTCAGGGATTCTTCCAGGTTCCCGTGCTCGGTTTCATCGCCGCCGGTCAGCCGGTTCAGGTCGAGCCTGCCGATCATTTCAGCGCCGACGAGTGGCTCGATCTCAACGAGGCCCTCTACCGCAACCATGCCGAGCTATACGCACTGCGCGTTCAGGGCGATTCGATGATCGACGCCAGCGTCCTCGACGGCGACATCGTCATCCTCCGCCACCAGGAGCGCGCCGAAAACGGCGAAATGGTCGCCGCCTGGATAGACAACCAGAACGAGACCACCCTCAAACACTTCTACCTCGAGGGCGACCAGGTCCGCCTCCGCCCGGCCAATCCCAGCTACCCGGAGATGTTCCTGCCCGCCGCCGACGTCAGCGTCAAGGGCAAAGTCGTGTCGGTCATCCGCCAGCTGGAATAGCCGCCCACCCTCCCCTCCAGTTCCCAACCACCGGCCACTGACCGCCGGCCGCTACCCTTGGGCGGTCGGGCCGTTCCGGCCCTCCCTTGTGCGGGGGGACGCCCCCCGCAACGCCCCCCCTGTAGCTATGCCAGCGTGCGTGCTCGTTCCCAGCTGGTGTGCCAGCGACCGGTAGGTAATGCCACCGTGCGTGCGCGGCTCCCGCAGTTCGAATCACGAATCACGAATCCCGGCCGTCCCGGCCCTCCCTTGTGCGGGGGGACTCCCCCCGCAACGCCCCTCTATGTTATGCCACCGTGCATGCGCGATTCCAGCTGACGTGTCAACGTCAGTCGTGCCAGTGCCACCGTACCTGCGTGGCTCCCGCAGTTCGAATCACGAATCACGAATCCCGGCCGTTCAGGGCGGTCGGGCCGTTCCGGCCCTCCCTAGTGCGGGGGGATTCCCCCCGCAACGCCCCCCTGTAGCTATGCCACCGTGCGTGCCCGTTCCCAAGCTGGTGTGCCAGCGACCGGTAGGTAATGCCACCGTGCGTGCGCGGAACCAGCTAGTGTGTCAAAGCCAGCGAGAGTATGTCACCGTGTCTGCACGATTCCAGCTTGCCGCCAACGCGCCGCGTACACCACGCCACCATGCGTGCGCGGCTCCCGCAGTTCGAATCACGAATCACAAATCACTGCCGTTCCTTGTAATCCCACCGTGCCTGCACGATTCCAGCCTTTCCTCGCCGCCAGCGCGACCATGCCAACGAGTGTGCATCTTGCCAGCTACGCCGTTCGAGTTTCGACGTTTCGAGTTCCGAGTTTCGGCAGTACCTGGCCCCTGACAACCGGCCCCTGACAACTGGCCCCTGCAGTTGCCCGGTCGATTCCCGCCCCAAAAGTGTGCTGCCTCCCGATCTCCCTTCCGTTGACCAGACGTAATTCAGCCAATTTTCTCCAAAATCCTGCAAGACATTCAGATATGCGCTACACTGGATCCAACCAACCGGAAAATGCAATGGCAGCCCTTACGCAACGCCGTCGAATCGAAATGTACGCCTGTCCGTCTTACCCGTCAAACACACACCGCTTTGACTACGCCCAACCTGCGCCTGCCGCCACCACCCGCCATCTCGCCCGGCTGCGCATAAACCGCCCCCGACCGCCTAAGGGTCCAGCGCAGCACACGCTCAGCCCCCTCTCCCGACCCGGCAACTTTGCTGCAGTCGCCCCAATGTTACCCATAGTCAAAGCAGTCTCACCAATAGTCGACAAAAGTCGCACCAAAGTCGACCCGAAGGCGACCAATGTCGCCAAAAGACGGTCAAAAGGCGACCAATGTCGCATTAATGTCGACCCAAGTCCCGCCCCTCAACATCCTGTCACGAGCGGCCGCCCAAATATCCTGTCACGAGGAAGAAGAAAAGTTCCTCGAAATTGGGGACATTGGGAGACATTGGTCGACTTCGATACCCTATCGATACCCTCCCATTCCAGGCGCGCTGCCTCCCGCGCCCCGGCGCCGGGCGCAGCCAGCGCACCGGCTCGGACCCATGCGCCGCGTCGCCGCCCGCCGCGCGCCGGCACCGTCAATCTGAAATCTCCGCAATTGCAAAAACCCCATCTGCCTAGTACACTAGTTCGGAAATGCGCCCGTTCGAAATCGCGGACCGGTCGCAGCCGCATTGACGCCCGGCGAATCGACTACATCTTCCGACAACAAACTCCCGCAATGGGAACGAGGGAGTGTGAGCAGAGCGCCCGCCGCGTTAATTCAATAACGCAGCTTGCCGTTGCCCGCCCCGGCAAAGAAGCGTCCCGAATGGAACGCCCAGGACCGCCTGAACGACGCCCACACTCTATCCGGGAATTGCGGCTCTCAAGGGACCGCACACGACCATTGAAGTTCAGAAAAAGTCGGACCCGCCCGACTTGGCAGGACTTGAACGGACAAAAGTCGGTAAGAGAACTGTCTTGCAATTCCACATAACACTTTGCGACACAACACGCCCGTGAACGAACGCCAAAGTAGATAACGAGCACCGCAGCCGAAAGAACCGGCATCTCGAACAAAGCACACACAGCCAGCAGCAGGAGACAACGAATGGCAACAACAGGACGGGCGGTCATCGCCCACGGACAGGACTTTGAAATCCGCGAATACCCCGTTCTTGACCCGGAGCCCGGAAAGGTGCTGCTGCGCCAGGAGCTCGCCGGCATCTGCGGCACCGACCTCCATAACTGGCAGAACGGCATTGAAGGCGAAATGGTCCTCGGCCACGAAAACGTCGGCATCATCGAGGCCATCGGCACGGGCGGCGCAGTCGACTACATCGGCCGCCCCCTCGAAGAGGGCGACCGCGTCATCTTCTCCCCCGGCACAATGGGCTACGGCGCCTACGGCTTCTACGACACCCCCGACGTCCCGCCCCACTTCTACGGCGGCTTCGCCGACTACATCTACCTCGGTCTCCACAATACCCTCATGCTCAAGACCGACTGCTCGCCCGAAGCCGCAGTGCTGACCGAACCCTTCACTATCGGCGTCCACGCCGCCATGCGCGGCCAGGCCCAGCTGGGCGACACAGTCGTCGTCCAGGGCAGCGGCGCAATCGGCCTCGTCACACTCCTCTGCGCCAAGCAGATGGGCGCCGCCCAGATCATCATGGTCGGCGGCCCCGCCGCTCGCCTGGAGCTGGCAAAACGCTACGGCGCCGACGTCACCATCAATATCGAGGAAATCACGTCGCCCGAAGAGCGCACCGAACAGGTACTCTGGCATACCCCCATGAAGCAGGGCGCCGATGTCGTCTTCGAATGCTCCGGCTTCCTCGCCGCCACGCCCGAAGGACTCGGCTACGTCCGCCACAGCGGCACCTTTGTCGAAGTCGGCCACTTCGTCGACATGGGCTCCATCGACTTCAACATCAACCAGCTGCTCATGCGCAAAAACCTGCGTTTCGAGGCAGTCTGGGCCAGCACCTATGACCACTTCGTGCGCGGGCTCCGCATTCTT
>DAOUHX010000340.1:0-3967 GCA_034428395.1 Caldilineaceae bacterium
ACGCTGCAGCTGACGCTGGGCGGCCTCAGCGACAGCGGCGAGCCGGACGCGTCGGGGCTGACACTGTCGCTGGACCGGGTGAACGGCCGCGAGCTCTTGCGCTTTGGCGAGGCGTTTGACCGCGAGCTGCGCGCGGCCCTGGAAGACCGCGGAAGGGCCGCGCCCGCGCCTGACCTGGCGGTGAATACCTTCAGCAGTCGCATCAACAGCGCGGCCTACGATGCCCTCGGCGAAGCGTACGCGCACGACTACCTGGCCGAGCCGTTCTTCCGCAAGGCGTTCGAGGGCTGGCTGGGGCAGATGCCCGCCGGCGGCCGCGTCTTGGAGGTCGGCTGCGGGCACGGCGAGCCGGTCGCGGCCGCGCTGGCAGCTGCCGGGCTGCGCGTGACGGGGATCGACCCGTCCGGTGAAATGATCGATCTGGCGCGGGCGCGCGCGGCGGGCGAGTTTCGACAGATGCCGCTGGCGGAGCTGGAGGAGGCGGCAGCGTTCGATGGGGCCTGCTGCTTCTTTTCGCTGCTGTGCATGGACCCGATCGAGCTGCGGGTCGGGCTGGAACGGCTGCACAGGGCGTTGAAATCGGATGCGCCGCTGTTGATCGTGTCGGGTGTGCCCGACCTGTACACGCGCACGTCGCCGCTGCGCAACGTGCAGGGGCGGACGACGTGGGAGTGGACTTACGATCACGAGGACATGGCTGCCATCCTGCAGGAGCGGGGGCAGTGGCGGGTTGGCACGGCGTCGCTTCGCTATTACGATACGGACACGCTGCAGCCCGTCGGGCCGGATGAACTGGAACAGGCAACCGACTTCAGCGGGCGAACGGTAAAGGGCGTGTATGCGCTCATCGCGCGCAAAAAGGCGGTGGACAGCGGCCCGTGATTCGCGGGGCTTGGACTGAGGACAGGCCAATCTCATGGGACTCGACTGGCGAACGCTGGAAGAGGAGGACGAGCGGGGGCAGGTGAAGGCGCTGGAGGAGGCGGAGCCAGACGCGCCGCCTCGGCGCGCCTGGCCCTGGTGGCTGACCTCTGCGTTGGTTCTGCTGCTGGCAGCGGCGGTGATCTGGGGCGTCCGCTACGTTCTGGCGCAGCGGTTGGAGGCGATCACCGCTACCTTCGAAGCGGAGGTGCTGGCGGCGCACGGGACCGTGCAAATAGCCGAACGCGACCGGGACGAAGCCCTTTTCGCCAGCATGATCTCGACCGACTACCCCAACTGGGGCGGCAGGCAGAAACACATGCTGCGCGCAGGCATGCGCTGGGACCGCAGATTCTTCGGCCTGACGATGGCGCCGGACGCCGACGGGAGGCCGCCGCCCGGCACGGTGACCGATATCGAGTTCACCTCGGACTGGCGCATGGCGACGGTTGCGGTTGCCTACCCCTACCAACAGACGGAAGGGCCGGCGGTGACGCTGCATCAGTCGATAACCTACCGGGAGGGGGAGACCGGCTGGGCGCTGGTGCCGGCGTATCCCGACTATTGGGGAGAGAGACGCACGATCGAGGGCCGCTACGTGACGGTCGAGTTCCCGGAGCGGGACGCGGCGACGGTTAAGCGGCTGGTGGAGGACTGGGACGAGCTGCTGGCCGCGGCGTGCGAAACGTTGGAGGACCTGGACTGCCGGGGCGAGTGGAACTTGGATGTCGAGCTGTCGACGGAGTCGAGCGCGCTGACGTCCCTGGCTGAAGGGGCGCCGCCGGGAATGCGCTGGATGGAGGCGTTCTATGCGCCTCTGCCCGAGCAGAGCCCGGGCGGGTCCGGGCTGACGCTGCCGACGCCGAGCCTGATCGGGCGCCCGGTGGATGATGCCGGCTACGCGGCGCTGCGGGCCGGCTACGCGCCTATGATCGCGGGCGCTGGAATTGCGGAAATCGTTGGCTGGCGCTGCTGCGAGAACGAAGCCGCTTCAACGCGAAGGAGAGCGAGCGGGCGTTCGGGCGCGGTATTTTTCCGCGCGCTGCTGGATAAACAGTTGAGCCAGTTGGGTCTAATCCGCTGGCCGGTGAACGCGTCCACCTTCGAGGAGATCCTGCAGGGGACGATACACGACGTGACGAACCTGCACTGGGTCTACCTGCAGCGTTCGGGCAACAGCGTTGAACCGCACATCTGGAAGATCGTCTACAGCATGGTCGATTTCATTCTGGCGGAGCAGCCGGAGCAGTCCGCAGCGAGGCTGCAGCGGGCGCTGCGGCGAAACAGGACCTACCGCCCGTGGCTGACCAGCGCCGGTTTCAGCAACTTTGGACGTTCAATCCAGAAGAGATGGATCGACTACGCCGACGGGCAGCTGGCGGCGGCAGCGACCGCAGCAGGGGATGCCCTGCCCGCGCAGGACCTGCAGCTGCTGTGCGCGGCGGACCGGTTCCAGGGCGCGCATGTCCACCGCTACACCTTTGAGAACGACGCCTTCGCAAGCGAGGACCTCGACGGGACGTTCCGCCTGATGTATGCGCTGCCGAACGCTGACGGCGTACTGCTGCAGCGAACCGGAGGCAGGGTGGATGCGGAGGCGAGCGACTCGCCGGTGCAGATCTGGCGGCGGGGGCAGGCGCAGCGTGTGACCTACAGGGACTCGAATACGCCGTTGTTTGCGGTGGATTCCTCCGACAGCGGAATGCTCTTTTACACCTATGAGTCGCGGCGGCCGACGTACCACTTCACCTATCTGGACCTGGCGGCGTGCGAGCAGGGTACGTGCGCGTTGGAGTCGCAGCAAGGTTTTCCCGTATGGTCGCCTGACCGGGAAAGGTCGATCGTTTCTTTGGGCGACGGTTTGCTGTGGCTGGGCGACGGTGCGGGGGAGCTGCTGATGACGGTCGCACGCGGCCGGTCGGTGGCGTGGTTGGACAACGAGCGTTTTGCCTACATTCAGCCGGACGACGAGATGCGGGTCGGGGTGATGACGCTGCCGCAAATGGAAGCGGAGACCGTGCTCGAGCTGGAGAGGCTGGCGGAAGCGATGCGGGCGGCGCCGGGCGCGCGGCGGAGGTCGTCGGGGCAGCCGCTGCCGGTCACGCCCGCGGCGCTGGCAACGCATCCGAGCTGGCCCGACCAGTTGATTGTAGCGATGCGCGAGGGGGACAGGTGGCGGTCGGAAGCGACCCACATCTTTGCCTACGGCCTGGCCGGAGACGAACTCAGGCATCTGCTGTGGGTGGAGCACCCGCTGGAATCGATCCGTTCGCTGCGCTTCTCGGCGGATGGGCGCTGGCTGTTCGTGCACAGCGTGGAGCGCAGCACCGACAGCTGGCATCTGCATCTCTATGACAGCGAGAGCGGCGCGAGCCAGACATATTCGTCGGAGTCTACGCTGGCCTTTCCAGGCTATGACCTGTCGGCGGACGGGGCGTGGCTGGTGCGGGTGGACGAAGGGTTTCTGCATCTGATCCCACTGCAAGGCGGGCGGCAGCGGCTGGTGGCGCACAGTTTTGCCCACTGCTATTCGGCGGTGTGGGTGGAAGGGAGTTTTGAGTAGTCAGTTTGTAGTTTTTGGTGGGCGTTCTCATTCATAAGGCTGGGTTGCCGGATCACAACGATAAACGATCGAAGGAGAGGGAGAATGACGACTTACCGCTATGCTGAGATGACGTGGGCTGCCTGCCGCGAGGCGGCCTATTCGGGGCGGGTGGCGGTGCTGCCGGTTGCGACCTATGAGGACCACGGCCATCACCTGCCGATCGATACCGACGTGCGGCTGTGCACAGGAGTCTGTGAACGGGCGGTGGCCCGTATCCCGGATGAGGCAGTGCTGATCCCGCCGGTCAGTCACGGGTACAGCCCGCACCACATGGATTTTCCGGGCACGATCACGATACGCTGGGACACCTTCATCAACTATGTGCGCGACGTGTGCGTGAGCCTGGCCCATCACGGCTTCAAGCGGATCCTGATCGTGAACGGGCACGGCAGCAATACCGCGCCGGTGGAGATGGCCGCGCGGCTGACGGTGCTGGAGACG
>DAOUHX010000341.1:0-5128 GCA_034428395.1 Caldilineaceae bacterium
AACGTTCGGATTCATCCTCCTCCCGCGCCGGTGACATCGTAATGTATTGGGCCAGCCGTGGCCGTGTCGAGCGGTTGTGCCCATTTCCGTGCGCCAGCAGCCGGTGCCAGATGACAAGATCGCCCGCCTCGCCGTCCACCGCCTTGATCTCCAGCCCGGAAAGGTCGGGGAAACGCGGGTTGCGGTCCGCCGGCTGGCTCTTTACCCACTTGTGGTATGTCCGGTGGAAGCCGGGGATGCACTGGAAGCCGCCCTGGTTGGCCTCGGTATCGGCCAAGTAGAGGACGCCCTGAACCCCGAGATGAGTGGCCGGATTCGGGCGCCACGTCGCCGCCATTTCATCACCTTCCAGCGGGTGGATCGCGCTTGTGTCGAGGTCCCAGTGGATCATCCCCTTGTGACCCCACTCCGGCTTGTCCCGTCGCGCCGGAGGCTTCATATTGGCGCGGTCCAGCGATACCCACAGCTTCTCCGTACCCAGAATCTCACTGAACGCCTGGTGCACGCGTGGAAACTGGCGGTTGTCCCACAGCGTCTGATGCTGGTACATCTCCACCATGCCCGCCTCCGAGATCGGCGAGCAGTGGTCCGCGCGCGTATAGGGCCTGTACCTGTACCACGACTCCCGATCGCTTGCGTCCATCTCCAGGAACTGCCAAATCCGTTCGACCAGTGCTTCCAGATTCGCCGGCGGCACTGCATTCGGAATCACGACATAGCCGTGCTCTTCCCAAAACGCCCAGTCCAATTCACCCAGTACAGGCATCTCTCCCTCCCTGCTCAAGCTTCGTCAAATCGTATCTCGCGACCGACCTCCGCGCTGTGCAACAGCCCCTCCATCATCTGCTGCACGATCAACCCGTGGCGCAGCGGCGCCTTGCATGGGACCCCGTCCAAAATGCATGCAATGAAATGATCGGCGATGGCGTTCCAAGACCTGCCCTTTACGTCTGCAAGACCCTCGAATGTGATGTCCAGCGGGAGGTCGTCTCCGGCGGGAAGTTGACCTGTTCGCGGTACCGTGTCAAACTCGTGCGCTGACTCCAAAACACCGGGCGCCAGCGGGCCGTTTGTATAAAGAACGGGCGGCCGTACGCGCGCGCCAGCCTCCGTGCCAAAAAGCTCTATCTGCAGATCGCCCGGTTGATGCGATGCCCAAAAGCTCTCCACCTGCAGGCCGCTCCCATCCTCGAAACGGATGAATCCGCCGGCGTAGTCGTCGGCGGCGAACTGGCTGTAGTAGCTCCTGGGCGCGGCGAGCGCCTCACCGGGCGCCTTGCGTCCGAAGTAGCCCAGTCCGCGCGGTCCGAACTTCGCGCCGGCCACGCCCGTCACGCTCACCGGCTTCGGCATCCCCAGCAGCCACCAGGCGGCGTCGAGAACGTGCACGCCCATATCGCGGAACGCGCCGCCGCCCTTGCGAATGAAGCCTGGATTCCATGCGGGTATGCCGCTGCGCCGGACGCTGCGGGCGCGCGCATAGTATAGTTCGCCGAACGTCCCCTGCTGCGTCAGTGAACCCATGAATTGCACGTCCGGCGAAAAGCGAGTCGAGAGGGACATCATGTTTACTACGTCGGCCGCCTCCGCCGCCTCTACTAGCCGCGCCGCTCCCTCCACAGAATCGGCCAGTGGCTTGGTCATCAGCACATGCTTGCCGTGGGAAACAGCCTGTAGACCCATCGGTACGTGCAGTTGGTTGGGCGTACCGACAAAGACAGCGTCGACCTCCGGCCAATGGCACAACTCGTCAAAATCGTTGAACAGGCGGACCTGCTTCGGCTGCGGAAGAAGCTGGGCGAACTCGGCCATGCGCTCCTCGACCAAGTCGCACAGCGCCACTACATCCGCCCGTGGGTTGTTGGCCAGCGCGAGCCCGTTAGGCCTGCCAATGCCCATACCGACGATGGCGACACGCAATGATTTCATCGCAGAACCCCGGATGCCATTGCACCCCCTTTACTACCGCTCAACCGTGATCGCATAATGTCCTTCGATGTGCGGGAAGCGCTCGGCGACATCCCCGGCCAGTTCGATCCCCAGCCCGGCCCGATCCGGCAGGTGCAGCCGCCCGTCGACCATCTGCGGGGACTCATCCGCGATGCCCCACTGCAGCGGCCCCTGAATCTGACAGACCTCAAGAATTTCCAGGTTCGGCAATGCCGCTATCGCGTGGGCGTGGGCCATCGCCATCAGCCCGTTGTGCCATGAGTGGGGATAGAGCTTCAGGCCGTGATGCGCCGCCACTTCTGCGATCCGCACCAGCTCCGTCAGCCCACAGATGCCCGCGTCGGGCTGCACAATATCGTAGGCGCGCCTCTCGATGTAGGGACGAAATTGCTCAAGCGTCGCGAAACTCTCACCGCCCGTCACCGGCATTTCTACCGCCGCCGCAAGCGTGGTATAGCCGTCGATGTCGCTCCACGGAATTGGCTCCTCCAGCCAGGCAAAGCCCAGACGGTCCAACTCTCTTGCAATCGGCAGGGCCTCCTCCAGCGTCAGTCGACAGTTGCCGTCCAATGCCAGCTGCATGCGACCCGCAACCGCCTGATGCAGTTCGCGAACCAGCCCGAGGAAGCGGTCAACCGTCACTCCGTCCCAGTCCCACCGCGTCCCGATTCGGAATTTCATCGCGGGAAATCCCTGTTCGACATACGCCAGCGCCTCTTCAACCAGCTGTTCGGGGCGCTCCCGCCAGTCGTAGCGGCAGCCGCTCGACGCATACATCGGCACCGAGTCAGCCGGGCTGTCGTTAAGCAGTTGGCTGACTCGCTTTCCCTCTATCTGCCCGCGCAGATCCCACAGCGCGCAGTCGATTCCGGCGGCCGCCGCGTCTTGGGCGCGACTCTTGCCGTTTGGATGGGGCGCGGTCGCGGCGTCAGTCGGCTCCTTGCCGATAATTGAAGGCGCAAGCCAGTCGACCCACTCGGCGATAAGCGTTGGCACACCGTATGCGCTGGACTCGCCGATTCCGGTCAGCCCTTCGTCGGTGTGGACTCTAACAACGGCGCAGTCTGCCTTTATGGTGCGATAGCTGGCAGTGATCCACTGGCCTTCGGGTTCGTGCATGCGCGAGAGACAGAGCGTGTCCAGCGCAGTAATCTTCATCTGTTCCTGACTCCTTCGCAGGTCCTGCGTTGATTTTTTCTAGCGATAGAGGAACCAGTCCGCGCGCCGCACTATTTCCAGGATCCTGAAAGCATGACTTGGACTTCGTATCTCTATCGGAATAATGCAACGGTCGGCTAATCTGCGGGCTGGGCGGCCGGCACGATCGCGGGCCGAGACCCGAACTGTCTGCTCCGCAGCCTTCCGAGATGAATGGGCCGGGAGCGCGTCAACTGTGAGCCCGAGGACGGCCGCGCTCCCGACACCGCGCCAGCAGGCACACGCGCGGTCTCGCGGAGGGGCATTTCGGAACAATCTTGGTTTGAAGAAGGATCCATATTAGGCGAGAGTTGATCGGTTACAAGCCTAAGCCTTGCCCAACCCATTGTCAAGTTTTTCACTATCGCGCAAAAATAGGGCATCCAACATAGATACATTATAATAGACGGTCAGTATGCCCTGTTTCGTGAACACTCAGGGTGAGTGAGGAGATTTCAAGGCAGTGAAGAACGGCGCAAACGACTGCAAGAAGCAAGCGGCCCCGATCCCTCCAGTGGCGCAAAAGCGCCCTGTTACCCATCAGAATCACGGCGACGAGCGTGTCGACCCTTACTACTGGCTGCGGGAGCGAGACGACCCCGCGGTGCTGGCATATCTCGAAGCGGAGAACAGCTACACTGCTGCGATGCTGGCACACACCGAGCCCCTGCAGGGCACGCTTTACGAGGAGATGAAGAGCCGCATCAAAGAGACCGATGAATCTGTCCCCGTGGTTCACGGCGGTTACCTCTACTATTACCGCGAAGAAGAGGGCAAGCAGTACCGGATTTACTGCCGCAAGAAGGGCAGTCTGGACGCCGCTGAACAGGTGTTGCTCGATCTCAACGCAGAGGCCAAGGGGCATGATTTCCTGCACATGGGCAACTTTGCCGTCAGCCCCGATCACTCCCTGCTGGCCTTCGCGCTGGATACCGATGGCTCCGAAACCTACACGTTGCGGATCAAAGAGCTGGAGAGCGGCGAACTGTTGCCAGACCGCATCGAGAATACCTATTACGGGCTTGAGTGGGGCAACGACAATCGCACCCTCTACTACACAACACTCGATCCGGCCCAAAGACCTTACAAACTGCACCGCCACCGCTTGGGCGACGCGCCGGCCGAAGATGAGATTGTCCACCATGAGGAAGATGAGCACTTCTTTCTGCGGCTGTATAAGGCCAGGAGCGAAAGGTATATCTTCCTCGCTCTGGGCAGCGCCGTAACTTCCGAGGTCCGTGCCATTGACGCCGACGCGTCCGACGGCCAGCCATTCCTCGTACAGCCGCGTGTCCAGGATGTGGAGTATTTCGTCACCCATCACCGGGACCAGTCAGGCCGTGAGCATTTTGTCATCCTGACAAACTGGGAGGCAGAGAACTTCCGCGTGATGGCCGTGCCGGTTGGCACGCCTGCCCGCGAGAATTGGCGGGAGCTAATCCCTCATTCCACCGACGTCATGCTGGACCGGGTCGAGCCTTTCCAGGATTTTCTCGTGGTCTGGGAGCGCGAAAACGGCCTGGCACAAATCAATATCTACGACCTGCGCGATGGAGCCTTTTTCGCGGGACGCCCTTCCGCTTCCCATCGCCTGGAGCAACATGAGCCCGTTTTTTCTGTTTCACCCGGCCGAAATCCCGAATTCAGCAGCCGCACACTCCGTTATCACTACACGTCGCTCGTCTCGCCGCCGACCGTTTTCGACTACGACATGGACGACCGGACGCGCAGGCTGCGCAAACAGGACGAGGTGAAGGGCTACGATCCGGCCGCGTTCAGTTCAGAGCGCATCTGGGCGGTCGCGCCAGACGGCGTGCGGGTACCGATCTCGCTCGTCTATCCGGTTGAAGCCAAAAGAGATGGCCGCAGTCCCTGTCTGCTCATCGGTTACGGGTCCTACGGTATCAGCTATGATCCGTCCTTCAGCAGTAACCACGTTAGCCTCCTGCAGCGCGGATTCAGCGTCGCATATGCCCACATC
>DAOUHX010000342.1:0-2812 GCA_034428395.1 Caldilineaceae bacterium
GGCGCCCGACTTGAGCCGTTCGTGGACGACTTTCTGATTGCGCGCCTGCACGGCGGCGCCAAGCTGCGGCTGAACAGGCCGGTTCCCCGCGAGCTGTCGCTGGTGACCGACAGGCCGTGGGAAGGAAACGCCTGCACCTCCTTTGCCGTCTTCCAGGACGGCGGGGTCTACCGTATGTACTATATAGCCCGCCAGTTTGTCACGACCAAGGACGGGCTGGACGAAAACCCGCACCCCGATTTCGTCTGCTATGCCGAAAGCAGCGACGGCATCGACTGGGTCAGGCCGGAGCTTGGGCTGGTCGAGTTCGAGGGCTCAAGCAGAAACAACATCGTCCTCAGCAGCGAGAAACACGCCTTCCCGGTGCGGGCGTTTGCGCCCTTCAAGGATGCGAACCCGGCGGCGGATGCCGACGCCCTGTACAAGGCGTGGACCGTACGCATTCCCCGTCTGGACGGCTCGGCCCCGCGTCCCGGACACAGCCCCGAAGTCCCTGACGGCCTTCACGCCCTGAAATCGGCCGACGGTTTCGATTGGGCGCCGATGCACGATGGACCCGTCATCGCCGACGGCCTGCTGGACTCGCAGAACATCGCCTTCTGGGACACGGTGCGCGGCGAGTACCGCGACTACCACCGCAATGAGTTTCGCGTCGAAAAGGCCGGAGAAGAGCCCTATTCCGCCCAGGAACGCCCGGGCCAGGCCGTGCGCGGCTCACGCCACGGCCGCGACCTGCGCACCGCTACGTCGAGCGACTTCACCAACTGGAGCGAACCGGACTTCGTGAGCTACAACCAGGGCCGCACCGACGAGATTTACAACAACTCGATCGTTCCCTACTTCCGCGCCCCCCACATCTTCGTTGGTCTGCCGACCCGCTACATCGATCCCGGCTGGTCGCAGGCGGTGGAGGATCTGCCGGAGCTGGAAGAACGCCGTCTGCGCGCCGGTGTGCAGGAGCGTTACGGAACCGCGCTGACCGACGGCATGTTCATGAGCAGCCGCGACGCCCAGACCTTCAACTTGTGGCCGGAATCCTTTATCCGCCCCGGCCTGAGGCCCATCGACAATTGGGTGTACGGCGACGGCTTTCCCGCGCAAGGCATCGTGGAGACCCGCTCACACTTTGCCGGCGCCCCGGATGAACTCTCGATCTACACGAGCGAAGGCTACTGGCGCGGCGAGTGCATGCAGATTCGGCGCTACACGCTGCGCGTCGACGGTTTCGCGTCGGTGAATGCCCCTCTCAGCGGGGGCGAGCTGGTCACAAAGCCTTTGATCTTTGCCGGCGACCGGCTGCAGGTCAACTTTTCGGCCTCCGCCGCGGGCAGCGTGCGCGTCGAGCTGCTGCGCGATCAGATGAACACGCCAATCGAGGGCTTCAGCCTCGACGACTGCGTCGAGCTGCTCGGCGACGACCTCGATCGCACCGTGCGCTGGACCGGCGGCGCCGACTTGGGCCGCCTGGCAGGTGTACCTTTACGGCTGCGCTTCGTGCTGCACGACGCCGACCTGTACGCCATCCAATTCGTCGCGTCCTGAACCTGTTCCGCTCCGGGAGGAGAGAAATGACAAGCCTGGACAGCTCTACGCCAATTGACATCGGCAGTAGCCTTGAATTGCTGGTCGACGACCATCTGATTGCCCAACTGGTCGGGGGCGCCGTGCTGCGTCTGAACCGGCCCGTGCCGCAGGAGATCGCGCTGCGGACCGACGCGCCCTGGGAGGGCAACGCCAGCGGCGGATTCACCGTCTTCGAGGACGACGGCCTCTATCGCATGTACTACCGCGGCCAGCAGTTCGACTGCAGCGGCAATCGTCTCAGCCGGCCCCGCGGCAAGAACATCTGTTATGCCGAGAGCGAGAACGGCATCGATTGGGTGAAACCGGAGCTGGGCTTGGTCGAGTTCGATGGATCGACCAGAAATAACATCGTCGTCGACGGCGGCGAGATTCTGAACGGTCTGTTCTCCCCGTTCAAGGACAGTAACCCAGACTGCCTGCCCGAGGAACGTTACAAGTCCTTGGCGCTGATGGAGCGCGGGGACGCAAGAGGGCTGTGGGCGTTCAGCTCGCCAGACGGAATTCACTGGAAGGAGATGAGCGACGGTCCCGTCCTCACGTTCGGCCCGTTTGACACGCAAAACCTGGCCTTCTGGGACGGGGCGCGCGGCGAGTACCGGTCCTACCAGCGCAATGAGTTCCGGCTGCCGCAAACGGGCGAGGAACCCTACGGCGCTCATGCAACAGCCGCAGGGCAGAGCGGAGACCGGGCAGACGTACGCGGTTCGCGCTACGGCCGCGACATCCTCACCGCCAGCTCGCCCGATTACATACACTGGACCGATCCGGTCTATGTCAGCTACAACGACGGCCGCCCGGATGAGCTCTACACCAATCAGGTCTGGCCGTACTTCCGCGCCCCGCACATCCTGCTGGGCTTTCCAACACGGTATGTCGAACGTTCCTGGTCGGACGCGCATGAGGACCTGCCAGAGCTGGAACACCGGCGTATGCGCGCCGACATCGTCGAGCGGTACGGCGCCGCGATTACCGATAGCTTGCTCATGAGCAGCCGCGACGGCTACCACTTCCACCTGTGGCAGGAATCCTTTGTCCGGCCGGGGCTGCGCCCGGTCGACAACTGGACCTACGGCGACAACCATCAGAACTGGGGCATAGTGACTACGCGCTCGCCGTTTGCCGGCGCGCCGGACGAACTGTCGATCTACTTCAACGAAGGCTACTGGCGCGGCGAGAGCACCAGCCTGCGGCGCTATACATTGCGCGTCGACGGCTTCGCGTCGCTGCA
>DAOUHX010000343.1:0-18998 GCA_034428395.1 Caldilineaceae bacterium
GATCTGGTTATTGCCCTCCTCTCCGGCGGTGGCTCGGCCCTCCTCGTCGCGCCCGCAGGCCAGTCCACTGGCGCCGGCGGCCCGCCGCTCACCCTGGCCGACCTGCAGGGCATGACCGACGCCCTGCTCGCCTGCGGCGCCACCATCAACGAAATCAACTGCCTGCGCAAACACACCAGCGCCGTCAAAGGCGGCCAGCTTGCCCGCGCCGCCCAGCCCGCCGCGCTCCTCACCCTCGCCCTCAGCGACGTCATCGGCAGCCCCCTCGATGTAATCGCCAGCGGTCCGACCGTCCCCGACGACAGCACCTGGGCCGATGCCTGGGCCATAGTCCAAAAGTACGACCTGGTCGATGCGCTGCCCGCCCCGGTGCGCACCCGCCTGCAGGCCGGGCTGGCCGGCGAGATCCCCGACACGCCCAAAGCGCACGACCCGGCCTTCGCAGCCAGCCGCACGCTCGTGGTCGCAGACAATCGCACTGCCGCCAACGCGGCCCTCACCAAGGCGTCGGAGCTGGGCTATAACACGCTCCTGCTCTCAACCTTCGTCGAAGGCGAAGCCGCCGAAGTGGCGAAGCTGCTCGTCGGGCTGGGCCGGGAGGTGCTGGCCAGCGGCCAACCCGTGCCCGCGCCCGCCTGCCTCGTCCTCGGCGGTGAGACCACAGTTACACTTGGTCAGAATCCAGGCAAGGGTGGCCGAAACCAGGAGATCGCCCTCGCCGCCGCGCTCGCCATGCAAAGTCTGCCGGGGACGACCGTTGTCTCGCTCGCCACTGACGGCACCGACGGCCCTACCGATAGCGCAGGCGGCATCGCCGACAACGGCACCGTCGCCCGCGGCCAGAGTGCCGGCCTGGCCGCCGCCGACAACCTGCGCCGCCACGACGCCTACCCCTACCTGCGCGCCACCGCCGACCTGCTCCTGACCGGCCCGACCCAGACCAACGTCAATGACCTGCACTTCGTGTTCGTGCACGAACTGTGAGAGAATGGGCAGACCATAGGACCATACCAGCCGCAAGGGCGCCAAAACAGGCCCAATTCACTTGGAGTCATACACGTACAGAGGAGAACGCTCTCATGCCAAAACTAACCGTCGAAGATGTCGGCACATTTGAAATTAATGCCGGCAAAAGACTCGTCCTCGCGCTGGTCGAAGACGCAGGCGTTGACCAATTGCACGCCTGCGGCGGCAACTGCGCATGCACAACCTGCCGCGTCGTCTTCGTCGACGGCGAACCCGCACAGATGACCGTCGCCGAAAAGGAGAAGCTGGCTGAAAAGGGGCTAAGCGGCGTTCGGCTCTCATGCCAGTGCCTCGTCGAAAAGGACATGTCGGTCCAAATCATCAGCCGCCTCGAGGGCAGCGGGCGCCCCGACTCCGGCCCTCCGCCGGATCCGTCGATCCAGCCGGAACCGGAGTGGACCACGAAGGCATAGAATTCGCTGAAGACTGCGGCCCATGTCTACCGCTCCCACCGCGCGCGGGCCAGGACCGTTCGACAGACCGGTCCTGATCTCCGCCATGCAGTTTGAAGACGAACTGAAGAGCGGCGTTCGATCCGTCTGGGAAGTCATCGACATCGCTGCCCGCGTCGGCGCCGACGGCATCGAGCTGCGACGCGAGACGTGGCCGCGACTCGATGCCGAACTGGCGCAGGCGGCCCGTCGCATCGCCGACGCCGGCCTGCTGGTCACATACGCCACCCAGGCCACGCTCTTCGACGACTCCGCGCACGGTCAGCGCCAGCTGTGCCGGGACATCGACGCCGCTGCCGCGCTCGGCGCGCCCATCGTGCGCTTCTTCCCCGGCCAATCGCCTCCACCTGATGACCAACCAGCGTGGACGCGCGCACAGCAGGTCGTCGAATACGCCGCCGCGCACGATACCGTCATCGCGCTCGAAAACTACGCCCGCACACCCGGCGGTACGCTGGCCGAAATTCAGTTGGCGTTGACCCGCCTTGAGTCCCCGGCCCTGCGCACCAACCTGGATATGGGCAACTATCCCAATCACGATCAGGATGTCGTTGCCGCCATCGAGAGGCTGGCCGACCGGATCACCGCCGCCCACCTGAAGGACAAGACCGCCAACCCGACCGATCCGCCTACCGTTCTCGGCGCCGGCGTCTTGCCGCTCGCCGAAATCCTCGACGCGCTCGACCGGCTTCCCCAGCGCATCTTCTACATCTTTGAATTTCGCGGCGGAAGCGACCCAGTCGGGCGTATCGAGCACAGCCTTCGCTACCTGCAGCAGAGATAGAGGGAACGCTCGATTATGAGTCCCAATAGGACGGCTGGCGGCGCGACCCTAGGCCTGCGTCTGAAGTCGCTACACTGTGCAGTCGGTCAGGAAAGGTGACATGAGCCGCGAGACTACCCTCGCCGGAAAGCGCGCGCTCATCACCGGCGTCGATCGCGGCGGCATCGGTCAGGCCATCGCCCTCGAAATGGCCCATCAGGGCGCGGCCGTCGTCTGCCACTATCCCTACAGCGATGAGGGCGCGGCCGCTGCCGTCGAACAGATCCAGGCGAACGGCGGAACTGCCGCAGCCGTCCAGGGAGATTTCACCCAGTCGGCCTCCGTTTGCGCCGAGGTCGTTAACGCCGCCGCCGCTTTCCTCGGCGGGCTGGACGTGCTGGTCAACAACGCCGGCCTGACCGAGACCTTCCCCCTGGCCGAGGTCACGCCCGAGCACTTTGACAAACTGTTCGCCATCAACGTGCGCAGCCACGTTTTCTCCATCCAGCAGGCGCTCCCTTACATGCAGGCGGCCGGCGCCGGCTCCGTGATCAACCTGGCCTCGGTACACGCCCACGCCGGCGCGTCCGATTACGCCGTATACGCAGCCACAAAGGGGGCCGTCGCCGCCCTCACCCGCCATCTGGCCGTCGAGCTCGCACCTCAACATGTGCGCGTTAACGCCATCGTGCCCGGCCTGATCGAAGTGCCCCGCTACCGCGAGACAATCCCCGACTACGACCCCGACATTTTCGCCGCAACCGTTCCCTGGGGACGCCTGGGCGAACCGCGCGACGTCGGACCGCTGGCCGCCTTTCTCGCTTCCGATGCCGCCGAGTTTATCACAGGCCAAACCATCTACATCGACGGCGGCACAATCGCCCAGATGTCCTTCGTCGCTCATCTCGAAGGCCAGGCGTGGCAGGCCGCAGAGTAGACACGTCACTGAAGCGTCCGGCGCTTTCGTCAGCCAAGACCGGTGCCTTTCAAGGCTGAAGAATCAAGTGGTCCTGAGCCTGAATTTTCCGCCCCACGCATACAGTGCCCGATCTTGTACGAATCCACTGCACTGAGTACAATAGTCCTGCAAATCGCGCCTACTCATTATTGGACAGAACCGCAGAGGAAGGAGAAAACCAAAATGGACCGAAGACGATTCCTGAAGGTTGCCGCTACGGGAGCGGTCGGTGCAGCCGCACTGAGTGTTGCCGGCTGTGAGCAGGCAGGCGTCATGCCCCCGGCCCAGGTCGAGGGCGCCGTGGCCGAGGATTCAAGCCTGCCCGAAATTGAGTGGCAGATGGCCACCAGCTGGCCGCCCGCGCTCGACACCATCTTTGGCGGCGCGCAGACGGTTGCCGATCGTGTCGAAAAAATGACGCAGGGTAAGTTCAAGATCGAGGCCCGCGCCGCCGGCGAGCTCGCACCAGGCCTGGAAGTGCTGAACGTCGTCGAAGAGGGCGCAGTCCCCATCGGCCACACGGCCTCCTACTACTACGTAGGCAAGAGCCCGATCACAGCCTTCGGTACAGCACTGCCCTTCGGCCTCACCTCCCGCCAGCAGGACGCCTGGCTTTACGAAGGCGGCGGCCTCGGGATGCTGCAGGAGGTCTACGCCGAAAAGTTCAACACGATTCAGTTCCCCGCCGGCAACACCGGCGTCCAGATGGGCGGCTGGTTCAACAAGGAGATCAACTCCGTATCCGACATGGAAGGGCTCAAGATGCGCATCCCCGGCCTCGGTGGACGCGTGATGGACCGTCTGGGCGTAACCGTTCAGGTGCTGCCCGGCGGCGAGATCTTCCAGGCCCTGCAGACCGGCGCCATTGACGCAGCCGAGTGGGTCGGCCCCTACGATGACGAAAAGCTGAGCTTCCACAAGGCCGCCAGCTTCTACTACTTCCCAGGCTGGTGGGAGCCGGGCCCATCGCTTGAGATCCAGGTCAACCTGGGCGAGTGGAACAAGCTGCCGGAGCAGTACCAGGAGGTCCTCAAGACCGCGGCCTACGCAGCCAATGCGACGATGATGGCGCGCTACGACGCCAAGAATCCCGCAGCGCTCAGCCGCCTGATCAACGACGCCGACATCACCATGCTGCCCTTCCCGGACGACGTGATGAAGGCCGCCGAGGAGTCCGCATTCGGACTCTTCGACGAGATCGCCGCTGATGACGCCGACTTCGCCTCGATCTTTAAGGAATGGTCCGTATTCCGCGCCGCGATCCAGTCCTGGCACGGCTTGGCCGAGCGCGGCTACCTGCAATATGTCGGGCAGAGCCGCTAACGAGCGCCTGTGGCGTGAAAGTCTAGTTGGTAGAGATGGAACGACGGGAGAGCGTCGCACGACGCTCTCCCGCTTTGATCGACCAATCCGCTGATGACAAAGATCCCCCTGGGTTTTCTTGCGGGCGCGTAAGAAAGGGAGGACCTGGAAATGGATCGCAGACGCTTCCTGGAGCTTGCCGCGACCGGAGCTACCGCACTTGGCGTAGCCGGCTGCGAGCAAGCCGCCCTCATGTCGCCTGCTCAGATTGAGAGCGCGGTGGCGGAAGACGCCGGACTGCCGGCCATCGAGTGGCAGATGGCCACCAGCTGGCCGCCGGACCCCAACTCAATCTTCTGGGGCGCTCAACTGGTTGCCGCGCGTGTCGCCGCCATGACGAACAGCAAATTCGTGATCCAGCCCCGCGCGGCTGGCGAGCTGGCGCCCGGCCTGGAGGTGCTGAATGTCGTCGCGGCAGGCGATGTCCCCATCGGCCACACGGTTTCCCACTACTATGCCGACAGAGGCGCGGTCACCGCATTCGGCGCGGGGCTACCCTTTGGGCTGACGGCCCGTCAGCAGAACGCCTGGCTGTACGAAGGCGGCGGTCTGGAAATGTTGCAGGAGGCCTACGCCTCCAGGTTCAACATTGTCCAGTTTCCAGCCGGCAACTCCGGCGTACAGATGGGCGGCTGGTTCAACCAAGAGATCAGTTCAGTAGCCGACCTGACCGGGCTGAAGATGCGCATTCCCGGCTTCGGCGGCCAGGTGCTGGAACGGCTGGGCGTTACGCCTCAAATGCTGCCGGTCGGCGAAATCTTTGAGGCCCTGAATACCGGCGCCATCGACGCAGCCGAGTGGGTCGGCCCCTACGAAGACGAAAGGTTGAAGCTGCATGAGGCTGCTGCCTTTTACTACTACCCCGGTTGGTGGGACCCCGGCTCTTCCGTAGAGATTTTCATCAATCTCGACGAATGGAATGGGCTGCCGGAGCAGTTCCGCGAGGTGCTCAAAACGGCCGCGGCGGAGGCAAATCTCAGGGTCATGGCCCGCTACGATGCCAGAAACCCGGCGGCGCTCAGCCGCCTCGTCAACGATGTCGGCACCACGTTGCTGCCTTTCCCGGATGATGTTATGAAGGCCGCGGAGGAGTCCGCGTTCGCTCTCTTCGACGAGATTGCTGCCGGTGACGCCGACTTCGCCTCCATCTTCAAGGAATGGTCCGCATTCCGCGCGGCGGTCCAGTCCTGGCACGGTCTGGCCGAGCGCGGCTATCTGCAATACGTTGGGCAGAGTCGCTGATGTCGCTGGGCTGAAGCCGTCTTACCGGCCTAGTTGTAGCAACAAAAAAGGGCGAGAATCGCACTCTCGCCCTTTTTCTGATTTCCGAACTGTTACGACGCCGCATCGACCAGCCAGGTCACCGTCTCCGGCACGAGGATCACGATGATGAGCGCAATGCCCTGCAGCACCATGAACGGCAATGCACCCTTGTGGATATCCGCAGTCTTCACCTCCGGCGGCGCCACGCTTTGCAGATAGAACAGAGAAAATCCCACCGGGGGCGAGATGAAGGCCATATTCAAGTTGATCGCCATCATCACGCCAAACCACACCATCTGCGCATTGGTAAAGCCCAACTCCAGCGCGGCCGGCACGAACAGAGGCATGGCAATGAAGCTGATCTCGATGAACTCCAGGTTTATGCCCAGCAGAAAGATGGCGATGTTGGCAACGATTACAAAGCCCCAGAAGCCGCCCGGCAGCGACGTCAGCAGGGCCTGCACGTAGTCCTGGCCCCCTAAGCGGTCGAATACCAGCCCGAAGTAAGTCGAACAGAAAAGGATCATTATCACCAATGCGGTGATGTTCGCCGTCGAGCGGGCCGCTTCTTTGATTAGCTTCCAATTCAGGTTGCGGTTGAGCGCCGTCAGAACGCAGGCGCCGATAGCCCCGACCGCGCCCGCCTCCGTCGGCGTCGCAATTCCCTCGAAAATGCTGCCCAGCACGGCGAAAATCAGCAGCACCGGCGGGACGACGGCAATCAGCGTCTGACGAAACAGCGCCATGCCCTGAACAGTGCGGGCCTCGGGCGGCAGCGCCGGCGCATCCTGCGGACGAACGATGGCGATCCCGATCACATACAGGGCATACAGGCCTGAGAGAATCAGCCCCGGAATCAATGCGCCCACGAACAGATCGCCCACACCCACGCCGATCTGATCGCTCAGCACCACCAGGACCAGGCTCGGCGGCAAGAGCTGCGCCATGGTTCCCGACGCTGTGATGATGCCGGTCGCCAGTTTGTGGTTGTATCCGTAGCGCACCATGATCGGCAGCGACAGCAGCCCCATGACGATCACCGTCGCCGCCACCACGCCCGTAGCCGCAGCCAGCAGCGTCCCCACCAGCACGACCGCCAGCGCCAGACCGCCGCGCATCGACCCTAGCAGGATGCCAACTGTCGTAAGCAGCCGCTCCGCCAGTCCCGACTTCTCGAACACCGCGCCCATGAAGACAAAAAATATGATCGCCAGTAGCGTGAAATCCGACATCGTGCCGAACCAGCGGTTGGGCAACAGCTTGATCCAATTCATATTGAATATGCCCAAGGCCCAGCCGAGCAACATGAAGACAAAGGCAGTTCCGGCAAAGGAAAACGCAACGGGATATCCATACAGGATCAAGACAAAGAAGAGTATGAACATCGCGATGGCGAGCCATTCCAACCCCATGATTCTTCCTTTACGTGTGTAGTTGATGGCGGCGAATCAAGTCACCTTGCCGCGGACCGAGGGCCTTCCGCAAGGCCCTGCAGGTGAGCGCTCCGGGCCTACTCGATCCGCAGAGCCTCCTGGTGCTCCGTCAGCTCTTCGATCTCTTCCTCGGCCCCGCGCAAGACTGCGAACTCCTTGATCAGCTCGGAAATCGCCTGTAAGAGTAGAAACACAAACGCGACAATTATCATCGTTTTGAGCGGCGCACGCGGCAGACCGTCTGGGTCGGGAGACATCTCCCACTGCCGCCAAGAGGTCATCACCGGATGGACGGTAACCCAAATGCCAATGACGCAGTAGGGTACAAGCAGAAACAGATGCCCCCAGAAGTCCAGCATCGCCTTGCGTCTCCTGCTCCAATTGGCGTAGATGAAGTCCACCCGAACATTGATGCCGTTCTTGAGGATATAGGCGAAACCCAGGAAGAAAACGAGAGAATAGAGATACCATTGCATCTCGATTAACAGATTGGAGGTCAACTGAACGCCGATAAACTGCCCCATATAGCGGACCACTACATTATAGAACCCGGCGAGAACCGTAATGATCACGAGCCACACCGACACGGCCCCAACCCGCTCCGACAGGCTGTCGATCAGACTGGAAATCTTCAGGAGTATACGCAACATGTCTGTTCCTCTCAGGCGGCTGCGCGCGGTGTTTGTGCGGTCCGGTCTTGTTCTAGCCGATTCTTGTTCTTTGAGCGGGATTGTTCTATCTTACCCCAAAGAGACGGTTTTCAAGAACTGCAAGTCAGTTCTTGGTGTCGCCACCGGCCACCCGACCGGTATTCAGAAAATTTCGCGAAAGGGGGCAAGAACTGGCCGCGGAAAGTCTGCTTCGGAACGCAATCAGCTCCTCTTCCATTGTGTTGTGTGAACATTGTGTTGTGTGAACATCGTGTTGTATGAACAGGCGTAAAGGATTAACTATGGATTGGCACCAATCATTAGTAAAGGTCGGGGTTTATGTTGATGCCGCCAACATCTATCGCAATGGCGGCTCCCGTATGCAGTATGATGTCTTGCGCGAATTTGCCTGCCGGGATATGGGTGAACCGGTGCGGCTGAACGCCTATGTAACCCACGACGCCGAACGCGCCCAATGGGACATGGACTACCGCGTCGGTGCGCTGCGTTTCCATTCCGCCCTGCGGGACCTCGGATACAAGGTGATTATCAAGCGCGTGCGCTGGTACGATGACGAGGCCGGCAACCGCTACGCCAAAGCCAACTCCGATCTGGACCTGGCAGTCGACGCCCTGCTCCAGTCCGAAAATCTCGACAGAGTGTTGATCGCAACCGGCGACGGCGACTTCGTCCAAGTCGTGCGCGCCCTCCAGAACAAGGGCTGCCGCGTCGAAGTCGTCGCCTTTGACAATGTGTCGAACAGCCTTCGCCAGGAAGTGGACCTGTTCATGTCCGGCTATCTCATCCCCAACCTTCTGCCCGCCCACAATGATGTCGCCGATTGGGGACTGCCGGATTCCACTGTGCGCGGCTGGTGCTACTACTACAACGAGGAGAAGGGCTTCGGCTACATGCGCTTCCTGACCAAAGTCTCGCCCCATCTGTGGCTGGTGGACAAGCGCAAAAGCCCCGATTCACCCTACGAAAGCGCCTTTTTTCATTTCTCAATGATGCAGGATGATTCGGTCAAGGATTACCTCCCCAGCCGCGAACACATCTTCGAGTTCCGGCTCATTCCCTCGGAAAGGGACCAGAGTGAACTGACCGCAACCAATATCCGCATCGTCTGCTCGCTTTAGCTGCCGAGGCTCCACTTACGCCATGCAGTTGTCACCCGTCCAGATAGGAGCTTGAACCACATGCCTGCAGCAATCTCTGCTCCGCAGCCGCTCGCCGTCGAGGCCGGCGCAAAGGTCCTCATGTCTGGCGGCAACGCAATCGATGCCGCGGTCACCGCGGCGCTCGTGCAGACGATCGTCAACCCGCAGATGTGCGGCATCGGCGGCTACGGGGTGATCAACCTTTACCTCGCCGCGGAGTCGGCTTCCGTGGCTGTCGACGCGCCTGCCCTGGCCGGCGCGTTGGTGCGCGACGATATGTGGGTAGACAAGCTCATCCGTCCCAACCCGGGCGGCTGGGGCTACTTTCTCGAAGGCAATGTCAACGAGGCCGGCTACAGTTCCGTCTGCACGCCCGGCGCCGTCATGTTGTACGCCGCTATGCTCGACCGCTGGGGCACGATCGACTTCGGACAGGCCGCCGAGCCCGCCATCCGCATCGCCCGCGACGGATTCATCGTTTCCGACGCCCTCGCCGTTGCCTGGAAGCGATCTAACCAGTATTGGGAGGGGCTGAGCCTGCGTGACTATATCCACAGCAATGCCGAGGCCCGCCGCATCTACCTGCGCGACGACGGCCAGACCTATGATACCGGCGAGACCTTGCGCAACCCGGACTACGCCGCGTCCCTGCACCATATCGTCGAACACGGGAGCGATGACTTCTACCACGGCGAGTTGATGGAGCGCATGGCGAGCGACCTGGAGGCCAACGGCAGCTTCGTCACCCGGCAGGACTTCGAGCAGTACCGTATGCGCGAAGACGCCTCGGTGCGCGGCAGTTACCGTGGCCACGCCGTTAGCAGCTCGGCGGCCCCCCACGGCGGACCAACACTGATCGCCATTCTCAACGTTCTTGAGGGGTACGATCTGGCCGGCATGGGTCACAACTCGCCTGAATACGTTTACACGGTCGGCTTGGCCATGAAGGCCGCCTTCGCCGACCGCAACCCGCACCTGGCCGATACCGACTTTGAGGATGTTCCGCTCGACTGGATGATATCCAAAGAACGGGCCGCTTTCTGGCGCGACCGCATCGACGCCGGTCAGCCCATCGAACCGACGCCGCCGCCGGCCGAGTCCCCCCACACGACGCACCTCTCCGTCATCGACGCGCAGGGCAACTGCGTCTCCCTGACCCATTCGCTCGGCGCATCTTCGGGCGTCATCACGCCGGGGCTGGGTTTCATGTACAACAACTCGATGGTCAACTTCAACCCGCTGCCCGGCCACCCCAACTCGATCGCGCCCGGCAAAGGCCGCACCACCGGCATGACCCCGACGATCGTTTATCAGAAGTCGTCTCCTGGTGACGAGCCGGAAACGCTGACGCCACTGCTCGTCCTCGGCGCACCCGGCGCAACCCGCATCATAACGTCCACGCTGCAGGTGATCCTTAACGTCATAGACTTCGGCATGGACATAGAGAAGGCCGTTCATGCGCCCCGTTTCGACTGCCAGCTCGATGCCATCAGCTGCCAGCGGCGCATCCCAATCTGGGTGCTCGACGAAGTGAACAAGCGCTATCCGGCGATCCACATCCCCTACAGTCATGGAGGCCTCGCCCTGGTCCATGCTCTCCACGTCGATCCGCAAACTGGCGCGCTCTCAGGCGCCGCCGACACCGGCAACGAAGGCATGGCCGCGGTGGTATAGTGCTTTCCGGGCGAGTAGACCCCTTTGAAGCGTCAGGACACTGTCCCAAAACCCAGTGTTACCAGTATGAGTAAAGAGGATGCGTAACAGGGAGAAGCCGTACGTGGACAAAGGTGCCTAGGCTCTGCTTTGAAACTGGTGGGTCATCTTGCGCTAAAGTATATCCTGGCACTCGACAAGCTTGACACGGAGGCTGCGTGAAACCTTGATTGCCGTGAACCTGCCAAATGCAAATATGTAATTCCCGTGAATCACTAGGTTGTGGATGGTGATGATGTAACGACTGATCCGTTCCCATAACTAGACGAAATCAGGAGCAATCCCCCATGAGCTACCTGAAACGTATCGTCTGTCTGGCGAATTCCCGAAAATATTCGGAACGTTGCGTCGCCGGACTTGAACTCGAAGGAACGCAGTTGAGCAATTGGGTACGTCCTGTCAGCAGTAACCCCCTGGGAGAGCTCAGCCTCTCCGAGCGGAAACTGGCCGACGGCTCCGATCCTGCTTTGCTCGACATTCTTGAAGTCCCTTTACTTGAACCCTGTCCTCAAGGCTGCCAGACCGAGAATCATCTGATCGATCGCAAGGCAACCTGGGCTAGAGTAGGACAGTTCCCAAGGCAGCAGCTTCTCCGGTATAGCAAGTCGCCCAATCGACTTTGGATAAACGGATATAGCAGCACGCGCGGTCTCAATGACAGGATTCCCGAAGAGCAGGGAGAGAAGCTGCCTGGGTCGCTGGTACTGGTGGAGCCGCAACGGCTCCGGATCGAAATCAGGCTGGAGGCGGCAAAGCTGAGAGTCAGAGCAGAGTTTTGGCTGGAAGGTCAGAAGTACAGGCTTGGCGTAACCGATCCGGTCGTTGAGGCCCATTGCTTCACTCGTCCGGAGGGTCTTCACACCTACAAGAAGCGCGCTGTCGCCTGTATTTCCATCGGTGAACCGTTCAATGGCTTCTGTTACAAGCTCGTGGCTTCGATAATCCCCCTGTAGGCGGCGTTCCCGAGGATCCAGAATGGGCCGGCAACTTTACACAGTTGGGCATTCAGTACATACGCTTCCGCGATTTATCGATCTTCTCAAGAGACATCGGATCACAGCGGTCTGTGACGTGCGTTCCACGCCGTACAGCAGGCTTCATCCGCACTTCAACCGCGAACCCCTCCGCCAGGAACTCAAACAGCACAAGATCGCCTATGTCTTTTTGGGCAAGGAACTTGGAGGGCGATCTTCCGATCCGTCCAGCTACAATGCCGAAGGCAGAGTAAAGTATGATCGAATTGCTGAGACGGACACCTTCAAACACGGCTTGGTTCGGGTCAGGGAAGGCATGGAGACCCACCGCATCGCCCTAATGTGCGCGGAAAAGGATCCCCTTACTTGCCATCGCTCTGTCCTCATCTGCCGCCACCTACGCAACGAAACCGACCTTTCGATTCTGCACATCCTCGACGATGGTCAGACCGAGCAACATGAAGAAAGTGAGAGAAGGCTATTGAGGCTCGCACGCATGGAACAAGGAGATCTCTTCAAGACCGTACAGGAGCAGATCGAGGAGGCATATGAGCATCAGGAGCGGCGCATTGCCTACCGCGAGCAGTCAGCTGGAAGCAGCGGGGATGGGCGCGATGACTCGGAGAACGGATCCTGATATGAAACTCTACACCATCGGTTTTACCCGCAAGAGCGCCGAGACCTTCTTCTCACAACTCAAAGCGTCGGGCGTCCGTACCCTGATCGACACCCGCCTCAACAACCGGTCTCAACTTGCCGGCTTCGCCAAACAAAACGATCTCCGCTACTTCTTGCGCGAAATCGGCGAAATCGACTATCTGCACCTACCCCAACTTGCGCCGACGCAGGAGATCCTCGACGCATTCAAGAAGAAGAAGGGGACGTGGGATGCCTACGAGCACTCATTTCGCGCCCTCATGGTCTCCCGCAAGATCGAAGAAGTGTTCAGGCCGGAACTTTTCGACAACGCCTGCCTACTGTGCAGCGAGCATAAGCCTCACCATTGCCATCGCCGTCTCGTCGCCGAATACCTGCGGGAGCAATGGAATGGGATCGAAATCGAGATCGAGCATCTCCAGCCCGAGGACCCCGACTGAGACGCCGGCGAACGGTCGCAACGCACCCACATCAAGCGGCCACCCGCACCGGCGGCCTTCCCTTACCGGTCAGGCTCGAACACCGATCCGTCCAGCACCGTCTGCAGACCCTTCGACACCCCGTCCAGCCGTCTGATCTCCTCCGCCGGCAGCTCCAGTTCGACCGCGCCAACGGTGTCCTCGATGTGCGCGGGCACGTCCGCACCGGATATGATGCACGTCACCTCCGCGTGCGAGAGTATCCAAGCCTGCGAGACCTGGCCCGGCGTCGCCCCCACGCGTTCAGCCACTGCGATCACCTCCGCAATCACCTCCGCAACCCGGTCGCGCACAATGTTCTGAAAGGCGTGATAGCGCCGCCCGCCCCACAGACTGTCCTCCTCCGGCAGTGTATCGGGCTGGTAAGCGCCGCTCAAAAGCCCGACCGCAAGCGGACTGAATGCCATCAAGCCCAGCCCCATCTCCGCCACCATCGGGAAAATCTCCCGCTCCAGGTCGCGGTTGAGCAGATTGTAGGGGTTCTGCAGCGTGATCAGCGGCGCCGCGTTCAGTCGCTCCTGCACGCGTAGCGTCTGCACAACCTGCCAGGCCTGATGATTGCAGACGCCGACATAGCGTACCTTTCCCTGCTGCACCAGGCTGTCCAGCGCCCGCAGCGTCTCCTCTAGCGGCGTTGTCTCGTCCGGGCCGTGGATCAGATAGACATCGATGCGGTCGGTATTCAGCCGTTTCAGTGTGCGCTCCGCCTCGCGCAGAATGTGGTATCGGGAAAGGCCATCGTCGTTCGGGCCGTCGCCGACCGACCCGCGTACCTTCGAAGTGATCACAACTTCTTCGCGGCGGCCTTGCAGCGCTTTCCCAAGCAGTATCTCCGAGGTGCCGCGCAGGCGCCTGTCATCACCCAGGCCGTAGATATTGGCGCAATCGAAAAGGTTCACGCCCAGATTAAGCGCAGCCGCCACCAGTTCGCGTGCCCCCTTTTCGTCGCTCTGCCCCCGCAGTCCCATCCCCAGGGCCACGCGCGAGACCTTCACGCCCGCGCTGCCGAAATTCACGTATTTCATCTCCCTCTCCTCTTCTCAGGAAGCAGATGGTTTCTTTCGTTCATGGTTTTCACGCAAAAGGCCGTCCAGTCGGCCTCAGCCGCAGTATACCGGTTCGCTACCGAAGATTCAACTGACAGCTGTTGAAAATTAGACAGCCTATTTTTTGACAGTCCAGTCCAATTCCGATAGACTTCCTGCTTGTTGTCAAATCTGCATTCGCATTACAACCAGTTCGCGTAAGGTCGGATTCCGCTCCCAATGGAGCGTTTTTGATAACCCAAATCTCATTTTTCAAGGAGAAGAAAGAATGGAAAGGAAAGTAAGTCGTCGCCAATTCTTGCGTCTTGCCGGTGGTGCGGCCGGCGCCGTTGCCTTGGCCGCCTGCGCCCCCGCAGCAGCGCCAGCCGGCGGTGGTGAGACCAGCATGTCCGAGGAGCCGATCGTCATCCGCTACGCCGGACTCGACGGGATGGGCGCTCGCGTTGAGGCGTTCATGATTCCCTGGGTTGAGGATAACGGCTACAAACTGGAGCGCGGCGCCTTCGGTCAGCAGGAACTGACCGACAAGATTATGCAGTCGGTCGCCACCGACACATACTTGGCTGATATCTTCCAGTTCCCCAGCAATGCACGCGCCGATGTCATTAACGCTAATGCATTGCAGGAGATCCCGCAGGAAGTTCTGGAAGCGATCGACTTCGACGATGTGCTGCCCGGCATCGTCAACACGCTCTCCTGGGAAGGCAAGATCTACGCCCTGCCCTATGACGGCGATATCCACTACTACTCCTTCCGCAAAGACCTCTTCGCGGACCCGGACAACAACAGCCGCTTCAAGGACGCCTACGGCTACGATCTTTCGCCCGAGAACGGCGCCGAGACCTGGGACCAGTGGCGCAACATCTGTGAGTTCTTCACCGGCTGGGACTGGAACGGCAACGGCGAGGACGATGACTTCGGCGCCGCCTGCATGACCAAGCGCGGTGACACCCTCTGGTGGGGCTTCAACTCCCGCGCCACCGCCTACGCCAAGCATCCCGATGATGCCGCCTACTTCATTGACCTGGACACCGGCGAGGCCCGCCTCAACAACCCCGGCTTCGTCCGCGCCCTGACCGAGTGGGCCGAAGAGATGCAGAACTGGGCGCCCCCCGGCGGCACCAACTTCACTTACGGCGATTCGCTCAACGCCATGAACGGCGGACGCGTCGCGCAGACTTATAACTGGGACGCTGTCACCAGCGCAACCGCGCCTGAAACCTCCATCATCCAGGGCCTGCAGGGCTACGACATCCTGCCCGGCTCGCACGAGGTATTCAACTCGAAGAGCGGCGAGTGGGACTACTTCGACGTGCCCAGCCACGCGCCGTTCCACGCCTTCGGCGGCTGGGTCATCGCCGTCTCTGCCCAGGTCGACGAACTGGCCTACGACGCCGTCTGGGGCTTCGTTACCCATCTGACCAAGCCGGAGAGTGGTCTGGCCTTCGTGACCGACCTGACCGGCGCCAGCCCCTACCGCTTCAGCCAAATGGAAGCAGTCGAAGAGTTCGCGACTGGCCCGCTGCAGCTCGGCGAAGAGGTCGCGGTCGACTATCTCAACGCCGCCCGCGAGACCCTCGACCACCCCAATGCCGTTACCGATCAGGCTTTCGGCGGCTGGGTACAGTATCGCGACGCGCTCGAACTGGGTGTCTCCAAGGCGCTGGCCAATGAGGCCTCGCCCCAAGACGCTCTGGACGAGGTCGCGGCCGCCTTCAATGAGATCAGCGAGCGCATGGGCGGCCTGCAGCACCAGGCCGAGCTCTACGCCCGCACCCTGGGCATGTAGGAAAGTAGCAAAAAAGAAAGAGTAGCAAGTGGTGGGGAGAGGGGCAACTCTCTTCCCCCACTCCTTCCCTCTTCTTGCCCTGGCGGAATCCACCTGTTATGGCATCTGAAACGCGATCCTATCCTCGCAGACGCTCCCGCTTCGAGATACGCGACAACCTCTGGAAGTGGATCTTCCTGCTTCCCGCCGTCGCCATCATCGTCATTCTTCTGGCGATCCCTGTGCTCTGGACCCTCTACGCCGCCTTCACAGACCTGCACCTCTACCGCATCGGCGATTTTGATACCAAATTCGTCGGCCTTGCCAATTTCGAAAAGCTGCTCGGCAACCGCTCCTTCTGGCGCACCGCGCGCAACACCGTCGTCTTTATGCTCGGGGTCGTCCCCACTCAGCTGATCATCGGCCTGACCGTCGCACTGGCGCTCAACAACATCACCCGCGGCCAGAAGCTCTTCCGCACCTGGTTCCTGATGCCGCTTATGGTCAGCCCGGTCGTCGTATCCTTTATCGTCGGGCGCATGTTGTTCCAGGAAGATATAGGGCCGATCAACGACATCTTGCGAAATCTTGGCTTTGAGGGCGTGCCCTGGCTTACCAGCCCGACCTGGGCGATGGTGGCGCTGATGGCCATTGACGTGTGGCAATGGAGCTCCTTCATGATCCTCATGCTCTTGGCCGCGCTCCAAGGCGTACCGCCCGACCTGCACGAGGCCGCACGCGTCGACGGCGCCAACCAGCTGCAGGCCTTCTGGAAGATCACCGTCCCACTCATCATGCCGATCACGATGACCGCGCTCCTGATCAGGATTATCGATGCCTTTAAGGTTGTGGAGATTATCATGGTGCTGACCGGAGGCGGGCCTGGCCAAGCAACCGAATCGGTCACGCTAGCCATCTATCGCACCGGTGTCAAGGGCGGAGACCTGGCTTTCGGCAGCAGCCAGGCCTACTTCCTGCTGATTGTGCTGATGATCTTCGGCGGGGCGTACCTGGTACTGACCAGAAGGGCGATGGGGAAAGACTGATGGGTCTCGCGGCGCAGAAGCGCATTCGTTCCATCATATCCTATACGATTCTGGGCTTCTGGTCCTTTATCCTTCTCTTCCCCATGTATTGGGTGGTGATCACCTCCTTCAAGAACGCAATCGACATGTCGATTGAGGCGACCTATATGCCCTTTATCGACTTCCAGCCGGGGCTTCACGCTTGGCACTACCTCTTCGTCGAACGGCTCACCTGGTTCCTCGACCCGTTCATGAACAGCGTGCTTGTTGCTTTCATCTCGTCGACAATCGCCCTCCTGATCGGCTCCAGCGCCGGCTATGCCCTGGCCCGTTTCGATTACGGCGGCCGCAACAACTCGATCGTCCTCGGCTTCATGTCCCAGCGCATGTTCCCGGGCGCGCTCTTTATCCTCGCATTCCTCGTGATGTTCCGCGAGCTGGGCCTGCTCGACACGCGCCTTTCGCTGATCATCGTTTACAGCAGCGGCGCCATCCCATTCATTGTCTGGGTGATGCGCGACTTCTTCGAGGGCCTGCCTGTCGAGATCGAGGAGAGCGCCATGATTGACGGCGCCAACCGCCTGGGCGTCCTCTTCCGTATCGCCATGCCCCTGGCCGCGCCCGGCCTGGTCGCCGTCTTCGTTCTCTCCCTCATCGGCGCCTGGAATGAGTATCTGGTCGCCCTGACGTTGACCTTCCGCGAGGCGATCACCATTCCGCTCTTCATGACGATGCAGGTCAGCCAGACCGGTTACACCGAGTGGTGGAACATGAGCGCCATCTCGCTGGTTAGCGTCATCCCCGTCGTCGCGGCCGGCATGGCGCTCGAGAAGTACATCACCGGTGGCCTCACTTTCGGCGCGCTCAAGGGTTGATTCCACCAAACTTTCGCAAAAACCTCGCCTGCTCTACCCGTCTTCGCGTCTCCGCCGCCTGACTAAAATTCGTATCAGCCAGATCAGCACCACCAGCGGAATCAGCAACACGAGAAGTACCGGCACCAGGTACAGCAGCGCCCAGATCAGCGCGGTCATCAAACCTTGCAGAGTCTGCACCAACGCCCGCAGTGCGTTGCGTGCTGGCTCGCTTGCGCGCCACGGTTCCTCCACGATAGGGCGGTTGACGCTGTCGGGAATAACCTCGATCCATATCGTCGAAAAGCTGATCTGATTGTCCAGCAAATTCTTACGCCCCTGCAGCGTTTCGATCTCTTCGCGGATCGTCATCAGGCTGTTGTGGACCTTCAGGATATCCTCAACCTTTGCGTTCGGCTTCTGGCGCACCTCGGTCAGCAGGGCCAGAAGCTCCGTCTCCGTGGCGCGTAGATTACGCAGCTGCGCGTCTAGATCGCTGTACTGGTCGGTCACGTCCTGACGGCTGACATTCAGATAGCTCACGCTTGTGGCCAGCGCCTGCAACCGCGTCATCGTCTCAACCAGGTTGGCAGAGGGAACTCGCATCGTCATCGTGCCGCGCATCACCTCTCCCTCGCCATGTCTGTCCGTGGACAGGTTGACATCGGCCAGGTATCCGCCTGCGTCCGACGCGATCATTTCGATGCCCTCTACCGCCTCCTCGGTGTCAGCCACCACTAGCGAGATGTTTGCGTTGGCGACTATTTTGCGCGAGTCCGCCAAGCCGCCTTCAGATTCACCCGTCGCGCCCTCCTCTATCTGTTCAGGCGCTGCGGCTTCTGCGTCGAACAGCATCAAGTTTTCCGACCGTTCCATTGAGGGCATCGCCGGCGCACCACAGGACGAGCAGAGTACTCCAGCCAGAATCAAGACGCCATAGAAGTTTAGTTGCAGAAATCGCATGGAAAACGCCCCTTCAGTCGAACAAATCGCACGAACTCCATGATGCTAGGCCTCTATCGACTCACCCCTCGTACTTGTCCGCGGCAACGCCCCGCATGCCGGGCTCCGCCACAAACAGCCCGCCTGCGTGCGGCTGTTGCGCCTTCTCCGCCTCGCTCAGACGGAACGAGGCTGTTGTAATGTAGAGCTGATCTAGGTCCGGCCCGCCGAATGCGCACGCCGTGACACCGGCCGCCGGCAATTCGATCTCCGCCAGCACAGTTGCCGTGTCAGGATTCCAGCGCCGCACGCGGCTGCCACCGTAGTGCGCCACCCACAGCATCCCCTCCTCGTCGATGGTGAAGCCGTCGGCAAAGCCCAGTTCTTTGGGAATGTCGATCGCGATTCGTTCATTGCTGATACCGCCCGTCTCAATGTCGAAGTCGTAGGCGCGAATCGCGAAATCGAGCGAG
>DAOUHX010000344.1:0-4837 GCA_034428395.1 Caldilineaceae bacterium
GCTTGAGGACCTGGGCTTTAGCGTCGTTCGCGACTATAAGACCGCCGCGGAGGCCTCCCCAATCTGGATCCGGACTGAGCCCGCCGAAGGGCTTTTCCACATCTACACGGGCGGCTGGATTACAACCGCGATCAGCCGCGATCAGGCCGGCAACTTCGACTTCTTCTATACCAACCGCGGCCTGCCTTTCCCGCTTTGGCAGGCATACACGCCTTCGGAAGAGTTCGACGCTACCTCCGAAAAGCTGGACCTGCGCGATTTCACCACCATGGAAGAACGGCGTGATCTCTTCGCCGACGTTCTCGCCCTCTCCATGCAGGACTCGGTGCGCGTCTGGTTGGTGAACCAGCTCGGCTTCACCGCCTACAGAAACGATATCTCAGTTTCCACAGATCTGGCCGGTGGTCTGAATGGCGCCCGCCTGTGGCCCTACACGCTGCGCCGTGCCGGCGAAGAGGGCGGCTCGCTCACGATCGCCATGCCCAGCATGCTGCCTGAACCCTGGAATCCTGTCGCAGGCACCAACTGGATCTACGACACGATGCTGATTCGCGCCACCGCGGACTTGGGCGCCATGCCCGACCCCTTCACCGGTCTGCAGTGGCCGCAACGCATCGAGAGAGCGGAGGTAACAATCACGGAAGGGTTGCCGGTAGGCAGCACGCACGACTGGGTTGACCTCACTTTCGACGACCATATCCACGTGCCCGAAGATGCCTGGATCGACTGGGACGCGGTCGAGCAGAAGTTCATCACTGTCGGTGATTTGCATCCCGACGGGTTGCTCGCCAACGTCAGGAGTGTCGTCTATTATCCGGCCGATCTGTTCGACGTGACCTGGCACGACGGCAGCCAGTTGAGTCTGGCCGACATTGTGCTCGACATGATCACGACCTTCGATCTGGCCAAGGAAGAAAGCGCCGTCTTCGACGAGGCCCAGGTGCCAAGTCTCAGCAACTTCCAGAGCCACTTCAGGGGTTATCGGATCGTGCAGGAAAATCCGCTCATTGTCGAGTATTACAGTGACCAGTTCTCCCTCGACGCCGAGTTGAACGTGGCTACCTTCTTCCCCGGTACGCCGTGGCATTCGTTGACGGTTGGGCTGCTGGCCGAGGCCGCCGGCGAACTGGCCTTCTCTTCGGACAAGGCCGATGCCAACGAAGTGGAGTGGATGAGCTACATCGCAGGGCCTAGCCTGGAAGTTCTGGCCGGCCACCTTGACGAAGCTGTCTCTGCAGGTCATATTCCCTACGAAGCGACACTCGGCGACTACATCAGCGCCGAAGAGGCCGCTGCCCGGTGGGATAACCTCAGCGGCTGGTACGAAGACAAGGGTCACTTCTGGGTTGGCAATGGGCCCTTCTACCTGGAGAAGGCATTCACCACTGAGAAGACCGTCCAGCTGAAGCGCAACGAAGACTTCACCGATCCCGCCACCAAGTGGGAAGGGTTCGATGCGCCGATGATTGCCGAAGTTTCGGTCGACGGGCCTGCCCGCGTGGCTTCCGGCGATGAGGCCACCTTCGAGGTGATGATCGACTTTGGCGGCGACGCCTATGCCATAGCCGACATCGACGAAGTCAAGTATCTCGTCTTTGACGCCCTGGGCGAACTGGCCCTGACCGGTACCGCCGAAGCGGTCGAGGATGGTCTCTGGCAGATCACCCTCAGCGCCGAGGATACGGCCGGTCTTGAGTCCGGCGCCAATAAGCTGGAGGTGGCGGTAGCGCCCCTGCGGGTCAGCATCCCCACCTTCTCGTCGCTGGAGTTTGTAACGACGAACTGACAGTGAAGCAGTGAAACGATGCGAAATGAGGAGCGGGACACTCTCTCTCGCTCCTCATTTCTCTTCAAGACCTTCTGGAACTACGAGGACAGGCAATGACCGACGCTGCTCTCCCCCTTCAACCCGGCGCCGAGAGCGCCGAACGTAGCAAGACGCAAAGCACGCTCACGCGCGTTGTGCAATTCACGGTGCTGCGTATGGTTGCCCTCTTTTTCACCGTCCTGATCGGCGTCTATCTGACGATCCTGATCGCCAATATGGGCGGCCATGTGGATGAGATCCGCAAAGGATACATTAGAGAGACGGTTGCGATCGCAGTGTCGCAGAATCAGGAGCTCACAAACATGACCGCCGATGAACGGCGGGAACATATCGATAAATTGGTTGTCTTGCAGGAAAAGCGGATGGGACTTGACCGACCTTTCCTCGTTCGCAGTTTCAACTTTCTATTGGGGGCTATGACGCTGAACCTGGGCTGGGCAGACAATATGTCAAGCGACAGCGGCTCGCGGCAGGTGCGTCTGATCATCCTGGAGCGCTTGCCCGCCACGATCCTTCTCTTCGCCAGCTCCTTCTTCCTGCTTTTCTTTGTGGGGATCTTCGTTGCCCTCTATCTTTCTCGCAACTACGGCAGCAGGCTCGACCGGGTCATCGTCGCGCTGGCGCCGACCTCCGCCGCGCCCAGCTGGTTTTACGGCCTCTTTCTCATCCTGGTATTTGCCGCCCTGTTAGGCTGGTTTCCATTCGGCGGACTCGTCTCCGCGCCCCCGCCCGAATCGATCTTCAACTACTCTTTGAGCGTCCTCAACCACATGGTGCTGCCGGTTACGGCCATATTCATCAGCGCTGTCTTTTTGGGAATCTACTCCTGGCGCACCTTCTTTCTCATCTTTTCCAATGAAGACTATGTCGACATGGCCCGCGCCAAAGGTCTGTCCGACCGGGTGATCGAGCGCCGGTACATAATGAGGCCGACGATGCCCACGATCGTGACCGGCCTGGCACTGTCCATCATAGGCCTCTGGTTTGGATCCATTGTGCTCGAGACGATTTTCAATTGGCCGGGCCTGGGACGGCTCTTCTATCTGGCCTCCAACATATTTGAGACTTCGGTGATCGTGGGCTCTACCGTCATCTATGCCTACCTGCTCGGCATTACGGTCTTCTTCCTCGATATTGTCTACGCCCTCATAGACCCCCGCGTCAAGGTCGGGGGCAATCAGGAGGGCCAGGCATGACGGCGCTGCGTCGGACGCTCTCCGCTCTTTCCCAATATCCTTCCGCCATCGCCGGTCTGGCCATCATTGCGGCCATGGTCTTATTCTCTATCTATACGGTGATTGCCATTCCTTACAGTGAAGCGGTTGACCTTTGGCGGGGCGGAGAAGGTGTATGGCTTGAGAACCCTCGCACTGCCATGCCCAAATGGGTGAACCTGTTCCCCGGCGTCAACCTGCCCGAGACGCTGATTCTGGGTCCGGCGGGGGAAACCGAGGGCGAATCCGTACAGAAGGCGCGCAAGGAAGTCTCTGAAGAGATGACCGATGTAATCACCACCTTTACCTTTGACTATACGGCCGACGAGTTTCCCCAGGAGATCTCCCTCTTCCTCACCTCTGAGCACGAACAGAAACGTCCGCTCGTTTCGCTCACCTGGCTGACGCCCGACGGACGCGAGATCCGCATTGCCGATGTCACCGTCGAAGGGCCTGTCACTGTCCGCTTTTCGCAAGAAGAAAAGCTGGAGAGGCGTCTCGACGGAGTCAAGCCGGAGGTTGGCCTCTTCGCCGACCCCGCCTCGGACGCAGATGATCCCCGGCCCTTGAAGGGCGCCTACCAACTCGTGGCTGCCGGGTTGGTTTTTGAGGATGAGGCCGATGTCGACGCCAGGCTGGTCATCTATGGCGAAGTCTACGGCCTCGCCGGCACCGATCACCTGCGCCGCGACCTCACGCTGGCCCTGATGTGGGGGATGCCGGTGGCGCTCGCCTTCGGCCTCCTGGCCGCGGTTGGATCCTCGGTAAGCACCCTCGTTGTGGCTGCAATTGGGGTCTGGTTCGGCAGATTAATTGACCCGGCGATCCAGCGCATCACCGAGGTCAATCTGATCTTGCCGGTCCTGCCTATCCTGATCATGGTAGGTCTCTTTTACTCGCGCAGCATCTGGGTAATGCTCGGCGTCCTGATTCTTCTGAGCATCTTCAGTTCAGGCATCAAGACCAGCCGCGCCGTCTTCCTCCAGATAAAGGAGGATCCCTACTTCGAGGCCGCGCGGGCCTACGGCGCCAGCAATTTTCGCATCATCTTCCTCTACCTCATCCCCCGCATCATTCCCACCCTCGTGCCCCAGTTTGTGGTATCGATCCCTTCCTTTGTCTTTGTGGAGGCGACGCTGGCAGTGCTGAACCTGGGCGACCCTCTATTGCCGACCTGGGGCAAAGTATTGAGCGACGCCCGCGTCAACGACGCCCTCTACCAGGGCCACTACTACTGGATGCTCGAGCCCGCCGCCCTCCTGCTCCTCTCCGGCCTCGGCTTTGCCATGGTCGGTTTCGCCCTGGACAGAGTCTTCAATCCCAGATTGCGAGATCTGTAATGGCCTTTTCCGATCCGCCGGTTCTGCAAATCGAGGACCTGAGGCTCTATTTCCGGACCCAGCAGGGCGTTTTACACGCGGTCGACGGAATCAGCCTGAACCTGCGCCGCAACGAAGCCATGGTAATCCTGGGCGAATCCGGCTGCGGCAAGACCTCGCTCACCAGAGCGATTCTGCGCCTCCTGCCCCGCAATGTCCATACCTATTCCGGCAGTGTCAAACTGAACGGGCAGGAGGTTATGCAGCTGAGCGACGAAGAGTATCGCCAGCAGGTGCGCTGGGTGAAGATTTCGCTCGTGCCGCAGGCCGCGATGAATTCACTGAACCCGGTGCTCAAAGTAGGTGATCAGGTCGCGGAGCCGCTGATTTCCCACTTTGGGATTCGACGCTCCGAGGCCTTCGAACGGTCGGCCGCCGCCTTTCAACATGTTGGCGTTCCGTCCGATTTTCTCAAC
>DAOUHX010000345.1:0-5059 GCA_034428395.1 Caldilineaceae bacterium
CCCCGTCGTTGCGACTCGTAGACCGCCATGATCATCTCGAGCGCGGCGCGGCCCTGCCGCCCGCTTGAAACGCTCTCACGGTCCTGCTCGATACAGTCGATCAGGTCGCTTACCGCGTTGATCCACGCGTGTTGCCGCTGTGTCGCGACCGGCTCCCACTCGACCGGCTCGGTGCGGCCACGCCAGCGGTGCAGAAAGGGTTCCCATCCGTAGCCGGCGGACCGCTCCAGGCTGTTGAACGCGCCGTGCTGTATCGCCAGCCGCCCTTCATCCCCTTCGATCAGGATCTCGTAGGTGCCGTAGCGACGCCGTCCCCCCGACTCGAAAAAGAAGAGAGTGCCGCCGTCCATGCGGAACAACCCTGCCCCCAAGTCCTCGATCGTGACCGTTTTGTTGCCGCGCTCCACCGTGGCGAAGACCCACTCCGCGTCGCCGGCATAGAAGCGGATGAGATCGAATATATGCGTGGCGTCGTGCATCAGTTGACCGCCGCCCGCCGTCTCGTAATGCGAATGCCAACTGCTCGGATTGTACTGGTCGGTCGTGAGCAAGTTGGCGCGGATCGTGCGCAGATTGCCGATTTCGCCCTGCTCGATCATCTTTTTCACATCGATGTAGTTCTGCTCGAAGCGCATCGAGTGGTTGACGATCAGCTTGGCGCCGGCGCGGTCGCAGGCAGCGATCATGCGGTCGGCCTCTTCGAGGTGGAAGGCCATCGGCTTTTCGCACAGGATGCCGCGCACGCCGGCCTCGGCCGCCGCGATCGTCACCGGGCCGTGCAGATTGTCCAGCGTACAGACGCTGACGATATCGACGTCGGACTGGGCCAGCATCTCCTCGTAGCTGCTGTAGCGCTGTGGGATCGACCAGTGTTCGCAGAAGCTATCGAGCTTATCCGGGTCGATGTCGGCCGCGGCTGCCAACTGCGTACCGGGCACCTCTGTATAGGCTTTGGCGTGCATCGCGGCCACCCTGCCGCAGCCGACGATACCTGCAGTGTAACGCTTGCCGTCCGTCATTTGTGTTCTCCTGCCGTGGTGGGGCCCGTGAAGGTGCGCTTCATCTGGGGACTGACAAACTCCGGCGGGTGCAAAGGGTTCCTTCGCTAAATCTGACCTCTGTCGAGCATATCTCCAAACGGATTGTCCTGGATGGCCAGCGGGAAGTCGACGCGGGCCAGCCCGCGACGCTGCGACTCGTAGACCGCCATGATCATCTCCAGCGCGGCGCGGCCCTGCCGCCCGCTCGAGATGCTCTCGCGGCCGGTTTCGATGCAGTCGACCAGGTCGGCCACCACGTTGATGACGGCGTTGTCCCGCTGCGTCGCGACCGGCTCCCATGCAACCGGCTCGGTGCCCCCGCGCCAGCGGTGAAGGTAGGGCTCCCAGGCCCACCCGCCCCTTTGCTCCAGGGCGTTGCGCGCGCCGTGCTGGATCGCGAGGCGGCCTTCGTCGCCTTCGATCAGGATTTCGAAGCAGCCGTAGCGCCGCCGCCCGCCCGACTCGAAGAAGAAGAGGGAATCGCTGTCCATGCGGAACAGGCCGGCCGACAGGTCCTCGATTGTGATCGCCTTGTTGCCGCGCTCGACCGTGGCGAAGACCCACTCCGGGTCGCCGGCGTAGAAGCGGATCAGGTCGAACAGGTGCGTGCCGTTGTGCATCAGCTCGCCGCCGCCGGCGGTCGCGAACTGCGAATGCCAACTGCTGGGATCGCGCTGGTCGGTCGAGAGCAGGTTGCCGCGGATGGTGCGCAAATTGCCGATGTCGCCGCGCTCGATCATCGCCTTCACTTCGATGAAATTCTTCTCGAAGCGCATCGAGTGGTCGATCACCAGCTTGGCGCCGGCGCGGTCGCAGGCCGCGATCATGCGGTCCGCCTCTTCAAGGTCGAAGGCCATCGGTTTTTCACACAGGATGCCGCGCGCGCCGGCCTCGGCCGCGGCGATCGTCGCCGGACCGTGCAGGCTGTCCAGCGTGACGACGCTGACGATGTCCAGGTCGGCCTCCGTCAGCATCTCCTCATAGGTACTGTAGCGCTGCGGGATCGACCACTGTTCGCAGAAGAGGTCCAGCTTGTCGGGGTCGATGTCGGCGGCGGCGACCGGCTGCGTATCGGGCACAAGGGTATAGGCCTCGGCGTGCAGCCCCGCCATCCTGCCACAGCCGACGATTCCCACCCTGAAATTCTTGCCGTCGGTCATTTGAAGGCTCCAACCAGGGCGGCGCCGGCGAAGGTGCGCATCATCAGGACAATGATGATTGCGGTCGGGACCGACGCGATCACGTAGCCGGCCATCAGCGGCCCGAACAAGACCTGGTTGTTGCCGGTGAACCTCGCCAGCCCCAGCATCAGCGTGAACTTCTCCGGCGAGCGCAGCACCAGCAGCGGCCACACATAGTCCCCCCAGGACGAGAGGAAGGTGAGCAGGCCGACGATCGCCATGATCGGCCGCGAAAGGGGCAGCGCGATCAGGCGGTACATCTGCAGCTCAGTGCCGCCGTCCATCCTGGCCGCTTCGAACAGCTCCTCCGGCAGGTCGGAGAAGAAGCCGGTCAGCAGAAAGACGGCGAAGGCAAGCCCCCCCGCGATGTAGGGTAGGATCAGCCCCCAGAGCGAGTTCATCAGCCCGAACTCGACGATCAGCAGGTAGCGGCCGATCAGTGTCAGGACGCTGGGGATCATGAGCAGCGACAGCACCAGATAGTAGGCCGCGTCGCGCCAGGCGAAGTCGATGCGCGCAAACGCGTACGCGGCCAGGGACGCGCACAGCAGCACGCCGGCGACCGCGCCGAGGCTAACCAAGCTGCTGTTGATAATGGAGCGGTAGATCTCGTTCCACGCCATCACATAGTTGTTCAGTTGCAGCGGGAAGGCCGGCAGCCAGAAGTTTACAAGCAGCTGCTGGAAGCTCTTGAACGAGGTGAAGATGGCGATGATGAAGGGGAAGAAGGTCAGAAAGAGGAGAAAGACCAGCACCGCATGATGCAGCGAGTTTTTGAGCTGCGCGCCAAGCTCCGACTGCGCATCGTCATGCGTCGATGAGAAGGGCTGATCGACTGTTTGCTCGGTCATCAGGTCTCCCTCGTTCGTCGGGTGCGGGCGAAGGGCGACGTCGTGTAGCGGAAGCTCAGCAGCGTCAGAATAAAGATGGCGATGAACATGGTTACGCCGATCGTTGCGCCGTAACCCATATGGTCGCCGCGGAAGGCGGCCATGAAGAGCAGCAGGCCGGGCACCAGCGACGCCTTGGCCGGCCCGCCCGCCGTCATGATCAGCACAAAGGCGAAATCCTGGATGATTCCGATCATCGTCTGGATCGCCACCAGTTGGATCGACGTGACCACCAGCGGAATGTCGATGCGAAACATGCGTTGCCAGACATTGCAGCCGTCCATCACCGAGGCGTCGAGCACCTCACTGGGGATCTGCTGCAGACCGGCGTAGAAGATCATAAACGGCCAGCCGGATATCCAGGGGAAACTGACCAGCAGCAGCGCCGGGATCACCAGGCTCGGCTCGGACAGCCACGCTGTCTGCCACTCTTCCAGGCCGAAACTGCCCAGCATGCGATTGAGAACGCCGATCGTGGGCAGCGGGTTGTAGATGAACTTCCAGATCATGATGGTGACCAGGAAGGGGACGACCATCGGCAGAACGAAGAGCGTGCGGTACCAATATTTGGTGCGTTCCCGCCTCAGGTTGAAGACCAGCTCCGCCACCAGGAAGGGGGAGATGCGCTGCAACATCCAGCCGAGGAAAAACCAGCCGAGATTGCGCGTGGCAATGTGCATGTTGGGGTCGGAAACCATCTTCGTGAAGTTCCCGAACCCGATGTACCGCTCCACGGTGAAGCCGTCCCAGCGGAAGAATGAATGATAGATGACGTTGAGGGTCGGCTGGTACATGAATATGGCCAGAAAGAGGAAGGTGGGCAGCAGAAAGAAGAACGCGGTGAGGTTGCGGCGCAGCGCACGGCGGCGGCCGCTCCACAGTCTACTGTCGAGACCGGTGTCGGCAGTCTGAACTGACATGGGGTTCGCAAGGGCCAGCGGCCAGCGATCTGCTGATCACTGACCACTGGCCACTATTCACTGATGTTAGGCGTTGAACGGCATCACGAACGGTTCTGTCGGGACCGAGTATTCGCCCCACGGCGGCGGCGTGTAGTCGGCCCTCAACTTCTCCCACTCTTTGGCCTCTTCCTGCAGCTCCTTATCGACGAGGAAATTGTCGATGAAGGTCGGCAGCACGTCGATCTGTACCTGGATCATCTCTTCCAGTGTCATAGCATCGGCGAAGTAGGCCTGAAGCGCCGAGAACCACTCGTACCAGAAGTGCCAGTCGCCGATGCGGTCGGAGGAGAATCCGGGCTTGGCCGTCTTCTTTTCATAGTCGCTGACCAGGGCTTTGACATCGTCGTCGAGCGCGATTCCTTCGAGGCCCCTGATCGTCGGCATCACCAGGTTCGTGCCAAACCGCTCCTGGATCAGTCGCTCCGAGTTGGCCGGCGTCGTCATGAACTTGAGAAAATCGATGGCCAGGTCGACGTGCCCGCGTTCGCGCGCGGTCCTGGTCACCGTCTTGCTCTCGGTCGAGCGCGCGATCAGCCAGGTCGGGTCCTCTTCGCCCCACGGTGTCAGCTTATTTGTCAGGCGCGGCAGATTAAAGACGCCGAACTTGTCGGTGCCTCCTAACTCCATCAGCTGCGGCCAGATGCGGACGGCGTGCCACACCATCGATGACTGCTCGGTCATAAAGATCTCGCCATAGCCGATCGCATTGGTCGTCTGCGCCATCTGCAGGTAGCCGGGCTGGAAGTAGTTCGTAACCTCTTTCCAGATGCGGGTCGGCTCGACCCAGTAGGGCGAGTCGAAGCGCACGATGCCGGCGATGGCGGCGCGGGTCTGCTCGACATCGGTGCAGAAGCCGTCGCCGTTGAGGTCGATCAGGTCGAATAGCCCCATCGACCGGACCAGGTAGTCGACCATCCGGTCCCACTCCCAGCTGAGCAGCGTGCTCTCCAGCGGGATCATGCCCGCATCGAGGATCTGCTGGCACG
>DAOUHX010000346.1:0-17611 GCA_034428395.1 Caldilineaceae bacterium
CCAACAATGCGTATGCAACAATCGAGACGAAGATACTGGACAATGTGTTGCCGGGGCAGCGATGGGCATTACGACACCGGATTGGGTGAAGCACTCGGTCTTCTATCAGATTTTTCCCGATCGATTCAGACGCAGCCCGCGCTTGCAGCATCCGCCGGGCATCCGCTTTCAGCCTTGGGGGACGCCGCCAACCGCGCGCGGCTTTCAGGGCGGTGATCTGCTGGGGGTCGTCGACCGTCTGGACTACCTTGAAGACCTGGGTGTCAACGCGCTCTACCTGAACCCGATCTTCAGTTCGGCTTCAAATCACCGTTACCATACTTATGACTACTTTCAGGTAGATCCGCTGCTCGGCGGGGAGGCTGCCTTTCGCGAGCTCCTGGATGAAGCGCACGCCCGTGCCATGCGGGTAATTGTCGACGGGGTTTTCAACCATACCGGCCGCGGCTTCTGGGCCTTCCATCACATCCTGGAAACAAACAAGAACTCGCCCTATTTGGACTGGTTCCGCGTGCGGGACTGGCCGCTGCGTCCGTACCAATACAGCGATGAAAGCCCGCACAACTATGCCGCGTGGTGGGAGCTGCCGGCCTTGCCGAAACTTAACGTCAGCAACGCCGGTGTACGGCAGCATTTACTGGAGGTGGCGCGCCACTGGATCGAGTTCGGGGCGGACGGATGGCGGTTGGACGTGCCTGAGGAGATTGACGACCCGCCCTTTTGGCGGGAGTTTCGCCGCGTAGTCAAAGAGACGAATCCCGATGCTTACACAGTGGGGGAGATCTGGCACGAGGCGGAGGATTGGCTGCGCGGAGATCGGTTCGACGCGGTGATGAACTACGTTTTCAGCCGGGCGGCCTACGGCTATTTCGGTGCGCAGACATTGCGCGCCGACTACCGGCCCGGTGGATACGCGATCGACAGACTTGATACGCCGGCCTTTGCCGCGACAGTCGAAAAGATGCTGGAGCGCTACGATTGGGAGGTCGTAACCGCCCAACTCAACCTGTTGACGAGCCACGATACGGCGCGTAGCCTGTGGACCCTGAACGGCGATGCGAGCGGCGTACGCCTGTGTGTCCTGCTGCAAATGACCTTGCCGGGCGCGCCCTGCATCTACTACGGAGAAGAGATCGGCATGAGCGGCGGTCCAGACCCTGGCTGCCGCGGCGCGTTCCCGTGGAAAGCACGAACACGCTCAACTAAAAGGTTGGGCAAGGCGCCCGACCCCGCGAGAGAGGCGGGGCTGCTCCATACCCAGCCTTGGGACGGCGACCTGCTCGACTTTCACCGACAGGCCGTCAATCTTCGGCACAGCTACCCGGCGCTCCGAACAGGCGCATACAGAACGTTGCTGGCAGCGGGCGAGGTCTTCGGTTTCAGCCGCTCATTCAGTGAGCGCCGTCAGCCTCCACTTACTCGCTCCAAAGAAGATGATGTTAACAACAGCAGGATTGTCGTGCTGTTCAACCGCGCTGAATCGATGGCGCGGGTGGCTGTACCCCTGGAACCGGACACTCGAGTCCTCGGCGAAGGCGTGAAATCGAGTTGCATGCATGATGACGGCGAAGGAAGCCGCGAATCCCGGCAACACTTTCGCGTTATATGGCCGCCAGAGGCGTCCGGACAGATCCACCGCGCGCACAGTGGGACACTTTGGGGGCTGAAGATACCCGCGAGGCAGGCGCTGATCCTGGAGGAATCGGACTCGGCAGAAGGAGCCCAAGAATGAAGGGGGACGCTGCGAAGCCATGGAAAAGGTAATGGTCATCCTCAACCCGTATGCGGGGCGGGGGCGCGGCGCCAACGTGTCCACAGAGATCCAGGCGGCTTTTCGGCGCGGCAACGTTCCCTTCGAGCTAGCTGAAACTAACGCGCAGGACGAAGCTACCGCGCTGGCGAAACAGGCCCGGCAGGAAGGGTTCGAGATCATCGCCGCTGTCGGCGGGGACGGTACGATAAACGAGGTCGTCAACGGCATTGCCGAGGCGACGCCTGCGGGCGAGACTCTGCGTGGGTTGGCGGTGCTGCCTGCCGGCAGCGGCAACGACTTTGCCGACATGGTCGGCGCGGCGCGCAGCTATGATGCGGCCGTGAATGCCATCCGCGAGGGCAACACGCGTCGCGTCGATCTGGGACTGGTCGAAGCGCAAGGCAGCGGGAAGTCATACCGGCGTTACTTTGACAACAATCTTGGGGTAGGCTTTGAAGCCCAGGTAACTGTCGAGAGCCGCCGGATCAAGCGGTTGCGCGGCTTCGCCATATACGTATGGGCAGCTCTGCGCGCACTGCGGGCCTACGACCAGCCCAGTTTCGAGCTCGGGTGGACGGACGGGGATGGCGCAACCCATACCGAATCGAAGCCGCTGCTGCTGGTCAGCATCGGCAACAGCCAGCGCACGGGCGGCGCATTCTACCTTACGCCGGATGCGGTGATGGACGACGGGTTGCTCGACTTGGCATACGCAGATGCTCAATCCAAGATCGGGATTCTGAATCTGATGCCTAGAGCAATGACGAGGACCGGGTTGTACAGCCAGAAATCCGTCTACTTTAGCCGGCTTCGCTCTATCTGCATCGCCTCGGAGCAACCGGTTCCGGTCCACACAGATGGCGAGGTCCTGTCGCGTGGGATCGAGAAGCTGTCGATTGCTGTACAGCCGGGCCGTCTACAGGTAATCGTCTGAAATTTCCCGCAGGGGCTGAGCCTGCTATAATTCTTCATGGCGGATCAGCAAACCACCCCACTGTAGTGTGCACGATTCCCCATTGCCCCGCGCAATTGAGGATGCCTCGCGTCCACTCAAGAAGAACACGCGGTGGCGCGAAATGCCGCCGACTTGCAGTCCGAGAGAGTACAGGTAGACTTTGACGGCTTCAGAAGAAATCGGAGAGGCTGCGGCGGAGAAAGAATCGGCCCCACTGATCGTTCCAGCAACGTCCAGCAGCGCCCTGTTGGACGCCCGGTTTTGGCTGGAGTTATCCCCGTGGCGCATCTCTGCCGCATGGTCGCTTGCCGCGGCCGCATTGGCCGCGGGAATCGGAGAAGTAGTCCGTAACGTCTCCCCACAGCTACTCTTACTCCTCTTCCTGCTGGTCGACCCGCTTTGGGGAAATATCTGGGGCGGTCTTGCCGTGTCAGAGGCTTTGCCCCGTATACGGCAGACTGTGTTGCGCCGAAGGCCCTGGATGCCCTATTTGAAATGGGGTTCGCCTGCCGCGCGCTTATTCGGTCAGGAAGGCGCAGGGGTCCACTCAGTTCTTGTGCGGGCGTGGCTGCCGGGCGTTGCGGTCGCGTTCGTGGTTGCATTTGCAATTGGCGCCCCGGCAGTGTGGACGACGCTCGCTGTGCTCGGTATCTCTGTCGGGGGCTGGATTCAGCGCCACGTGCCGGCATTCCCCACTTCGGTGCTGCACAGCCTTGTCATCGTGGCGGCGCCCTGGATCCTGGGTCTGACGATTTTCGGTCTCGATCCGTGGAACGGCTATAACTGGACGATGGTTCTCCTCTGGACAGTTCATGCATGGGGCGGGAGCCGCTGTCTGGAGGTGTCAAAGGCACACGGAGGTCTGTGGAGCGCATATTGGGCGATGGGGCTGGCCCAGTTTGGCGTGGCGCTCCTACTGATAGTCGGCCAGGTTCCGCTGCCGCTGACAGCGCTGGGCGTCCTGTGGCTGGCCACCTGGCTGACGCTATATCGTGGCTTACCTCTTGTCAACATCCAGTTCTCGTGGACTGCCGGCATGCTGGTCAGCGCGGCTGCAATGGCGCAGACGACTTTCTGATCCGACCACAGATCAGCAAGGAAAAGCATTAGATAAATACGGCATGGAAGACGACAGATACGCCTGGCAATCAGCGGAACTTTCAGGTCTTCTCCTTCGTCTTTATTGTAGGTGGTCAACTCTGGATTCTGCGCCATCCGGCGTTTTGGTCGGTGTTTCGGGCTGTTTCTCATATTTCGGACCGGTCGTCGGACTGTCCAACTCTTCAGGAGAAAATCGTGAGCGTTCCACCCCTCTCCCACTTCACCGGAATCAGCGATCTTAGCAGTGAACAGTTCTGGGGGCTGCTGAAACTGGCCAGGAAGCTGAAGGACGAGTGGACGCAGAGCGGTGGTAACGAACCCATCCTCGCGGGAAAATCTCTGGCGATGCTCTTTGAGAAGCCGTCCTTGCGCACGCGTGTCAGCTTTGAAATAGGCATGCAACATCTTGGCGGCTACGCCTTCTATCTCAGCCCGGCGGAGGTCGGCCTGGGCACGCGTGAAAGCGCGGCGGACGTGGTACGAGTTTTGAGCGGATACGTAGACGGGGTCATGGCGCGCGTCTTCGATCACCGCCACATTGAAGAGATGGTAGCGTGGGGCAGCGTGCCGATAATCAACGGTCTGAGCGATTACAGTCATCCCTGCCAGGCGCTGGCAGATCTATTCACAATCTGGGAAGAGTTGGGCGCAATTGAGGACAAGACCCTTGCGTACGTGGGGGACGGCGCCAATAACGTCGCTACCAGCCTGTTGATGGCGGCGGGAAAGGTTGGATTGAATGTCAGGGTAGTGGCGCCGTTGGGCTACATTCCGGCGTCGGAGGTGTTGAGCGCGGCAGAGGCAGAAGTCGAGGTTACTGACAACCTGGACGGTGTACGCGGCGCGGATGTGCTCTACACCGACGTCTGGGTGAGCATGGGAGATGAAGATGAACAGGAGGAAAGAATGGCCGTCTTTCCTCCCTACCAAGTCAATTCAGAGTTGGTGAACCGAACGGACAATGAGGACGTGCTGGTGATGCACTGCCTACCGGCACACCGCGGCGAAGAGATTACCGACGCGATAGCCGACGGGGACCGCAGCGTGCTCTTCCCGCAGGCCCACAACCGACTGCATGCGCAGAAGGCAGTTCTGGCCCACTTATTGGGGGGTGTAGGACTGCCGTAGAAGAATCATTGACTCCTCCTCCGTAACTGCCGTACATTCGGGGGGTTTTAGCCAGAAACGTTGATTGTGGATCAACTCGCAGGGGTTACCGTCCCATAGCCAAGGTAGTCTCGTTGACGACCGGCAAGCCCGACCACGAAACGGTGTAATATGACTGACTTTCTGGCAATTCTGAGCCGTCTTTCGGACTGGCAAAACCTCGTCGATCTCTTTCTTGTCACGCTGATCTTTTACGCGCTGCTGCATCTTCTGCGAGGGACGCAGGCAGCACAGCTTGTGCTCGGCGTCCTGATTATCGGCGTTCTGGTCTTTGTACTGATCCGCACGGTGGAGTTGACCGCATTCAGCTGGCTGTTACGCACCAGTTCTCTGGTGGTATTTGTGGCCATACCGGTCATTTTTCAGCCTGAGATCCGGCGTGTATTGGAGCAGGTTGGGCGAAGGACGCCGCTCTTTCTGCGTCGAACCAATGGCGGGACCGAGCCATTGATCAATGAGATTGTGCGCGCCTGCGAGCAGTTGTCTGCGCGGAGGCATGGGACGCTGCTGGTACTGGAAGGTAGCGGCGGCCTGAGAGAGTACATCGACAGGGGCGTTGAGATCGACGGCGAGGTATCGGTTGAGTTGCTGCTGACGATTTTCTTTCCAGGCACGCCTCTGCACGACGGCGCGGTCGTAATCCAGAGCGGTAAAGTCGTCGCAGCCTCCTGCATTCTGCCGCTAACGAACCGCAACATAGCGGACCGGCAGTTAGGCACCCGCCATCGGGCCGCGATCGGCATCACCGAGATTGCCGACGCGATGACCGTGGTTGTGTCCGAGGAGACTGGTGCGATATCGATATCGATGGGTGGACTGATGGAGAGCCGGCTGGATGCCAACGAGTTGCGCCGAAGGCTGACTGAATTCTATCATCCGCGGCCAATCATGGGCAACGCCGAGACCGAGGAATTCCTTGCTGAAGTTCAATGACATTCGCCGATACGGCCGCACGATGAGGACGATGAGGCCGACCACGACGTTGCTCTTGTCGGTCCTATTGGCGTTTGCCGTCTGGTTCATCGCAATCGATCAGGAAAACCCGATGATACGGGAGGAGTATGAAGAGCCAATCCTGATCGAGGTTCGAAATATGGGGGAAGGCTTGCAAAGCCTGCAAGACCTGACAAATCGCACGGCGGTGCTGACCCTGCGGGCACCGCAGCGCACACTGGAAATGCAGCAGGCGGACGACTTCAGTGCGGTGATCGACCTGGCCGGCCTGCCGGCGGGTAGCCATGAAGTTCCTGTCGTTGTAACGGCACTGAACCCGGACGTGGAAGTCATCGCCCTTGAACCGCGTCAACTGCTCGTACAGTTGGAACCGGTCATCTCCAAGGACGTACCGGTGGCGGTCGAGGTGATGGACAGCGCTGCGTTCGGGTACGACTGGCAGGATCCGTTGGCAGAGCCATCAGTTGTAACGATTACCGGTCCGCAGACCCATGTGGAGCAGGTGCGCTTGGCGGTCGCTTCCGTCCTCCTGCGCAATGCCAAGAGCCAGGTGGAGAGCTTTAGTACGCTCAGCCCGCGCAACGCGCAGAATCTGGAAGTGGAAAGAGTCAGAGTTGATCCCGGTTCGGCGCGCATAGTCGTGCCAGTGGTCCAGCCGCCGGGCCGCAAGGAGGTGGTCGTGCGCGCCGATGTGCAGGGTGCGCCGTCGCCCAACTACCGCCTGACGGGCGTAAAGGTGGACCCGCCTACGGTTGTACTGCTAGGCAGCCCCGATGCGTTGCGCGACCTGCCCGGATATGTGGAGACGAAGCCGCTGCTAATTGAGGGCGCAGTCGGAGAGGTGCGTGAACGGCTGTCCTTGATCCTGCCGGAAAACATCTCGACGGTGGAAGACAGCGTCCTTGTCACGGTGGGCGTGGCCGCGCTCGAGAGCAGCCTGACCGTCACACGTCGGCCCGTCGTGCAGGGGGCGGGAGACGACGTTCGCATTACGGTTTCGTTGGAAGAGGTGGAGGTGATCGTAAGCGGCCCTCTCCCGCGTCTGGAACTGTTGGGGCCGGAAGAGGTGCAGGTCATGCTTGATGTGACGGGACTGCTGCCCGGCAGCCATGTCATTCAGCCGACCGTTGTCGTGCCGGAGGGCATTGTTGAAGAAGGTGTGATCCCGGAGGCGATCGAAGTGTTGATCGAGTCGTTGATTACGCCGACCCCTGAACCGGTCGAAACGCCCTCCACCCCGGTCCCCGGGACGGCGGAACCTGCATTCACGCCGGAAGATGGGAAGGAGGACGCACCGACAGAGGCAACAGTCGAGCCCTCGCCCGCGCCCGACGCGCCCGATCCTTCCCCCACTGCAACGCCCGCGCCCTCCAACTGAGCTGAAATGAGAAAACGAAAAGCAGTGGTAGCGCTGGTGGGACGTCCAAATGTGGGCAAGTCGACCCTGTTCAACCGGCTTGTCGGCGCGAGGACCGCAATTGTGGAGGACCTTCCCGGCACGACCCGCGACCGGCTCTACGGTGAGGCGGAATGGAGCGGGCTCTCCTTTACCGTTATCGACACGGGCGGCCTCGAAGCACAGAAGACGGCCGAATATCGGGCTGCCCGGCCGGGTATCGCTCCGCTGGCACGTGATTCAGCCCGCTACGTCACGGAGGTAACGAACCAGGCCCGAATTGCGGTGGATGAAGCGGATGTGATCGTTTTCGTAGTGGACGGAAAGGACGGCCTGACTGCAGCCGACGAAGACCTCGCGGAGTATCTGCAGCAGACGACAAAGCCGGTCCTGCTGGCGGTAAACAAGGCTGAAAGCGAAGAGCGGCAGCTCAACGCGGCGGAGTTTTGGTCGCTGGGACTCGGTGAACCGTTTGCGATCAGCGCGTTTCATGGCATCGGCGTCGGCGACCTGCTAGACGTGATTGCGACCGCGGTAGTTGACAGCCCGGTCAGCGATGAAGAGGACAGCGAAGGAGTGGCGATCGCGCTGGTGGGGAGGCCAAATGTCGGCAAGAGCAGCCTGCTCAACACGCTGATAGGGCACGACCGAGCCATCGTTAGCCAGATAGCGGGCACAACACGCGACCCGATCGACACGAAGATGGTCTACAATAGACAAGAGATCACGTTAATCGATACTGCGGGCATCCGGCGACGCGGGCGCGTGGAGCCGGGCATAGAGAAGTACAGCGTGTTGCGAAGTATGCGCAGCATCGATCGCGCCGACGTGGCCCTGCTGCTGCTGGACGGCGTCGAGGGCGTCACCGCGCAGGATGCGCATATCGCCGGCTACGTTCTTGAGGCGCATAAGAGCGTGATCGTGCTTGTAAACAAGTGGGACATCGTGGAGAAAGACACGCAGACAATGGTTGAATACACGCGCGAGGTACGCGCGGATTTGCAGTTTCTTGACTACGTTCCGGTACTCTTCATCAGCGCGCTGACGAAGCAACGCGTGCAGAAGGTCCTGCCGACAGCGCTGGATGTGGCGGCTGAGCGGCGCTATCGAATCCCCACTGCGGAATTGAACGGAGTCATTCAGGACGCCTACCACCGTTCACCACCGGCCACAAAGCAGCTGCGTCCTTTTCGCATCTATTACGCTACACAGGCCAGCGTCGAGCCACCCACCTTTATTCTCTTTGTCAATGACCCGGAGTTGGCGCACTTCAGTTATTTGCGCTACCTTGAAAATCAGTTGCGGCGGCATTATCCGTTCGTAGGAACGCCGATCCGAATTCGGCTGCGGGCCCGCTCCTCGCGCAGAGACTAAACCGGGGCTACAGGATCCTTCCTGAGCCCGCTGAATTGACCAAGTATGTCATCCTTAAGGCGCTTTATGGAAACCACCAGGAACTACCGGGTTGAGTTCACCCTTCTTGTGGCGCTGGCGGCGTCGGCCGGGTTTTTCGGCTATCTGGGCTACGGGCTGCTGGACTTGCCGGTCGAGGGTGCTTCGTTCTCGGCGGACCAGGCGATGGTCTATGTGGAGAAACAGATGTCCTTCGGGCCGCGAATAACCGGCACGAGCGCGCACCGCGAGATGGGCGATTGGATGGTGCAGGAGCTGAACCAGAATGGTTGGGACGTGCTGATCCAGCCTTTCCGTCCGTTGCCGGAGGTGGAGGCGCGCAATTTCATCGCTTTCAGAGGGTCCGGCCCGGTGATCATTCTGGGCGCGCATTACGACACGCGCATGGTCTCGGATTCGGACCCGAACCCGGCCAACCGGGACAAACCGGTACCCGGCGCCAATGACGGTGCGTCAGGGGTGGCCGTACTCCTGGAATTGGCGCGCACGCTGGACGTGGCAAGCACAAACCATACGATCTGCCTCGCCTTTTTTGACGCCGAGGACAACGGAGGCATTCCTGGGTGGGATTGGATTTTGGGCAGCAGCTACTTTGTCGACCATCTCGCCAGTGTGGAACAGTGCCGTTCACCGCGCTATACGGTCATCGTCGACATGATCGGTGACGCGGATCAAGAGCTCCTGTGGGAGCCGAACTCTGACAGGGGCCTGACCGAGGCGATTTGGGCGGTTGCAAGGCAGTTGGGCTACGGTGAATGGTTCAGTCTTGGGCGGGGCACAGCCCTGATCGACGATCACACGCCTTTCATCGAGGCCGGCTTCACAGCGATCGACATCATCGACTTTACATACCCATACTGGCACACAGTTGAGGATAAGATGGACAAGCTGGGAGTGGAGAGTTTCGAGCGCGTCGGCGTAACGCTGGAGGTATGGCTTGAAAGCGGCGCGCCGGGGCCGTAGCGGACCTACCCGGTAGAATTCGCGAGAGAGCCCAACCTAGCGACGCGATTCTTTGCGAATGTACGGGCTTCTCCTATACTGTTGCCTTGGTCATACGGGGCTTATCTCAGCACACAAGCAGCGGGCACAACATGAATCCCACAATCATTAATTTAGGGCCGTTCACATTGCAGTGGTACGGCGTGTGTATCGTTGGGGGAGCCGCAATTGCAGCTTGGCTGTCCGCCCGACAGGCCGCGCGCGCGGGTGAGAATCCGGACCACATCTGGAATCTGCTGGCCTGGACCCTTCTATTGGGAATCATCGGCGGCCGGTTGTATCACGTATTCAGTTCCCCAGCCGATGCGGCTGGATGGGAACACTATCGCGAGAATCCCCTGGACATCATCAACTTCTGGGAGGGCGGATTTCGAGGGCTGGGCATATACGGCGGGCTGGTCGGAGGGATGGTCGCCATCGTCCTATACACGTGGCGCAACAAGCTGAACGTCCTGAACTACCTGGACTACATCGGCCTCAATGTACTGGTTGCGCAGGCGATTGGACGCATGGGGAACTTTATCAACCAGGAACTCTACGGCCCGCCCACCAGTCTGCCATGGGCCTTTTACATCAACCCGACCTATCCCTGTCAACGACCACAGGAAACGACCCCTGACATTGGTTTTTGCGGTGCCGGCAATCTGACGCAGGCGACGCTCGACTGGTACGCCACCAACGGCTATCACCCCACCTTCTTTTACGAAGCCGGCTGGAATCTGCTGATGTTCGGGCTGCTGTTCCTGATCTACCGGCAGTTCGGTCACAAGCTGCGCCAGGGCGATGGGGCATTGCTCTACTTTATCGCCTACCCGCTGGGTCGCTTCTGGGTGGAGATGTTCCGCCCGGACGCTTGGGTGATGGGGCGACTGGCGACCGCACAGTGGATCGCGATCATCAGTGTTGTCGTCTGCGTCGTTCTTCTGATTGTGCGGCACAGAGGCTGGTCAGCCCAGGAAAACCAGGATGAATCGCTGGTCGCCCTGAGCAAGTACGGTCCTTCCCCTGGTGTTCGCCAATAGGTCTGCGGTTCGGAGGCCTTCCTCGCAAGCACCTGAACACGCCGGCAACTGGCGCTTTAGGCAACCATTTCAATAAAATAGTCGATCAACTCGGCGTCCAGGCGCCAGCTTTCGACGCGCACAGCGATCTTTTCGAGCTGCCGGTAGGCCAGCGCGCCGTTCTGGCTGACGCAAACCACCTCCAGTACCGCACGGCTCAGAACGTCCTGGCCGTCCGCTTCGCAGACCGAAACGTTGTAGTCGCGGCGCAGGCGGGCAATGAGCGGTTTGACTATGCCGCGTTTCTCTTTGAGCGAAGCGGTCAGGGGCAGATAGAGCTCAAGGGTGAGATGTCCGATGGCCATATGGCGCTACCGTTGACGCGTCCAGGCCGGGTCGGCGAAGCGGGTGCGGATCAGTTCGGCGCTGCGGCGCAGTTCTCTCGCCGTAAACGCGCCCGGCTGCAGGTCAAGCGCCAGCGCCGAGGCGAAGCCTTCGGCCATGGCCGAGGCCACTCGCGAGAACTCGAGGGTCTCTGAGTCGGGCGGCACGTCCAGCGCATCGGCCAGAGTGACGGCCAACCGGGGCAGCTGCTGCCGCAGTCGCTCCTTTTCCTCAGGGGAGACGGCAAGCACGTCCACCAGGCGGGTGATGTCGCCCCACAGCGGCAGGCTTCCATGCTGCAGGACATAGCCTTTGCGGCGGCTCTGCGCGCTGCCCATCAGTTTGAGTCCTCCTGCCGTGATCTCGTAAGCGCTGGGCGCCTCAAAGCAGACTGCCGAGAGGTCGCGTGGCGCGCGCGTGCGCGCGCCGGCCTTGTTCGCGGCAAGCCCCAAGACCTCCAGGCCGGAAAGCAGCCCGTTACTGAAGCGCAGGTAGGCATCCATTACACCGCCGGCCATGAGTGGTTCTGTGATTGCCCCGGCGACAGAGTAAGTAAGCTCGTCGGTATGCAGGATTGCGCGACCGCCCGTCGTTCGCCGGACCAGGTCATAGCCGTGGGCGGCGAGCTGCGCTTCGTCGACGTCAGCCGCCTTCTGATGTCGCCCTAAACTGACGGTGGGGAGATGCCAGCGGTAAAAGCGCAACGAGGGCGGCACTGCGCCGTCGGCCGCGGCTTCGGCGACCGCCTCATCAATTGCCATGTTGGCTGCGCCGGAGCGAGGAGACTCTTCGATGATCAGGCGCCAATACGGACTCGACATTGCTGGTTGCAAACAAGCATATCGAAGACGTTTCTCGATACACCGACTGGGTTGCTCAACACTCCGTTGGTGGAATCCGTTCCACGTACGCGGGCGTGCCTTCCACCGAGACGGAGGCGCCTTCGACGTTGTGAGGCTGCTTGACGATTGCCAGCGCCAGCGGTCCGCGCGTTGGGCTTAGTGCACTGCTGGTAACGGACCCTACCCGGCGGCCGTCAACGCTGATGGGGTCGCCTGCCGTCAAGGGCAGGTCGCTACGGAGTCGGACGAGCGAGCGCGTCACCTTGTCATAGGTAATCTGGCGGGCGATTATCTCCTGGCCCGTGTAGCAACCCTTATTCTCAGCGCAGACCCATGCCAGCCCGGCTTCGAGCGGATTGAACGCGTCGGTCAGCTCGCTTCCCGGTTGGGGGCGGCCCAATTCGACCCGGCGCGTCTCGTATGCGAGGCTGTCGGAGAGCGGCAGCGCTCCTGCTTCCGTTAGCCGCTCCATGAGCGCGGGCAATTCGTCGGCTGGGCAGATGAGTTCGTAGCCGGGCAGGTCGAAACGCTCCTGACGCAACACGGTGACGCCTGCCTCTTCACCGAAACTGTCATCGTCGGCCGGTTGCGGTAGTCCCGCGGCCGGCAGCAGGTCCCTTGCGGCCGGACCCAACAGGCGAAGGCGGTGCAGCGCGGCGCTCTCGTCGGCGACGTTCACCTTGTCCATGAAAAAGATCTGTCCCTGCAGGCGCTGGCGCAGGTTCTCCGCTTCGCCTTTCGACGTCAGAAGAAGAAGGTCATCCTGGCGGCAGAGGACCGTGAACACGGCGTCGATGCGGGCGACGGGACTGGTGAGAACGGTCAACGCGGCCCGGCCCGGTTGCAGGCGGGCGATGTCGTTGGTGGTCATCCGCTGCAAAAAGTCGACCCGGTCTTTGTCCGTAAGACATAGAGTGCCGAAAAGCGGTCTCAGCTGTACGGTTGCGCCTGAGACCAGGGCCTGGTACTCAAGTTCGTCGATAGAGACTGAAGGAACTGTGCTCATCTTGACCTCGCGTTTCTGCGTTACGTTGCCGGTGGTCTGTGCCATGTGCGGCGTACCGCCGATATTCGATCATAAAGTGCCTTCGAAGGGCCGTCAAGACTGGAGGAACAGGCAATCGATCTCTCACTCTGCACTTGTCTTTGTATGTTTTTCCAAAAAGGCCAACGTCTTCCAAAACATCTCTTCGCCGGACTCGGTCATGTCCTCGCCTATCTGCAAATAGTGGCTCTCATCCTCGTAGTACAGGACCTCCAGGGGAACTCCTGCCGCGCGCAAAGCCCCTTCCATTTCGTAGGCTTGGCTAATAGGGATGATGCGGTCGACCTCGGTGTGGATGATCATCGTTGGCGGCAGGTGGGAGGCGGTGTATACGGGGGAAAAGTAGAGGAAAGCCAGAGGAAAGAGGTTTGCCGGGCCCAGCGCGGGGATCACGTTCTGAAAGCGTTCGGGCAAGGAGAGGCGGCCGGCGTAGAAGTCGGCGCTGCCGCTGAAGGCGTTGCTGATGCCACCCAAGTTAAGCCAGGCGGCGAACTGGTCACGTTCGTCGCGCAGAAGCCGGTTTACGATGGCGCTGGTGAAGCTGCCGCCCATTGCGACCGCGGGAACGTCGGCCAGGTCCACGCCGAGATGGCCGCCGCGGGCCAGTGCGAAAGCGAGGCGCGCGTCCTCGGCGTGGGCGGCGACGTCGATCTTCCAGTGGGCGGAAGGAGAAAGGGCGACAACGGTGTATCCAGCATCGGCCAGGCCAACGATTACGGGTACCCAGTCGTCGACGTCGCCGGGAAATAGAATAAAGAGCAGGGGCAGCTTCTCGCCGCCATCAGGAAAGGGGCGGTAAAGCCGCAGCGAACCGTTGAAGGCGCCCTCGCGGGTGAAGGCGTAGGCGCGCGCCCAAGCGGTTGCTCCGGCGGGAAAGATGGCGGTCAACGTGATTGGTTCACCTGCTTCAAGCGAGGCCGCATCCGGCAGAGGCGCGGGCAATGGGCGGGATTGATGCTCGCGCAGCGTAAGCAACGGGGCTTGAGCAATCTCCCCGGGGCGTACGGTAATCGGATAAGGAATGCCGAACGCGCCGCTGAGCGCAGTCTCCTCGAAGTGGGGGGCCACGGCCGCGGGCACGTACTGCCCGGGCGGAATATTGTCAATGCGATATTGGCCGCGGTCGTCGGTACGCGCGGAGAAGGGCGTCCCGGTGCGCGTGGCAACGATAACGGAGGCGCCCGCCACCGGCTTGCCTGCAGACAGCACTTGCCCGGAGAGGCTGCCGCGCACGACCGACGGCGAAAGCTCAACTGGACCGCCCAGCCTCTGCTCGACCATATATCCGAACACGTTCGCCTCGGGCGACGGTGTACAGGCCGCGAACAGCAGGGCGGTCAGCCAGAACAGTCGCGAAACGGACAAGGCACGGCGGCTGGCCGAGCAGTTTCCTACGATCACAACACACTCGCTATACGAAAACATTGCACATTTGGCAGTACCACGGGCGCAGTATAACACGCTCCGAATTGCACGATCAAAGGGCACTCGGGACCTGAAATGTATGTCTGGCCTCGCGGTCGCATCGCCAAGGAAGTGCTGCCACAGGACGGGCGAGCAGATGCCCGGTAGTTGCGACTGCAGATTGGCAAAGTTATACTTGCAGCCATAGATCGACACTCTTGCCGTTGGTATCGCTTCGCGGGCAAATAACGCCTGCAGCGTGGCAGCGGACGGCCGACTCTCTGACGACTCACACACAGGAGCCAACGATGCCTTCAGTTGACTTTGGCTGGCACGCGCCTTCTTACCCGGTGGATGGCAGCGACCCCAACTCCTTTCTGGAACAGCTTGATATCCATCTTCAACTGATTGGCGGCCATCTGACGTCAGTGTGGGTGGACGATCATGTGCATCCCTGGGGCAATTTCATGCCGCGCGAAACGCCGGCGACCGAAGTGATGACGACGATGGCCTATCTTGCAGCCAGGTACACGAACTTTGACTGGGGCAGCCTGGTCCTGTGCCAGTCCTACCGCAACCCGGCGCTGACGGCAAAGATGGCCGCATCGCTGCAGTGGCTGACCGGCGGTCGCTTCATCTTTGGCATTGGGGCCGGCTGGCTGGAGGAGGAGTATAAGGCGTACAATTGGCCGTTTCCGCGACCGGCCGCCCGCATTCGTCAGTTGGAGGAGGCAGTTGAGATCACCAAGCTGCTTTGGACAGTTTCGCCGGCCAGCTATGAGGGTCGCTACTATCGAATCGAAAACGCCCATTGCCATCCGCAGCCGGATCCGCCGCCGCCTGTTATGGTGGGCGGGGGCGGCGAGCAGTTGACGTTGCGCGTTGTCGCAAAACACGCGGACTGGTGGAATATGCCCGGCGGCACCCCGGAGCTTTCCGCCCACAAACTGGGTGTGTTGCGGGAACATTGCGCGGCGGTAGGGCGCGATTTCGACGAGATTCGCAAAACGAATTCGCTTTCGATAATTGCAATTCACGAGTCGGAGGCTGAGGCCCGTCGGCAGGCACTGGAGTCGCCGTATACAAAGAACAGAATTGCACTGGTTGGCACGCCAGACCAGGTGGCTTCGTCCTTGCAGGAGTATGTCGACCTCGGCTTCGATCTGTTCCAGGTCCGCATGGCCGACTTTCCGCATACCGATGGAATGGAACTGTTCATCCGGGAGGTCATGCCCCGATTCACGGGATGACGCAACTCTTGGTTTTCTGGAGAGTGGACGTATGGACGCGGAGATCTGCGTAGGGATCGTAGGCTTAGGGCTGGCGGCGACCGCTCATATCCGCGGGTATCGCAGCCACCCTGCGGCACGCGTGCTGGCGGTGTGCGACAGTGACGGCGAGCGGGCGGCGGCCTTCGCTGAACAGTACGGCATCGAGCGGCTTTATACTTCCTACGCAGAACTGCTGGCGGATGCCGACCTGGACGTAATCGACATTGCCACGCCGACCTTTCTGCACGCGGAGATGACCGCGCAGGCCGCGCAGGCCGGCAAACACATCCACTGCGAGAAACCTTTCTGCCGCAGCGTGGCCGAGGGGATGGCCGCGGTGCAGGCAGTAGAACGAGCGGGCGTCAAGCTGTTGGTGGGCGAGACATACGTGTTTCTCTCTTCCCACGTGATGGCCCGCGAGCTGATCGAGGACGGTGCGATTGGGCGACCCTTGCAGATACGCCAGCGGCACGGGGCCTGGCACCGGCGCGCACAGCATGAACTGCATATCGACGCGGCCGCGCGCGCCTGGCGGCTGGACGGGGCCCAGTCCGGCGGCGGGCGCTATCCGTGGATCTTCGACCATGCGGTGCATTTCTTCGCCACAGCTGAGTATCTGATGGGAGACACACGGATCGACGAGGTCTACGCTGTGGCCGCGAGCGCCGGCGGCGGTCCCCGCCGCGGCGGCGCGGAGCACGACCCGTATCGCACGGCTGAGGTGGACATCCCGATCATCACCTGGCGGTATGCCGACCCTGAGAGGCAAGGAGTGTGGATGCGGGCGGAGCGGCTCAACGGAAAATATGACTTCATGCACGGGTTCAGCACGACGGTTGTTGGCGAGACGGGCATGATCGAAGTGCTCGGGGAGGGCGGTTGCAACTTGCTGTGGGAAGGCGAGCAACAGCACCTGGTTCTACACCGAGAAGGACAGGAGACAGCCAGCTTCCGCTTTGATGAGGGCGGCGACCGGGTGTGGGCGTCGGAGATCAGCTACTACGGGCAGGGCCATGTCAACCAGGTCCATCACCTGGTCGATGCGATTCGCCAGAACAGCACGGTGCGATACGACGGAGAAGACGGCGTGCGGGCGGTGCGCTGTACGTTGGCGGCGATCCGTTCGGCCCAGGAAGGCAGGCCCATTCCGATGGCGGAGGTGGAAGAGTCGTATAGGGCGTATGAATAAGGCGCCGCCGGAGGCTGGTCGGAATAGGACTAGGTCGGTTTATCGGAGGTGCCGGCAGCCCCGCCATAGCTGGATAGAGAATCATTTCATCGAATCTGCGTAGTGCCAAACGGAGGAACCGCATGTCTCTGGAAGTTGAGCTTCTCATAGACGCCCATGCCCTTGTCGGCGAAGGCCCGATCTGGGATGGGGACGCCAACGTCCTGTGGTGGGTGGACATCATGGCCAGCGAGCTATACGCCTACGACCCGGCAACGGGCAAAAACCGAAAGTGGGACATTGGGCAGCACGTGGGTACGGTGGTGCAGCGGGCGTCGGGCGGCCTGATGCTGGCGCTGCAGGACGGTTTCGCCGCGTTCGATCCGGACAGTGGCAGGCTGGAAATGCTCGCGGCGCCGGAAGCGCATCTGCCGGGCAACCGTTTCAATGACGGCAAGTGTGATCCCGGCGGCCGGTTCTGGGCCGGCTCGATGGCATACGAAGACCAGTCGGGGCAGGGCAGCGTCTACCGCTTAGACACGGACCACAGCGTCCACAAGATGATCGAAGACATAGGTATCTCGAACGGGCTCATCTGGAGCCTGGACGCCGAAACGATGTACTACACCGACTCGCTCGATTTCGCGATTCGCGCCTACGACTTCGACATTGAGACGGGCGGTATCAGCAATGAACGAATCGCGATCGACATTCCCAAAGAACTGGGCTTTGCCGACGGCTTCACCATCGACGAG
>DAOUHX010000347.1:0-11719 GCA_034428395.1 Caldilineaceae bacterium
CAACAGCCCTGCCTCCGGCCCAAAGTCGCCGCCTGTCCACAGTTCGGGGCCGCCCTGAACCGTATTGAAGATCGTGGTCCGAAACATCGTCAGACCGCTGACCGGAAAGCCAAATACGTTGCCCTGAAAGAAGTTCCAGGCGATATGGACCCCGACGGAGAGGGCCAGTTCGCCGGTCAAAAGGAAGGGCAATGCCAGGAAGACCCCTGCCAAAGTGATTCTGATGGTCGTGGACAGGGTCGCACCTGGGTTGACAGCGTGAATCAGACCGAAAACGACGGAGGAGAGAATCCACGCCAGGAACAGCGCCGTTCTTCCGCTAAGCGGGCTGAAGTTGAGCCCTTCGGCGATGTTCTTCATCTGATAGCCGCGGAACACGAGCTCCTCGTAGGTACCAACCAGCGCCATCTGAAACAGGAAGAAGAGGAAGGCGGCGGCGAAAGGAAATGGAAGGAGAGAGAAGAAGATGCCTTCAATCGTGATCCACCCCATCGCCAACTCTATGACAAAGATTCCGCCCATCAGGAGGCCGCCAAGGATCAGGCCGAAAAGCAGGTCCCGACGCCACTGTGTGTTCCAGAGCAGACCAAAGTCGCTAAACCTGCGGCGATCCAGCAGTTTTGCGGCGACGATTGTAACGACGACATAGATCAGGCCGGTGATTACCAGAGCGACCATGGACTTGAAAGGGTCTGTGCCGCTATCGCCGCTACCTTCGCCGCCCGACAAGAGAAGGCGAAGTATAGCCGAAGTAAGCAGCAGTCCGACAACGATCACAACGAAGTGTATCGTCACGCGCCAGAACGCCCGGAGCCTACTGTCGGTGGGATTCCAGAATAGACGGGCTATCGTCAGCATTTGTCTCTCTCCTTTGATGAATCGCGCTGTGCCACAATTTCGGCGGGGATTACCATTTGTGATAGGATTCACATACGCTTAAGCAAAGGCCGGGTGAGGGATGACCAGAAAAGAGAAGCGACAAACTTTCGCCAATGTGTCATCGGAAATGTCATCGGAAACGGCCGGGGCTGTTCCGAGGCGGCGGGCGCGGCCGCGCGGGCTGAATGAATGGCAGGACCTGATCAGCGAGCAGCTTGAAGAGGCCGCGTCCAATGGGGCCTTTGACAATCTGCCCGGTTCGGGCCGGCCCCTACGGCTCAACGAGAACCCCAACGAGCCGTCCGATATGCGCATGGCCAACAAGCTGCTAAAGGAAAACGATCTGACGCCGGGCTGGATAGGCGACCGCAAGGCGCTACAGAGTGAGATCGAGGCGTTGCGCAAGGCGATGCGACGCCAGTGGACGCTGACATGCGCGCGGGCAGGCGCGCCCGGGAACGACGCGGCGGCGCTCGAAAGCGGCTGGAAACGGACGCTGCGCGGCTGGGAGGAGCAGATCGCCGACCTCAACCGCCGCATTGCCAACCTCAACATCACGCTCCCGATCTGGCGCATGGAGCTCCACCGGTTGAAGCTGGACGAGGAGCTGGGCAGCATTGGCGCCACCCGCAACCTGGCTGATCTCGATCAATAGCCCTTACCATCTGCGGCTGCTTCAATCCCTTCTTACGAACCGCCCCGGGGTCGCGCCCGTGTGTTCGCTGTCGCGCAGCACGCGCTCACCGTTGACCCACACATGCTGAACGCCGACCGACAGTCGATGCGAATCGGCGAAGGTGGCGCGGTCGCCGATCGTTTGCGGATCGAAGAGAACGACATCGGCGTAGAAGCCGGCGCGCAAATGACCCCTTCGGCGCAGACCCAGCCGGTCGGCGACGGCGCCCGTCATCTTGCGCACCGCATCCTCCAGCGTGAGCAGCCGCTCTTCGCGCACAAATCTGCCGAGCACGCGCGGGTATGTGCCGTATGCACGCGGGTGGGTAGGACCGAGTTGCGCGGCCCAGGCCGGGTCGAGGCCGGCCGCGTCGCTTGAAATCTTGATCCAGGGCAGCGGCAGCTGCATGCGCATGTTCGCCTCGCTGATCGAAAGGAAGATCGTGCCGATGCGCTGCCCTTCCGAGCGCAGCAGGTCGATGACGCAGTCCAGCCAGTCCTGCCCGCGTTCTGCTGCGATCTGCGCCAGATTCAAACCCACGTAGCGCTTGTTCTCCGCCTTTTCAAAGCCAACCGGCAAAACACCGGCTGCGCCGCCGCGCGTATACAGCTTTCCCTGCGCGCCGCCTTCCTCCAGCACCTCCGCGCGCACGCGTGCGCGCGTATCCGAATCCTCCAGATTGCGGAAGAAGTCACCATCTGCCGCGGTCCAGGTCGGCAGCAGGGAAGACAGCCCGGTGCCCGACGCGTCGTAGGGATACATGTCTGCAGTTACGTCCATCCCCTGTGCGCGCACCTCCTCGATACGGGCGACCACCGAGGGCATTTTGTGCCAGTTGGCGGTCCCCGACGCCTTCAGATGATAGATCTCCACCGGCAGGTCGGCGCGGCGGCCTATCGTCAGCGCCTCCTCCAGCGCCTCGAAAAAGCGCGCTGCCTCGGAGCGCAGATGGGTGATGTAGACGCCATGATAGCGGCCAACCACCTTGCAGATTTCGACAAGCTCTTCGGTATCGGTGTAGGCGTCGGGCGGGTAGATAAGCGCGTATGAGACGCCGAAGGCGCCGTCTTCCATTGACTCGGCCATGGTGCGCTGCATCAACGCCATTTCGTCGGGCGAGGGCCGGCCCATCTCCAGGCCCTTGCCGACCTGGCGCAGGGTGCCGCCGCCCAGGAACGAGCCGATATTGGGGGAGACGCCGGCAGATTCCACCGCTCGCAGCCAGTCGCCGAAGCGCGTCCAATCACGCATTGCCTCGGTCCACTCGGCGCTGACTGGCATGGGCAAGATCGAATTCGCCATTGGGTCGGTGTGGCGGCCCGCGACCGGGGCCGGCGTCCAGGCTTCACCCATAATCTCCGTGGTCACGCCCTGGGTGATTTTAGACAGGCAGCGCCCGTCGATCATCAGCGAGAGGATGGAATGGCTCTGGATATCGATGAACCCGGGGCAGGCGACGAGACCGGCGGCGTCGACCACTTCCCTGCACAGTGCGGCGTCGACCGCGCCGGGCGGGGTGACGGTCTCGATGCGGTCGCCTTGCAGGAGCAGATCGCCGTAGCGCCAGGGGTTGCCGGTGCCGTCGACGATGCGGGCGTTGCGGATGAGCGTGGGGGAATTTGGCATGGGATGTTGTCAGGAGTCCTGGAACGCGTCGTAGAGGAGCCGCCCAATGCGACCAATGGCGGCATCAATGGCGATGGGGGTCTCCTTGTTGGCGATCGGGTCGCCGGCGGCTGCCTCGTCGTCCCAGCGGGAGAAGACGGTGACGGCCACGTGGTCGTTGCCGCCGGCGTAGATGATGCCGCTGTCGTTGCGGATGCCGGGCAGCGTGCCGGTCTTGTGGGCGCAGGGCGTCCCCGGCGGCAGATAGCGTGGCAGGCGGTCGTTGAGCTGCTGCTTGAGAAGAATCTCCAACATGCGGTCGCAGGCGGCGCGGCTGACGATCTCGCCGCGCCAGATGCGTGCCAGCAGCTCGGTCAGCGCTGCCGGCGTTCCGACGTCGTTGTCGGCGCCCAGGCTGTAGCAGCGACCGTCGCGGTTGCGCGGCGCGGTCGCCAGCGCGAGCATATCCTGCGTCGGGTCGCCGGAAGGCAGCAGGTCGTCGAAGATCTCCCGGATCGTCATCGGCACGTGAATGTCGGTCAGGCCCAGGCTGTGCATCGTGCGGGTGACGCTGCCTTCACCCAACCGGTGCATCACCATGTCGGTGGCCGTGTTGTCGCTGATTATGATCATCAGCGTCAGCAGGTCGAGCACGGTCGGCGCCAGGCCGTCCTCGAAAAAGACGAGTATACCGCTGGGCAGATTCTTCTCCGCCGTGGTCAGCTGCCAGCGATCGTCGAGCGCGAAGCGGCCCTCTTCGATCTGGCGAAAGGCCTCCACCAGCACGGGGATCTTGAGCACGCTGCACATCGGAAAGACGCGTCCGGCGGCGAGCTCGATCCGTTGATCGGACTCCAGATGTCGGGCGCTGACGCCCATCTCCGCGCCGCTGTTCTCGATGATTTCGCGAATATCAGATTCAAGAGTCACAAGCTGTTCCTGACTGCTGACGGGGCCATTGTCTACTCCGGCTACGGCATGAAGTTCTTGAGATAGCGCCCGCTCTGCACGAGCGAGGCTTTGCGGCTTGCGAGCGATTCTTCGTAGGCGCGGTCCTCGACTTCGATGCAGACCGGCCCATCGTAGCCCACATCACTCAGAACTGAGAAGAACTGGCCCCAGTCGATGTCGCCGAGGCCGGGCAGCTTGGGCACGTGGAACTCGAGCGGCGTCGCCATGATGCCGACTTCATCGAGCCGGTGCCTGTCGAGGCGCACATCCTTGGCGTGGACGTGGAACAGCTTGTCGGTGAAGTCGCGCATCGGCTTGAGATAGTCCATGTGCTGCCAGATCATGTGCGAGGGATCGTAGTTGAGGCCGAAGTGGTCGCTGGGAATGTCGGCGAACATGCGCCGCCAGATCGCCGGCGTGTGGGCCAGGTTCTTGCCGCCGGGCCACTCGTCCTGTGTGAAGGCCATGGGGCAGTTTTCGATGCCGATCTTGACGTTGCGGTCCTCAGCAAAGCGGATGAGCGGCGTCCATACTTCGAGAAAGCGGGGCCAGTTGTCATCGACAGATTTGGTCCAGTCGCGGCCGATGAAGCTGTTCATCACGCCGACGCCGAGCAGGTCGGCGGCCGCGATCACCTGTTTGATGTGGTCGATGCAGGTCTGGGACTCGTCGGCGTCGGGGGACAAGGGGTTGGGATAGTAGCCGAGCGCGCTGATGGTGATGCCGGCGGCGTCGACGAGGGCATTGACTTTGTCGGCTTCGGCCTGGGTGAAACCGACGACGTCGATGTGGGTGACGCCGGCGTAGCGGCGCTCCGCCTTGCCCGCGGGCCAGCACATCAGCTCGACGGTGGCAAAGCCATTGGCCGCGGTGAACTCGACGACCTCTTCGAGCGAGAGGTCGGGTAGAATGGCGCTGGCGTAGCCTAGTTTCATCATTGGGAAAACCTCCTCATTGTTCCTGTTTTCTCACTCGTGCTCTGTGCGACCCAGGGCCGCTACGCTTCCTTGATCTCCACCCAGCCGCCCTGTTGGTGGCTCTCAAGAATCGCCTCGCACAGGACGATCTCCTTGTGGCCGTCGGCGAAGGTGGGGAAGGGTTCGGGGGCGCTGAAATCCCCGGCGGCGATGTAGTCGTAGAAGGACTTGAACGAGTGTTTGAAGGAGTCGTCGTAGCCCTCGTTGTGGCCGCCGGGATAGCCGATGTGGGCGCGCGCGTCCTCAGAGACGAGGCCGGGATCGCGCAGGAGATGGCGGTTGGCCTCGTTGCGGTGGCCAATCCAGAGCTCGTTGGGCTGCTCGCTGTTCCAGGCGACGGTGGCCTCGCTGCCGGCGATCTCGTAGCGCAGGCAGTTCTTGCGGCCGGCGGTGATCTGCGAGACCCAGAGCGAGCCATGCGCGCCGTCGCCAAAGCGGAGGAGAGCGGCGCCGCTGTCTTCGGTCTCGATGTCGATCGACTCGGTGGCTTCGATCTCCTCCACCTTTGCCGAAAAGGTCTCGACTTCACCGACAGGCCGCTGGCGGGTCGTGTGGACCGTCTTGAGGTCGGCGTGCAGCGCGGTGACCGACAGGCCGGTTACGAACTGCACGAGGTCCAGCCAGTGTGTTCCGATGTCGGCGACGGCGCGCAGCTTGCCGCCCTCCTCGCTCAGCACGCGCCAGTTGTAGTCGGTCGGGTAGAGCAGCCAGTCCTGCACGTAGCTGCCGTAGACCGAGTGAATCCGGCCCAGGGCGCCGCTGCGGACCATCGCCCGCACTTCCCAGTTGAGCGGGTAGAAGCGCATGTTGTAGTTGACCCCTGCGGCGAGCCCGCTGTCACGCGCCAGGTCGCAGAGCGCGCCCGACTCCGCCGATGTCATTGCCAGCGGCTTCTCGCAGTGGACATGCTTGCCCGCCTTGAGCGCCGCGCTGGCCTGGGCATAGTGGTGGCGATTGGGCGATGTGATATGCACGGCCTCGATCTCGCCGTCGGCGAGCAGCTCGGCATAGCTGCCGTACGCCTTGGGAATGCCCAGCTCCTGCGCGGCGCGGCGCGATTTCTCGGCGGACGAGCCGAGGATGCCGGCCACGTTCATGCCCAGGCGGCGGAGCCCCTCGGTGTGCGCCGGCCCCATGAATCCCGTGCCGACAATGGCTACGTTGAATACGCGCATCTGATCACCTCACTATGACTCTTTGCGGCAGCGGTCTTTTCCTTACTTCGCCAGGGCGGGTTATGCAAGACAAAAGTCCACAAGACAAAAGTCCAAACGATAGTCCTAATGAAACGGAGAATTCCGATTCTCTCAACCATTCAGATCAAACGTGGCACGTGCGGCCGTTGGTCACACAATTTGCATACTTGCAATACGGAATTGGCGCTCATGCGGCGCATTTGCCTCACGGGAGCGAATCCCTCTCGTTTTGGCGTGAAAGTGGGACATATGTCCCCAAATGTCCCCAAATGTCCCCAAATGTCGCACCATAATTTTTTTCGCGGAGGGGTTGTCCGGCGCCCCGGGCTGGCGGAAATGGGCTCGTGTCGGGCCGGTTGAAGTCCAGCATCGTCCGGTCGTATTCTTGACGCGAAGTAACGCGTTTTGACGCGCTTTTTGCCGGTCTGTCGGGCGATTCGGGCGGACATTGCGGCATTTCTACGGGCATGGCGGGCAGTGGCCTGCCGGCGTATTGGACGTGCGCAGTTGCGTGCGTTTGCGCGTGAGACAGAGTCATTTTTCGGTATGGAAAGGGCGCGGGCGCGACTGGGGTCGCGGGCGCGTCTTCCGGTTGTAAGGTACAGTGTAGCGCATTTCCGAAGCTCTTGCAGGATTTTGGGGAAACTGGGCGGAGGGGGAGCACTAGAGGACGCATTTGGGAGCGTTTGGGACCTCTTGGGCATGAATGTCTCTCTGTGCCGCTTCCCCAGTGAAACCAAGAGCTTCAATTCTCCCAACCTCTCAGACAGATCCAGGAAGGCCGCGAATTCAGACGAAGGATTTAAGTTGGACTGCTTTCGGCTTCAGTTCAGCAAGCTCTTTACATTCAGGCTTCGAAGCTACGAAACAGGTAGTTGAGAACTGCCCTTACGCTCTGCGGGTCAGGCCGGCATAGCCCCAGGCGAGCGCCAGGACGATGGCTCCGTAGACGACCTGCTGGATCGCCTGGCCGACGTTGAGAAAGGTGAGCATCGAGTTGAGCACGCTCAGGATCAGCGCGCCGAGGATGGTGCCGGCGTAGCCGCCCACACCGCCGAATATCGACGTGCCGCCGATCACGGCCGCGGCCACCGACGGCAGCAGGAAGGCGTTGGCGAGCTGGAGATCGACCGCGCCGGTGCGGCCGCCGAGAAGGATGCCGCCGATGGAGCCAAGGACGCCGGCTGCAATGTAGGCGGTTATGCGCACCTGCCACACGCGCACGCCGGCGAGGCGCACGGCGACCTCGTTGTCGCCAATGGCATATAGCAGACGTCCCCAGCCGGTCCTCCTCAGCAGCCAGATCAGCGCGACGGCGACAGCTGCCCACACGACGACGCTGTAGGGAACGCGGTTGCCCAGGAACGATCCGGCGCCTAGCAGCTTGATGAAGGGGCCGACCTGGGTCGAGCCCTTCAGGATCGTCTGGGCCCAGGCGGTGAAGAGGCCGAGGAGTATCCCCGACATGGCGAGCGTCATGATCAGGGGATTGACGCGGAAGACGGCGACGCCGACACCGTTGGCGCTGCCCACGACCAGGCCGACGACCACGCCGAGCAGAATGGCGACCGCGGCGCCGCTGGGCGACTGGTTGGCGGCGACGTAGGCGGAGGCCGTGGCGACCATGGTAACCGACAGGTCGATCCCGCCTGTGAGCATGAGTATCGTCTGCGCACCGGCCAGAATTCCCAGCGGAGCAGCCTGGAGAAGGGTGTTGCGAACGCCGCTGACGGCAAGGTAGTTTGGCTCTATGATGCCTGTGATGATGACGAGGATGATGAGTGTGCCGCTCAGGGCGAGGGTTGGACGCTCGGCGACAAGGGCAGCTGCGCGGGTAACGAACCCTGTTGGCGGCGCGTGGCCGGTCTCGGAGCGGGCCTCAGGCGTTGGGTGGCTCATGCCGACCGCTCCCGCAGCAGCGTGACCAGGCCGCCGACCATCATGACGCCGGCGATCAGGAGCCCCTGAATGATCTGGGCGTTGTTCGGGTCGATGCCCATTGCGCTCAGGATCGGGTTGAGCATGATGAGGATCACGCCGGCCGCGACCGCGCCGAGGACCAGGCCGGTGCCGCCGACGAGGGCGACGCCGCCGAGGACGACTGCGGCCACGCTGTTCAGGGTTGCGTTGGCGCCGACGCTGAAGCGCGGATCGCCGGTGCCGGTGAGCGCCACCGTAGCCAGCCCGGCCAGCGCAGCCAGCGCGCCGCCGACAGCGTAGGAGGCCATCTTCGCCCGGCGCACGTCGAGGCCGGCGAGCCGCGCCGCGACTTGATCGCTGCCGATCGCATAGATCGACAGGCCGATACGCGTCCGCCGCGATAGCAGGAAGACAACAATCGCGGGAACGGCCATCATCAGGATCGGCATGACGAATGTGCCGCCGATGCCCGACTGCGCACCGGTGAAGAGCCAGCGAAACTCGGGCGCGGTGCCTCCGCCCGGCGAGGGCAGGACCCAGAGGGCAATGCCCGACCAGATGTAGCCGGTCGCCAGCGTGACCACGATGTCGGGCACGCCTGAGACGCTGATCACATAGCCGACCAGCGCGTTGAGCATGCCGAGGCCGGCAATCAGGACCAGGGCGATCAAGATCACCATTGCGAACGGCTGGTCGTCCATGAAGCGGGCGGCGAGCGCGTTGCTCAGCAGCAGCAGCCCGCCGAGGGAGAGATCGATTCCGCCGGCGATGACGATGATCGCCTGTCCTATCGCCAGGTAGACCAGTGGCAGGCTGTTCTTACTGATCGAGGTGATCTGAAACTGGCCGAATACGGGGATGAGTGTGGCGTACCAGACGAGCAGGGCCCCCAGCAGCAGCCAGACGCCCAGTGTCCAGCTGTTGCGCGCCAGCCCGCGGCGCCACACGGTCGCGCCCGCCGACCGAACCGCCGCAATCATACGGCAGCCTCCAGTCCGTGTGCGGCGGTCAAAAGGGAGGCCTCGGTGGCGCGGGCCGCGTCCTGTTCGTCGACAATGCGCCCGTCGTGCATCACCAGTACACGGTCGCACACGAGCGGAATCTCGGCAAGTTCGCTGGTGTAGAGCAGGACTGCCGCGCCGTTGCCCGCCAGTTCGCGCAGCAGCGCGTAGATCTCCCGCTTGGTCTGGACATCGATCCCGCGCGTCGGGTCGAAGCAGAGCAACGTGCGGAAACCGGCAACCAGCCAGCGACCTATCGCGACCTTCTGCTGGTTGCCGCCGGAGAGCCGGCGCACCTGGGATGCCGCCCGCGTATCGATCGAAAGCCGGTCGATCGCGTCCATCACCCGTTTGCGTTCATCTTGGGGGATGCCCAGCCACTGGCGGACTCGGTTAAAGAGAGGAACGACCAGGTTCTGGCGCACGGGCAGATTCGGCAGCAGCGACAGCAGCCGGTCACCGGGAATGAGGACGACACCGTCCCTGACAGCATCGTAGGGGGCGGCCCAGCCTTTCAGCGCGCGGCCGACCCGGATTTCGCCCGCCGTCGGTCGCCGGTCTCCCGACAGAAGGTTAAACAGGCGCTCCTGCCCCTGGCCTTCCAACGCCACAAGGCCGAGAATTTCGCCCTGCCGCACTTCAAAGGAGATGTCGCGCACAACTTCACCGGAGCTCAAACCGCTCACGGCGAACGCGATCTCGTCCGTGATGGAGCGAGCTTCGGAGTCAGAGCTTACACCCGCCCTATCCTCTTCTTCTTCCTCGCGAACTTCCTCCCCGAGCATGGCCCCGACCAACTCATGCTCTTCCACATCCTGCATTGTGCCCGATGACGAACCGTCTGAAGGGTCCGCATCCTTGCCCGGCTCGAAGAGCGAGACATTGCGCCCGTCGCGCAGAATCGTCGCGCGGTCACATATCCGTCGCACCTCGGCCAGCCGGTGGGTGATCAGGACGCCGGCGCGGCCCATCTCTTTCCAGTGCGCCAGCAGAGAGAATACCCGCTCGGCCTGGTCGGCGGTCAGCGCGGCCGTGATTTCGTCCAGCAGCAAAAGCTGCGGGTCGCGGGCCAGGGCGCGCGCCAGGTCGACGACGCGCAGCGTCTCAAGCGGCAGAGCGCGCACCAGCGCGTCGAGATCGAGTTTTTCGAGATCGAACCATCCAAGCCAGCCGACGAAGGCCGGCTCATCGATTTCGCTCAGCTGCAGGTTCTGCCTTACGGTGAGGTCGGGTATCAGCGCAGGATCCTGGAAGACCGTGGCAATGCCGACTGCCATCGCATCCAGCGGCGCGTCGAACTGCATCGGGGTGCCATCGACAAACAGTTCGCCGGAGTCAGCGAAGTGGACGCCGGCCAGGATCTTGACCAGCGTGCTCTTGCCGGCCCCGTTCGCGCCTAAGAGGGCATGGATCTCGCCGCGGCGCACGGCAAAGTCTGCCGCCTCCAGCGCCACGACGGACCCATACGACTTGGCGATATTGACGGTCTCCAGCAAAGGACGGGACGCGCTCATTGGCGGACCGGAGCGCGCCCTGTCCCCGGCAGGGAAAACGGTCTATTCACCCGGTGCTTTGCACGCGGAGACGTCGGCGCTGCCGTTGTAGTTCGTGTACGGCTCGATATCGACGTAGGTGCTCCAGCCCACCTGCTCGTCGGGGGCGTAGATTCCGTTCAGCCCGTCGATATCTGCGGTGGTAAACACCTTGGGCGTGAGTATCGTCTCATGCGGCGGGTTGTTGCCGGTCAGGGCGTCGAGCGCGATCGACATGCCGACGGCGCCGATGGCGGGCGGGTTCGTCACGGCTGCGCCGACCAGGCCATCGCCGGCGAGGTTGATCAGCTGTTCAACGAAGCCGTTGTTGTCGGCGCCGACGATCGGAACGTAGTCAACGTCGGCGACCTGGAACTGCTCCACGACGGGGTAGTCGATGCCGGAGGTCCAGATGCCATCGATCTCCTGCGTGGTGATCAGGTCGAGCGCCTGCTGCGCGCCGGTCGAAGGATCCCAGCCGGTGAAGGTCGAGGCGACGACTTCGATGTCCGGGTAGTTCTCGAGCGCGGCCATGAAGCCGTTATGGCGGTCGGTGTCGGCGGGTACGCCGTCGATGCCGCGCATCTCCACGACTTTGCCCGAGCCGCCCAGCTGCTCGAACAGCCATTCGGCGCCGAGCTGTGCGTAGGCGGTCTGGTCGTTGGTGGCGACGTAGGCGCCTTCAGCCGTGACGGCCTGGTCGACGGCGACGACGACGATGCCCTGGGCGATGGCGGACTCAATTACTGCGTTGAGGCCCTCGCGGTCGGTCGGGTTGAGGATGATGGCGTCGACACCCTGCGAGATCAGCCCTTCGAGGTCGGCGATCTGCTCGGTTGGGCCGCCGTTGCGGTTGACGACGATGACGCTGTCGACAAGCCCGCTGGCGGTGGCCTCGGCCTTGATGGCGCAGATCATCTGCTCGCGCCAGCCGTTGCCGACGAGCGTGTTGCTCACGCCGACGACGTAGCCGCCCTCCTTC
>DAOUHX010000348.1:0-28750 GCA_034428395.1 Caldilineaceae bacterium
TGAGCTGGAGCTCTATATCCCGGGCGCCGACGGCGTGCATGACGGCTTCACGACGCTGATCGGCGGGCCCTCACACCCGTGGCACGCACGGTTCAATCCTGGCGACGCCATTGGCCTGGGGTATGAGGAGCTGAAGGTGCTGGAGGCGCACAACTTCGTGATGTCAATTGCCGAAGGCGTACAGCGGGCGCCAAGTTTTGGCGACGCCCGCCGGCTGGCCGAGGTGCAGGAGGCGATGGCCCGCTCGTGGGAGAGCGGTGGGTGGGAGGATGTAAGTCCGATCGAGGAAGAGGGCGCCGAGTAGCCTTGCGTTTGCACAGTACGCGCACGGCCTGACTCCGTGCCTTCAAAGTTGCGCCCCGTGCCGGCACCTGTTTCGGCGCCGTCAATCCGCAGAGCTGCTGCACGTCGACAGATCTCAATGGGAGAAGTGAAATGTCAAGAAATGTACGCGTGGGTGTGGTCAGCACGAGCTGGTGGGCAGATTCGATGTACTTGCCGGCGCTGTCGCCGCATCCGCTAGCTGACGTCGTGGCGGTCTGCGGGCGCAACCGGGAGCGGGCCGATGCGTTTGCGGCGCGCTGGCAGATTCCGCAGGTCTACACCGATGTTGACGCGTTGATCAACAGCGGCGAAGTAGAGGCGCTTGTGGTCGCGTCGGGTCACGAAACACACTATCCGATCACGATGAAGGCGCTGAACGCGGGCCTGCACGTGCTCTGCGAAAAGCCGCTCGCGTTGTCCTACGCCGACGCGGCGGAGATGGCGGGGCTGGCGGCGAAAAAGGGGCTGATTCACTGTACGCCCTTTACCTACCGCTTCATGCCATCGAACCGCTACATCAAGGAACTGCTCGACGAAGATTACATTGGCAGGCCTTTCCATCTAAACCTGCGCTACTACACCGGATATTCGCTGAGACCAGGTTACAGTTGGCGGGATGACCGGGCCTTTGCCGCAACGGGCGTTCTGGGCAATATCGCATCGCACTTCTTCTATCTGGCGTACTGGTGGTTCGGAGACGTCACTGACGTGTTTGCGCTGACGGGCGAGTTCGCCGATCGGCCCGAGGTCACGCCTGAAGGCAAGCCTTATGAGCGTACGGAGGACGGGGCCTACACATTGCTGAAGTTCGCCAATGGTGCGCAAGGGTTGGTGCATGCGTCGTCGGTCTGCACGGAGGAGACCGTGTTTGGCCAGAGGCACGAGTTTGACCTGCACGGCGAGGACGGGACATTGCGCAGCGTGATAGATTGGGTGGATGGACAGGAGGTGCACGGGACGCGGCGAGGTGAAGGGCCGACTCGTAATCTGCCTATGCCAGACCACATCTGGGGCAAGTTGCGGCGGGACACGGTCCACAATACGTACCGCGACGTATTTCGCGTCGAGGACCACATGACCCGCGGCTGGATCAACGCAATTGCTGACGGACAACCCTTCAGTCCAAGCCTTGAAGACGGCGCCATCGTGCAGCGGATCACTGATGCGGCTGCATTGAGCGGGCGAAAGGGGCGTTGGGTCTCGCTGGAAGAGGTCGTGTGAGAGCCGGGCGATGAATTTCGCGACAGAGCGGGTGCGTTTGGGGGTCATCGGCGCCGGGCGCATCGGCCGGCTGCACACGGAGAATCTGGCCCACTACATACCCGAGGCGGAGGTCCTGATCGTCGCCGACGCCAACGCTGCGGCTGCGCGTGAGACGGCGGCGCGTTTTGGCGTTCCGGAGGCCAGCGGCGATGCCGCGGAGGTCTTTGCCAATGACGCGATCGACGCCATTGCCATTTGTTCCAGCACGGAGACGCACGCGCCACTTATCATCGAGGCGGCGCGTGCTGGCAAGCATGTTTTCTGCGAAAAGCCGGTCGCGCTGGATTTGCCCTCGGTCGATGGGGCGCTGGCGGCAGTAGCCGAGAGCGGCGTCAAATTGCAGATCGGTTTCAACCGGCGCTTTGATCCCAACTTCCGCGGTGTGCGCGATGCGGTGCGAAGCGGCGAGGTGGGCAAGCCCTACCTGGTGCAGATCACCAGCCGCGACCCAGCCCCACCGCCACCCGGATACGTCGAAGGCTCGGGCGGCCTGTTTCTCGACATGATGATCCACGACTTCGACATGGCGCGCTTCCTGCTCGACGACGAGATCGAGGAGGTCACGGCGCGCGGGGCGGTGCGCGTCGACGAGGCGATCGGCGAAGCGGGCGACATCGATACGGCTGTCGTGACGGTGCGTTACCGCAGCGGCGCGCTCGGTGTCATTACCAACTCGCGCCAGGCGGTCTACGGCTACGACCAGAAGGTAGAGGTGCTCGGCTCGCTGGGCTCGGTCCTGTGCGAGAACGAGACGCCCGACCGAGTAATCCGCCAGACGGAGGCCGGGGTGGTCCACTCGAAACCGCTGTACTTCATTTTTGAGCGCTACCGGCAGTCCTATGCCGACGAGCTGCGCTCCTTTGCCGGCTCGATCTTGAACGACAGCGCGGTCGAAGTGGGCGGGCGCGACGGACGGGCGCCGGTTGTGCTGGCGCTGGCCGCGGGAATCTCCCAGAGAGAGAAGCGCACGGTCGCCGTCAGTGAAATCGCCGGTTGAAAACTCTTTCTGCGGTGCTGGCTGCGGACTTTCGGGTCGACACTCAAGGCTTCTCCCCGCATGTCACAAACACTCTACGAATTGCGTCTCCCTAAAACCGGCATCCAGTAGTTGCTTCAAAAAGCGGTCCTCCCTTAGAAGCATTTCTCTGCAATAATCCTACTAACCCTGTTCGAAGAGCGGGCAGGGGGCCTTAATCTCGACTGGGGCGGCGGAGCACCCGCGATAATCGAGAGCGGCATTGCGGACTGATCTGGACGAGAGAGAGAAGCGACTCCAGATGCAGACGGCGTGTCCGACAAATCGGAACGCTATTATTCTTACGCGACCCGTGTGGTAAACTTGTGAGACCGGGTTGTCCCCGCTCAATCTTTCGGTTTCGTCTTCCTGCGGAAAGACAGACAGCCACGAACGGACGCAGGTTTCATGCAACGCATTCGCGCAAGTTTCAGACGCACTCGCTCGATCCGGGATGGGAAGGGCATTGTCCGCACAGAAGCAGATCTTGCGGGCCCCCGAAGACGATTCGCCTTCATTTCGCTCCTGCTAGTCCCGATCGTGCTCGCGCCGGCGCTGCTCCTCTTGACTGCCGGCTGGGCTGGCGCGAGCGTAGAGGCGCGCGCCAGGGTAGAAGGCCGGCTTTGGTCACCATCCTTCTTGCTCTTCAAGTCGTACCCAGGTACCGATACGAGTCAGGCCGCCGTCACGCAGACTGCGACGGCCACGGCAACAGAGACGCCCACACCTGCACCGACGGCAACGCCGACCGCGACTCCGACCGGGGCGGGGCTTGGGATCTCTGACTTTGGCCTCGCTTTCGTCAACTCGGCTGAAACGAACAGCGGCACGCAGCGGATCCAGCGCGGTCTGGACACGGGAGTAACGATGGACCGCTTTCCGATTTACTGGGAACAGATCGAGAAACGGCTGGGTGAATTCACGTGGACCGGGCAAGACAACGCGATCAAAGCCAACGAGGCCCTGGGGATGGACACGCTGGGCATCCTGCTGGGGACGCCGCGTCATTACCGAATAGGTGGGCGCGCCGTCAGCACATCGCTTGGAGGCTCGTTTGCGCAGGTACCGGCGAACCTGGCTCCTCCCGCTGGCAATTGCAACGTGCAGGAGGCGGGAGGCGAGTGCGACATCATAGGGGTGACAAACTTTGTCCTGGACGATGTTCAGGGAACCAGCGCAGAAGATGGCGAAACACCCTATACTCCGCAACTGAAAGCGCAGTCCGGCAGCTGTCAACGTTCGGACGGTCCGCCGGCCCCGTTCGGGCTCTGGAATCCCATATTCACCAATGGAACCGACGAGCCATCGACCGACACGCGGCTTAGCCCGACCAATCCATGGGCGCGTTTTGTCGGCGCGGCGGTCGCGCGGTACATGCCGGGTGGAACGGCAGGAACCAACATCCGCCACTGGGAGATTTGGAACGAACCGGACCTGTGTCACTTCTGGTCCGGCTCGCCGCGCGAGTACGCCCGCCTCCTGAAAGTTGCGTATATTGTCATAAAATGGGTGGACCCGCAGGCCTTTGTCGTCTTCGGCGGCCTGGCCCACTTTGCGAATGGCAACTGGATGAATCAGATGCTCGATGAACTCAAAGGGGACTCGTTGAGCGCAAAGTATAACGGATTCTTTGACGCGGCAGGGACACACCACTATTCCCTTGCTTACGTTGGCTTCCAGTACACGAACAGTGTCCGCAAAGCATTGGACGGTCGGGGCTGGCAGGACAAGCCGATCTGGATTACGGAGAGCGGCGTGCCGGTGTGCAACGATTATCCCGGACCCACCTGTCCCAGCCCGTGGCGGGCGACCCCGGACGAGCAGGCTTCCTACGTCTGGCAGAACATCGCCTATACACGGCTGGCGGGGGGAGGGCCGATCTTTCATTTCATGTTGCATGATGACTGCGGCAATGTTGTGGCGGTCGACTCGCCGGACGGATTCGGTCTTGCCAAGAACGAGAGCTCCAGTTTTTGCTCGCCATCGAACGCGGAGACTCGACTAGCGTATTCGGCCTTTAAGCTGGCAATCGAGTACCTCACCAGCACCGAAGTCTCCTGGGGTGATATCGACCGATTTCTTGTGCGCCGCGTGGCGTTCTACCACCCCGAGACGCAGGAACGCCGGCTGTTGACTTGGGCGCTGAGCTCGCAACAGGTGACCGGCAACATCCCGGCTACCGGAACCAGCGCGCGCATGATCCAGATGGACGGCACGGAAACAGCGCTGACTCCGACGGACGGGATCTACCAGGTCACCCTGGCGGGGGCGACCAATGCGAACTGGCCCGACGGACATGGGGGCTACGGCAGGGGCATCTTCGGCAAGCCGGTCTTGCTGATCGAGAAGGACACGTTGGCCCCGACTGCATCAATCGTAAACATGCCGACCTATTCCCCGCTCAATTTCACAGTGACCTGGCGGGTCATCGACTGGGGATCGGGCGTCAAGTCGGTCTCCATCTATGCCAAAGAGGGGGACGGCGATTGGGAGTTGTGGAAGGAAAGCGCGGCGGCTTACGACAGCGCCATATACAACGGTGAGGTGGGCGAGAGCTATAGCTTCGCGATCGAGGCCGAGGACCGTTTGGGGCACAAGCTCGAGGGAATGACAGTTCTGGCAGAAACGACCGTGGCGGAGAACAGCGTTGTGCAGGGCAAGGTGATCAATCCTGCGGGCGAAAACGCGGTGGGCGTCGAAGTACAAATTGGAGACAATACGGCTACCACGGACTCCAACGGCCGCTTCGCCATCGATGTGCCGATTGGCAGCTGGAATATATCGGTCAACGGCCAGTTGCTCATTCGCCGGAGGGAGTTCAGCACCAGCGACAATCTTGCATTGCTCTATGCGCCCAGTACAAACGCGATAACGAATGGAGACTTCGAGAACGACTTTACCGGCTGGACCAAGTCGGGCAGCTCTACTTCGGCGATAGAAGGGCAGGCGGGTACGTCAGACCATGCGCTGCGCCTGGCCAGCGGGTTCGTGCCCAATGACGGCGTACCTGGAACGGAGGGCAGCGACGGCGGGAACAGTACGATTTCACAGCGCATTACGGTGCCGACGGGCAGGCCGTACCTGGCTCTCGCTTACCGTGTCGAGACCGATGAACCTGCCGGCGGAGGCGACGGGTTCGAGGTAATCGCGATTGAGGACGGCCAGTCGCCGAACTATATGCTTGTCCAGCGCACCAGCAGCGGCTGGCAGTACCGGTCGTTCAACATGATCCAGTATGCGGGCAAAGAGATTACCCTCGTTTTCAATGTCTACGAAACTTCACCGAACCGGCGTACGACCGCGCTGATCGACCTTGTTACGCTGAGCGACGTTCCCTCGCAGTCAAGCCAGAACAGCGGGGCTGCGGCGCGACCGCGGCCGGCCGACTCGGCGGCGCCGGTGGTTGCGCCGGCACCGACTGAGCCGGCGGAGCAAAGCGGTTTCCGCCTCTTCCTGCCAGTCGTAAAACGGGAGGAGTGAAGTACGGTCGTTCAGTAGGAGAAGCACCGAGTAGCCGCTGTCCCGCGCCAATTCTCGTAGTCACGCAATCTCATCCAGGCCGACCGATTCCTCTTCGGCGGAAAGTTCACGCCACAAAAACCAGGCCCCCGCGCGGCGTTGCCCTTTGGGCGCTCGGTCGTAGTAGAGATCGAACAGCCGTCCACCTTTGGTACGAATTCGGTAGTAGACGCGGCCCTGCCCCCAAGAGCCCTGCGTGCGCCCGCTGCGAACGAAGTAAGGAGGCCGTCCACCCTGCGTTCGGATCTCCGGCTTCCCGTAGCGGTGCCACATGGCCAGCATCTCACTCACCGGATGCAGCTTTCCCTGCCAGCGAAAGGATTCGGGGACCGGAGGTTTCTTTTCGAGCGCGAAGCCGCTCGGCAAGGTAACCGTGATCTCTTGTCCTATGAACCTCATGGGGGCTCCAGCCACCAAATGTTGAAACGTGAAGGGAATACTGTCAATGACCGGCCGCGAGTTGCTGACGTCCTGCCAGGCGCGCATCAAGGACTGCGAGCTGTGCTACTGTCACTACGAACAGCAACGCGGCAGCGCCATAGACAGGCGCGAAGCCCAGTGCATTTACGAGTGTGAAGGCGAATAGGGGCCCGACCGCTGAACCCAGGTCCGAGGCGGTGGCATAGGCGCCGACAAACATCTGCGGTTGGGCAGTCACCAGGGCTGCTTGATTGGCATAGGCGTCGAGCACGACATGGACTCCGGTGCTGAAGATGAGAACGGCCACGAGCGCGAGAATCGACAGGCTCGTGGATACCCACAGCATGGTCGCCAGCCCGAGACAGAGCAGGAGAAGGAGTGCGATGGTCAGGCGCATACGCCCAACCCAGTCGGCCAAGGTGCCGATGACCACGCCAAAAAAGAGGTCCGAAAACCAGCGCGAGCTCACGACAATTCCTGACAAGACGCTAATCTGCAGCCCAAACTGAACCGAAGCGGAGCTGTTGTCGAATCGGCTGGCCACAAAGATGGAAGCAGTTGCGATCAGGATCGAATTCAGTAGCAGCTTGAAGAAACCCACGAGCAGGATGGACCGTTGAAGGGGGTCGGAAACTGTTGTGACCAGCGAGCGGTGACCTGCGACTAGCACACTGCGCCAGCCCGCGGCTTCAGCCGACTGACGGCTGGTATCTGCGGGCGGAGGCGACGCGCTGGCAGGCCATGTGAGGCCGAACGCAATCGGGATGGCCAGCGCCGACAAGGCGGCAATCGTCCACACGGTTACTTCGTAGCCGAAGTAGCCGAAGAGAAAGCCGCCGAGCAGGGCGCTGACGCCACTGCCGCCGCGCACGATACCCCATGAAAGCCCCATCAACCGGCCTGCGTCTGAATTCTCGCCGGTCCAAATTGATTGAAATGTGCCCTGACGCAAACCGGACCAACTGATTCCCCAGGCAATGCGTGCGAGGAGCAGGACGACAAAGCCCCAACCGAGCCCATAGGCGGCGGTCGTCAGGACGCCTAATATGGCTGATAGGACAAATGCCCGATAGGGCCCGATGCGGGTGAACAGCGCGCTCAACCAGGTGTTGGAGAATAGGCGGATGAGGCGATTTGCGCTCAGAAGGAGGCCGACCTGCACCGGCCCCAATCCTAACTCGGCGGCGGCCAGAGGAAGGATTACGTAAAGCAGCGAGTCGCCCATTATGGCAAATGCCACGGCTCCCGAAACGATAAGAACCAGTATTGTGGCCGACTTTCCGCTCGAGGCCGAAAGGTGGGAAGTTGATTCGTCGACGGGCTGCAGTTCAGGTTGGGACATTGCGGCGGGCAGTTGGCTAAAGTGAGGCAGGAATCCAGCCAATTGTAACATATCATAGGCGCGTGGAAGCATCCCGGGGGCGGCTTGGCGGGATTGACATAGTTAGCATCAACCGCTAGTATCAGGAGGAGGCATTGCGCATCTTTCAGTGCAGCTGCTTTCGATCTGCGCCAACTCCCCTTTCGGTCGGGACTGCCCAAGACATCGCTGGATTGTCGAACCCATTCACGGCTATCGAGACCGCCACTCTAGGAGGGACAAAGTGATTGTAAACACAGCCAAACAGAAGATGCTTGACGGCCAGCCCGCTTTCGGATTCGGCCTGGCGATGGGGTCGTCTCTGAATGCGGAGCTGTTGAGCCGCAGCGGAATCGACTTTGTCATGATTGACCGTCAGCACGGGTCGTGGGGGGAGGACAGCGCCATTGCCGCGCTCGTCGGCATCAACGAAAGTCCTGCGATACCGATGGCGCGCGTCGCCCGCAACGACTACACTTTTATCGGCCGCTTATTGGACGAGGGCGTGCTCGGCATGATAGTTCCGATGGTGGACAGGCCTGAGCAGGCGCGCGCGGCATCGGAAGCCTGTCATCTTCCGCCTGCGGGCAAGCGCTCTTGGGGGTGGGGACGGGCAAAGATATACGGAGATGACTACCCCGATTGGATCGATGAACAGCTCTTTGTTGCGGTCCAGTTGGAGAGCGTCGAAGCGGTGGAGAACGCAGAGGCGATTCTGAGCACGCCGGGCATAGACGGTTGCTGGACCGGCCCGGGTGACCTCTCTCTTTCGTTGGGTTTCCGCCCGTCGGAGATGGATGACCGTGAGGAGCACGCACGGGCGCTTGAATCGATTCTGGAGGCGTGCAAAAATACGGGGAAGATCCCCGGCATAGCAGGGCGCAGCGTAGACGACGCCATAAACAGAGCCAAGCAGGGATTTCGCTTTGTGACTGCGGTCAATGACGGTGTCCTGCTGGAATCGGGCGCAAAGGAGGCTGTTTCCCGTCTCAGCAGCATTTCGACATAAGACGACCCTGGGAACGAAGCCAGGCGGATGATAATTGAAGAGTGGAGGTTCGGCTGATTGAAAGCCACAGCCATGCAGAGGCACATGTGAGCGGCAATATGAACGTCTCATCGGATTTTCTCGTCGTCGGCGCCGGAATTTTCGGTGTGACGACAGCGTTGGAGTTGCGCAGCCGGGGCTACGGGGTCACGTTGATCGATCCTGGCCCGTTGCCCTATCCTCTGGCCGCTTCGACCGACGTCAGCAAGGTTGTACGCATGGAGTACGGCGACGATCTCCAGTACATGCGCATGGTGATTCGGGCGATCGAGGGCTTCCACCGCTGGAACGAAAAGTTTGGTGAAAATCTCTATCACGAGACGGGGGTGATGGTTGTCTCCAAAGTGGCTATGTCAGGCGACGACTATCTTGAGAGCAGCTATCGCGCGGTGCTGGAGGAAGGACTTAAGCCGGAGAGGTTGTCTCCCGACGAGATCAGGAGGCGGTTTCCGGCATGGGACACGGGGCGTTACGTGGACGGGTTCTACCATGCTCGCGGGGGCTATGCAGAGAGCGGCCGCGTCGTCGGAAAGTTGGTGGAATGGGCAGAGGAGGCAGGGATAGCAGTGTGGCCAGGCCAGACCGCGGATGAGCTTCTGACAGATGGAAGCCGCGTGATGGGTGTGCGGACGCGCGAAGGGGAGACATTTGTAGCTGATCACACTGTGCTGGCAGCAGGCTCGTGGACGCCCTGGCTGCTGCCCGAGCTGCAGCGGGTGATGACAGCGACGGGCCATCCAATCTTTCATTTGAGGCCCAGGGACCCAGACATATACACGCCGCCTGAGTTTGTCGTCTTTCTGTCCGACACGCCCAGTACCGGCTGGTATGGATTTCCATTGCTGCGAGAAGGGATCGTCAAAGTCGCCCGCCATGGCGGTGGCCCGTCGTTGCATCCGGAGAACGATGAGAGGGTTGTGTTCGAGGAGGACATTGCTCAGATGCGCATCTTCCTGGAGGAGTCTATTCCGTCTCTTCTGGATGCCGAGGTCGTCTACACGCGTCGATGCCTTTACAATGACACGCTGGATGAACATTTCTGGATCGACCGGCATCCGGAAAGGGAGGGGCTAAGCGTCGCCACAGGCGGGAGCGGCCACGGATTCAAGTTCGGGCCAGTCTTCGGCGAACTGATTGCTGACATCGTCGAGGGCAAGCCGAACGACTGGGCGCCGAAATTTCGCTGGCGCGAGTTGGACCCGGCGACGCAAGGTGTCGAGGCGTCCCGTTTCCACGGAGATGTGGGAGAGGTTGGTTAGGGGCGGCACAAGCGCTCTCTGGGCGTCCGCCAGGAATCCGTTCCATACAAGAGAACGATGCCCTTCCGATTTGAACTTGCTGACTATGACCACGCGGCAGGATTTGTACGCGAGCAGGCAGGACGCCACGCAGCGCGATTCACCGAACTAGACCCGATTGGCCTGGTACTGGGCAGCGGCCTCAACTCGCTGGCGCAGGTGATTGAAGACCCGGTCGCAATTCCATACGGGACGATTCCGCATTTCCCAATCAGCACGGTTGCGGGACATGAAGGGCGCCTTCTGATCGGGACTCTGGCCGGCCAGATGGTTTTGGCGATGCAGGGCCGCTTTCACCTGTATGAAGGATATTCGGCGGCGGAGGTCACATTTCCCATCCGAGTGATGCGCCGCCTGGGCGTTGGCAGACTGATTCTGACAAATGCTGCCGGAGGTCTGAATCCTGAGTTTTACGCCGGCGATCTTATGCTGATCGTCGATCATCTGAATTTGGTAGGAATGGCTGGACACAACCCGCTGATCGGTCCCAACCTTGGGTCGTTCGGGATGCGCTTTCCTTCGATGACAGAGGCGTATGCGGCGCCCTTGCGCCGGCTGGCTTTGCAAACGGCCGCCGAGTTGGAGATAGCGCTGCGCCAGGGTGTGTACGCCTATTTGGCCGGCCCCAATTTCGAGACGCCGGCAGAGGTCCGCTTCTTACGCGGGGCGGGCGCGGACGCGGTTGGGATGAGCACTGTGCCGGAGGCTCTTGTAGGGAACCATGCGGGCATGCAGGTGCTCGGCATCAGCACGATCACCAATATAGCGATCGATCAACTTGATAGCGACCGCGACACCAACCACGAGGAGGTCATGGAAACAGGCCAGCGGGTTGTGCCAATGCTGACGGACCTCCTTACAGGCATCCTGGAACGGTTGTAGCGCTGGAAAAATCTGGCAGAATGGCAACAGGGCCGATGAGTCGGTCCGTGCGCCGCGATTCGCTACTTTGCGATCAGCTTGAGCAGTCTAGGTGGCGACAACGCCACTTTGGGCAGTACCGTCCCCAGTCCCTTCCTCGATAGTCAGGTGCGCATCCTCGGGGCGTTCCTCCCTAATCTGCTTCACAAATTCGATGTGGGCGGGTTGGCGGACAAAGCCCATGCGATCATTGATGTCAAGAATCACTTTATTTTTCGTCTCATTCCAGGTCCTGATCTCTTTGAAACCCTGTTGCCGGGCGAATTCGACCGATCGCAGTTTGAGCGCGGTCGCGATGCCGCGTCCGCGGTGCGAGCGAACGACGCCGGTAAGGCCTACATAGAGAAGGTGAGGCTCAGCCTTGCTCAACCAAACATCTGTTGATCCGACGTATTCGCCACTGTCCAGCGCGACGAACCAGGCGTCGGGAACGTGGTTGGAGCGCTCCCAGACTTTCTGAAACTCTTCGAACGAAACCTTAGTTGAAGGTTCGGAACTGGGAACATCCTTGACTATCAACCATTCCAACTCATAGAGCTTGCGATCGCGGGCCGGATCGGATTCCAATTCGACGACAGACTTGATCTGGATGCCTTGTTCGGCCATACGCCTCGAATACCGTTCCCACTCTGAGGGATCGAGGCTCGCGGTATCCAAGCGTGACTCCCAGTCACGCATTTTCTCGGTGAAGCCTTGCTTCAAGGCAAAGCGGACGCCATCCTCATAATCTTCTCTCGTGCTTGTGCGCAACCGCAGCGGGTCGAATTGTTCCACCTCACGGCAGAGACGTCGCCAAAGGGCGGTCCCTGCTCCGCGGTTTCTGAATTCGGGGAGCACGAGTACACCCACCGAGAGTTTTCCCGGATGGTTTACCCAAATGGACTGGGCGTAGTAGGCACAGCCGATGGTTTTGCCGTCAAGCTCGGCGAAATATCGGCCCCACTTTTCCGCCTCTGACCGCTTCGCGTCCGCTTCCTTCCACTCTTCCGCTGTTTCAGGATAGTCAGGCCAGACGGCATTGCCGATAGTGACTGCCAACCGGTAGTCCTCGTCGGTCCTTTCAAATGGTCGTATTGCAATCAAGGTAGATTCTCCGTGCGTATGCTTCTGCGAGAGCAAGGGCTAGAGTACGGCGTGACAGCCTATTCGAATGGATTTGTTCCTCTGGAATCCGGGTTTGCTCTCTAACCAATCAAAAAAACCGTGGAGCGGCAGATTCGCGCATCCACGGTTTGGAAGACATTTCAGGGCCGGCTCAGCCGGCAGGCACAGTTCTTCCCGTTAGGGATGCGTAGGAGCCGTGAATGATAGTCGTTTTCGTTCGCATCGTATTGGCTCCTCTCCGTGCGCTTTCGGCGCAGGTGCCTGTGAGGGCAACCAAAATCGAGAAGTCGCCCGATCCGCATTGTGGCGCGCCCGCACTGTATCACGAAACACGAACCGAGCCAAAGCCGGGAAGCTGCCGATTGGGCAAGGTCCTCTATTGCAGCGGGTCGGTCTTGATGCTTCTAAGGACCCTGGCCTCTTCGGCCTCCACAATTTCCGCGACCTGATCGACGACAGTATCGAGGGGTAGCTCACGCGATTCCGGGCCGCGGCGTAACTTCAGTTCGGCCACTCCGTTCTTGACACCCCTGGCCCCGATTGTAAGTCGAAGGGGAATGCCCAAGAGGTCGGCGTCATTGAATTTCACCCCCGCGCGTTCGTCGCGGTCATCGTAGAGTACCTCAATGCCGGCCTCCGTCAGATTGGCATAAACTCTCTCGGCCGTTTCGACTACCTCTGGCGTGCGTCGAGTCGCGAGGCTGACAAGGTACACTTGCTGAGGGGCTATCGTCATCGGCCACACGATGCCGTCTTCGTCATTGCTGGTTTCGATGACGCTGGCCATCAGGCGCCCGGCGCCGATGCCGTAACAACCCATGACCAGAGGCACACTCTTGCCGTCTTCGTCCAGAAAGACTGCCTCCATCGCCTCGCTGTACTTTGTGCCAAGCTTGAAGATGTTGCCTACTTCCACGCCCCGCACGGACCGCAGTGAAGCAGAGCAGACGGGGCATTGATGTCCGTCGGCGGCTGCTACTACGTCCAAGATGAGGTCAGGCTCGTAATCGCGGCCGCAGTTGACATTCCTGAAATGCCAGCCCTCGCGATTTGCGCCCGCCACGAGGTTGGGGCTGCGGGGGATCAGATCGTCGACTACAAGGAGGACGTTTCCCCGCTGTATTCCGACCGGAGAGCCATAACCCGGTTCCGCGCCAACCGCTCTAATTTCCTCGGGCTGAGCGGGGCGTAGTTGGCGCGCTTGTAACGCGTTTGTGAGCTTCGTCTCGTTCAACTCCATGTCCCCGCGCACGACAACGAAGACAAACTGCTGTTTCTCCTCACCTTCTTCCTCGATTGTCGCCACCAGGAAAAGTGCTTTGGCGGTCTGACTCTGGGCGATATCAAGAAAGTCCGCCAGTGCGGCAATCGTGTCTACTCCTGGCGTGGCGACCTCCGCCATCGGCAATGCTTCTGCGCCTCCTTTGTCCTCTGGCTTCTTGAAGGTTGCAACCTGACGATTGGCCTTGTAGCCGCACTCGTCGCAGAGCAGCAGGGTATCTTCGCCAACTTCGGTGAGCGCCATAAATTCATGCGCCATTGTGCCGCCCATCATGCCGGTGTCGCTCTCAACCGCGATCACTTCCAGCCCGGCGCGTCCAAAGATGTTAAAGTAGGCCTGGTAGACGAGAGGATAGTAGTCGTCAAGGCTGGCGTAGCTGGCGTGAAAGGAGTAGCCGTCCTTCATCGTGAACTCGCGTACGCGGATCAAGCCGCCGCGCGGCCGCGGTTCGTCGCGGAATTTCGTCTGAACCTGGTACAGCATCACCGGCAGTTGCCGATAGCTGCTGATGACGCCGGCGGCCAGTTCGGTGATCACCTCTTCGTGCGTCATGCCCAAGACGAGTTCGCGACCGCCCCGGTCGGTAAGTCGAGCGAGGTCGTCTCCGATCTCGTACCAGCGCCCGGTGCGCTTCCATAAGTCGGCGGGCTGTACGACCGGCATAACGATCTCTTGTCCGCCAATCGCATCCATCTCATCGCGCAGTATCGCTTCGATCTTCTTCTTGGCGCGCAGACCCAGGGGCAGGTACTCGAAGATGCCGGCCGCGACCTGACGCACCAGGCCCGCCCGCAGCATCAGCTGATGGCTACGCACATCGGCATCGGCGGGAGCCTCCCGCAGCGTCTGGAAAAAAAGTTTTGACATCCGCATCAGGGTTAGTCCTTATTCAGTTGCTTTTCGTTCGCATTAAGTCTTGCAAGGTCGGACGAGGGCGGTAGCCTGGGACGGGAAGAAGGCAACCTTGAGATTCGCGATCAATCCAATTGGAGTCCTCCACTCGCGGCCCTGCGCTGCATTCAGCGAGTGGAGGTTGCCGGGTCTGGGGAAGGATTGCGGTGGCCGGGAACTGACGGCAGGTCTGAGTTCGTCTCGAACGAGGGTGGCCGGAGGGCCAGTTGGACAAGGATGCAACTTTCGATCACGTCCAGCCCATGTTGCCGGGCCCAGTGAATTGCTTCGGCACTTTCAGCGCCAGGCTGGAACCAGATGGCCCTTGCGCCGATTTCCTTGGCCTGTTGCACAACAGAAGGCGCCTCATGGGGCGGGACAACCATATTGACAACCGCGGGCGGTTCAGGAAGATCGAAAAGAGTAGCGTAGGCGGGATCCCCCTCTATCATGTGCTCGCGGCGGTTTACCGGATAGACGCGGTAGCCTGCATCTTTCAGCTTCAGATAGATGCGATTGCCGTATTTGGCGCGGTCGTTGCTCGCACCGACCACAGCCCACACCGGCTCCTCGACGTACATTGGCACCAGGGTTTCCATTTCCTGCATTTTCGCGCTCGCTGTGTAATATTCTCGATAGCGCTGCCTGCGGCTGGATTCCGCTGAACTCGTCCTTTTCCATAGGCAAGTATACTTGCGTCCGTTTGGACGTGTCAAAGTCAGGAGTCAAAAGGTGTGCTGCCCACTCTTGGGGTGGGAATCGTCTGGTGTGGAGTCCCGGCCAGCGGTGGCTGGAATTGCCGTGACTCGAGCGGCAGTGGATAGTGGATAGTGTCCTAGGACTGCAGGGGCGGTGGGGGCCGGCAGCACGCGCGGTCGACTGGCGATGCGCACACACGGTGGCATTGTGTCCGCGGCGCATCGGCAACGCGTTGGAAGCGCGTACGCACGGTGGCGGCGCGACGGGTCGCCGTTGTACCGGGCTGCATTAGATCCCACATGCGGCGCGAGGAGAGGTGTCAGGGGGGCGTTGCGGGGGGAGTCCCCCCGCACAAGGGAGGGCCGGAACGGCCCGACCGTCGAACGGCAGTGGCCAGTGGTCAGTGGCCAGGAACTGCAGGGGACGGGTATGGCTCGGTCGCTGCAAGAGGTAGAGGGGCTAGTACCCCAATTTTGGGACGCACCCAGGCGCAAGTTTCGGCCGCAAAGGGAGTCTACCCGGTCTTCCACCATTTGCAAGGGCCAGAAGTGATAGGTATGCGATTCCAGTGCACGGACCCATCATGAGAAACGAACTATAATTGACCTCATTGCCAACCGGGAGCGCCCTTTGATATAATTCCGGAACATCCAATTGAAGAGTTGCCCCCGCAAATAGAAGACCAAAACCATCCCGGTGCGTGCAACGCAGGGCTGAGGGATTATCAGGAAAGGAGAGTATAGAGCCATGTCCTTGTATGATCAGAAACCATGGGTGGGAAAGTACGAATCGGGTGTGCCGGAGGCTATCGAGTATAACGGCCAGTTGACGCACGAGATGCTGGACGCTTCGGCCCAGACCTATGCAAATCAGGTTTCAACGCGCCTGCTGTTGTCATACCTTCCCCTTGGTATCACAGTCCAGGCCACGCAGACGTACGCGGCGCTCAAGGACAGCGTCGACCGTCTTGCATTTGCGTTCCGCAAGATTGGACTGCAGCAGGGCGACCGAATTGCGATCATGCTGCCGAACATCCCCCAACAGGTGATTTCGTTTTTTGGGGCGCTCAGGGCCGGGTGCGTTGTGGTCAACACCAACCCTACCTATACGCCACGGGAGCTGGGCCATCTTCTCGAAGACAGTGGGGCAACGGCGATCATCGTCCTCAGCGGATTCTATGATCGGGTAGCGCAGGTAAAGGACGGCACCGACCTCAAGCACGTGATCGTCACCGACCTGCCTGAGCCGCTCGGTTTTCCCTTCAACAAGCTGGTTGAAAAGAAGGTACGCAAAGCCGGCATGATGGTCGATGTGCCCGACGGCCCCGGCGTCTGGAGATTCGACAATCTTATCAGCACGAGTGAGCCAGACCCGCCGTCCATCGACGTATCGCCAGATGACGTTGTACTGTTCCAGTACACGGGGGGCACGACCGGCTCGCCCAAGGCCGCGATGCTGACACATCGCAATGTCATGTCCAACGTCCAGCAGATTGAGGCATGGTACAGGGACCTGCAATACGGCGGCGAGAAGGTACTGGGGGCGATTCCGTTCTTCCATGTTTACGGCATGTCGGTTGCGATGCTCTTCTCCATCTATACCGGAGCGGAGTTGATCGTAACGCCGGACCCGCGCCAGACCGATCTGGTGCTGGATATCCTGCAACGGGAAAAGGTGACGATGTACCCCGGCATTCCCACGATGTATACGGCGATCATCAACCATCCCAAGGTCGATGACGCCGACCTCAGTTCGATCAGGGCGTGCCTTTCCGGCGGGATGTCCCTGCCTGGTGAAATACAGCGGCGATTTGAGCAGATCACCGGCGGCAAACTCGTGGAAGGATATGGCTTGACCGAGACCTCTCCGGTCGCCTGCGCCAACCCGATCAATGGGATGCGTAAGGAAGGCTCGATTGGTTTTCCTGTGCCCAGCACAGAGGTCGCGATTGTGGGCCTTGATCCGAACGAGGAAGGTAAGTTTGAGCCTGTACCTGCGGGGGAAGAAGGCGAACTAATCATTCGCGGTCCGCAGGTAATGAAGGGCTATTGGAAACGGCCCGAAGAGACAGCCGAGGCGATCAGCGAAGAGGGATGGTTTCACACGGGTGACATCGCTCGAATGGACGAGGACGGCTGTTTCTACATAGTGGATCGAAAGAAGGACTTGATCATTGCCAGCGGCTACAACATTGTGCCGCGAGAGGTCGAAGAGGTGCTATACACGCACGAAAAAGTGCAGGAAGCCGTAGTCGTTGGCGTGCCCGATGAGGTCAGGGGCGAGAATGTAAAGGCTTACATTGTGTTGAAGGCGGGCCAGACGAGCACACCGGAAGAGATCACCGAGTTTTGCCGTGAACAGCTTGCTCCATATAAGGTACCGCGGCTGGTGGACTTTCGCGACGAACTTCCCAAGAGCCAGGTGGGCAAGATTCTGCGGCGCGTGCTACTGGAAGAAGAAATGCAGAAGCAGGCATAGTTTGGGCGTGCACGGCAGGCGCAAGTGCGGGCGCGAAGCGCTGATGTGTTTGAACGGACAGCAGGCGGGGCGCATTTGACAGAATCTTCGTCAAATCGTATGATTGCAGGTGTGCGCCCCCGTGGTGGAATTGGTATACACAGCAGGTTGAGGGCCTGTGCCCTTCAGGGCATCTCCGTTCGAGTCGGAGCGGGGGCACCATAGACGAGATGCGTGAGAAACCCACTCACTCATCTCGTTTTTCATTCTGCGGACTTGGCAGTGTGCGGGAAAGCTGCCATTCCCGGATAATAGGCGACGTCACCCAATTCTTCGTCGATGCGCAGGAGCTGATTGTACTTCGCGACCCGGTCGCTGCGTGCGGGGGCTCCGGTCTTGATCTGCCCCGCATTGAAGGCAACAACCAGATCGGCGATGGTGTCGTCTTCGGTCTCGCCTGAACGGTGGCTGACGACGGCTGCCCAGCCGGCGCGCCGGCTCATCTCAATTGCATCGATACTTTCCGTCAAGGTGCCAATCTGATTGACCTTGCAAAGCAGGGCGTTGCAGGCGCCTTCGTCAATGGCCCGCTCGATCCGGTTCACGTTCGTCACAAGCAGATCGTCGCCCACCAGCTGCACGCGCCCGCCGATCCTGGCGTTGAGCAGCTTCCAGCCTTCCCAGTCGTCTTCAGCCATACCATCTTCTATCGAGACAATTGGGAAGCGGGCGCTCCAATCTTCCCAAAGGTCGACCAGCTCAGAGCTCGACAGCTCTCTGCCTTCGATCTCCAGTCTGTAGCGGCCTGTCGCCTCGACATAGAGCTCGCTAACGGCCGGATCAAGAGCGATGTACACGTCGTCGCCGGGCCGGTAACCTGCCTTCTCTATCGCTTGCAGAATCAGTTCGATTGCAGCTGCGTTCCCGCCCAGACTCGGGGCGAATCCACCTTCATCGCCAACGTTTGTCGAAAGACCTCTTTCGTGAAGAACCTCTCTGAGGGCGTGATAGATTTCTGTGCCCCAGCGCACTGCTTCGGCAAACGATGGCGCCGCAACCGGCATGACCATGAATTCCTGAAAATCTGTGCTGTTGACTGCGTGTTTGCCACCGTTGAGGATATTCATCATGGGTACCGGAAGGGTCGTGGCGTTGACCCCACCCAAATAGCGATACAGCGGCAAACCAGCTGCTTCGGACGCAGCCTTTGCCAGCGCCAAGCTGACGCCGAGAATTGCATTTGCGCCCAATTTTCCCTTGTTGTTCGTGCCGTCCAACTCGACCATGCGTCTGTCGATCGCGGCCTGATCCAGGGCGTCGGCACCTGCCAACTCTCCGGCCAAGACACCGTTGACATTCTCTACCGCCTTCATAACTCCTTTTCCGCCATAGCGTGATCTGTCGCCGTCGCGCAGTTCGACGGCCTCGTGTAGGCCGGTGCTTGCCCCGCTGGGAACGGCCGCCCGCCCTGTGGCGCCGCCGCTCAGACGAATCTCTACTTCGACGGTCGGGTTGCCACGGCTGTCCAGGATTTGACGCCCAATGATTCTCTCTATGGAAGTCATTTGTGTGCCCTCTTTATGGTACGCTGACGAAACGTTCCAGCAAGCCCTCTATCCGCCCAGTTGCAGGACCCCGGCGACAAGCGCATCACATTGCGCTCGCGCCCAGTAGACAGTCGACGGCCTGCTTGACAAAGGCTTACTGCTGCTATACGATATTGCGTTGGCATCAAACTTGCAAGTTGTACGTTGAGCTGAACTTACTCGAAGGCCGGCGAAATGACATTCATCTACCTGGATCACTCGGCGACGACCCCTCTGCGTCCTGAAGTTGTGTCGGCGATGGAACCCTACTATGGCTCGTCCGATCTCGCGCAGAGCGCGAAATACGGCAACCCGTCCAGCATTCATCATGCGGGACGGGCGTCCTATGCCGGACTGAGCGATGCCCGGCGCACAATTGCCGAGATTCTTGGCGCCGACAGCAACGAGATAGTCTTCACCGGATGCGGGAGCGAGAGCGATAACGCGGCGGTGCGCGGGATCGCGCTGGCGCGGCGAAAGAGTGGCGGCGCCAACCGGATCATCACGACTCCGATTGAACATCATGCAGTCCTGTATACTGCCGAGGACCTGCGTGAGCTGTTCGGTTTCGAGGTGACCCTGCTGCCGGTGGATGGCGACGGGCTCGTGGAAGCGGATGACTTAGCGGATGCAATCGGGGATGGCTCCGACGTTGCGTTGGTGAGCGTTATGTACGCCAACAATGAAATCGGCAGCATACAGCCGATCAGCGAACTAGGTTCACTGTGCCGGGAACGCAATGTGCCGTTTCACACTGATGCTGTGCAGGCGGCAGGAAAGCTTCCACTTTGCGTGAAGGAACTCAATGTCGACGCCCTGAGCGCAAGCGCCCACAAGTTTTATGGGCCGAAGGGAGTTGGCTTCCTCTACCTTCGGCGCGGAACGCCTTTTCATCCGTCCCTGACCGGCGGCAGCCACGAAGGCAGGAGGCGAGCCGGTACGGAAAACGTGCCTGGCATTGTAGGGATGGCCGCGGCCCTGGCATTGTGTGAAGCTGAACGCAGTATCGAAATGGCGCGTTTGCGCTCGCTGCGAGACCGGATCATCGACGCTACGGTGAGGTCGATTGAGGGGGTCCGATTGACCGGTAGTCCCACATTTCGGCTGGACAATCACGCGAGCTTTGTGTTGCGCGATGTGGAGGCCGAAGGCATTCTGATCGGCCTGGATTTGGCGGGCATCGCGGCCAGCAGCGGAAGCGCCTGCACCAGTGCTCGCCAGCAGCCCAGCCACGTACTTGAGGCAATCGGGGTCCACGCCGCGGATTTGGCTGGAGGTCTGCGGCTCAGTCTCGGTCTTAGCAACACGAGTGAGCAGATCGAGAAGTTCCTGGATTCCTTGCCGCGGATCGTAGACCAGCATCGACAGGCCCCGCCGCCTGCTCTTTAGCGAGAGAGCGAGGCCTCAACATTTTCGGCTCGGTCAGCTCGATCGGAACACCGAGCTGCTGTTTCCTCATCGTATGCAAGGCATTCCTCAGGCGCAGTATCAGAAGTCGCCCCAACCCTCTCACGACCTCGGGCTGCTCAGGCTGCTCAGCCTGGACCTGCCAGCGATCGTCAGCCTGCTGTTTATACTCGGCGCGCTGGTCCCGTCAGCACTTGTCCTGACCCTTGGTTATTTGCCGGTAGGTTTCTTCAACACGGCGTTAGGGCGCGGCGACATGGATAGACTCGTGTTCGGGGGCGGGGAGACCCTTTTGCTGGTATCTGGGGCTGGCGTTGTCATCTTTCTGGCCGGACCGACATTCTTTTGGCGAGTCCACCATTTCCGCCGGATCTTGCGCTACACAACATTGGCGCCGGGGCAGATCACGCGCCTGAACGTAAACATACTAGAGTTCCGGGTTGACTATGTGTACCGGTTCCAACAGAGGGTCTTCTCAGGCCACAATTCGATTCGCCGAAATCACCGACGAGAGCGGCGCGTCAGCCTGAGGCCGGGCCAAAGTATCACCGCGCTCGTAGACAGTTTTCAGCCGGAAGCTTCGATAGTGCTGGAACTATACACGAACGTCGGCAACCTTCCTTCTGTTCGATGATGAGCGACAAAGGCCAGAAACATCTCGGGAAAGCCAGCTGTATGGTGCTGCACAACCTTCCCTTGACCGATGCGAGCTCGGGGATGCGCGTATTGCGCTCCTCTTGCGCTATACTCTATGTAGCATGGACCTTGACTGGACTTACAAGCCGCGCCGCCGACGTCGTAGCGGGTGTTACGTTTGGAGCGGTCTGGCAGTGCTTCTGGCCGTCTATCTGTTCATTCAACGCCCTGACTGGCTCGTGAGGCAGCCGCCACCGCCGCTGACGACCCCAACGCCCAGCGCCCTATATTGGCAGACAAAGGCGGAAGCACACATTGCGGCCGGCAATTTCGGAGAGGCGGAATCTGCTCTCGAGCGCATGGCCGAACTCGAGCCGGAGAACCCCTATCCGTTCGTCGCGCTGGCGGAACTGAACTTGATGGGTCGAAGGGTCGAGAAGGCTTTCGAACTCTCGGAGCAGGCAGTTCGAGTCGATCCTGAGAATGTTGCCGCGCTGACCGTACACGCGCGTGTCCTCGATTGGATGGGCCGCTACGATTCAGCCAGCAATTTTGCATTTGAAGCACTGGAACTGGAGCCGGACAATCCGAACGTGCTGGCCGTTTTGGGGGAAATCTACACTGACGTCGGCAACTGGGCTCTGGCGCAGGAGTACCTGGACGAGGCTCTGGAAATCGACCCAAAGAGTGTACTGGCCCGGCGCAACTACGGGTACTTCTACGAAGTGCAGAGAGACTTTGAAGGCGCGGTCGGAGAATATAGTAGCGCGATCGAACTGGCGCCCAAACGCCCCGATCTGTATATCGAGAGAGGAAGACAGTTCCAGTATCTTGAGGAGTGGGAGGCGGCGATTGGGAGTTACGCCAAGGCCGTGGAAGTAAGCGAAAGCAGTTTCGCGTTGGATGCGCTTGGATGGGCCCTTTTCCTCAGCGGCGACCACTTACAGGCTCTACGGATTTCGAGACGTGCGGCCGAGTTGGACCCGCAGAACGGCATCGTGCTGGCTCACCTGGCCATGGCCTACTACGCCCGCCTCAACTATGAGAGCGCGGCGGAAACGATGGAGAAGGCCTTCACCTTTCTGGATGACGACGAAATCAACGCCCAGTTCACCCTGACTTTGGGGCTATCCCACATTTACAAGAAGCCGCAGGAGTGTGATCGGGCGCTGCCCTGGCTGCACAAGACGCTTGAGTTTGCGCCGGGATTGCCCGCGGCCTATCTCGGCCTTCGCAGGTGTGCCGCCAGTGCGTAAGATTGACGAAGTGCTTCTGGTGGTGCGGCGCTTCGGCGTTGCGAGTTGGACTTTGAGAGACATTCTTTCAAACGTTACTGTCACCTGAAATGTCATACAACCGCGCCCGCCTGAAGTCCTCTCTGCCTCGCCCCACAATTGCAGCGCCGACCCGCGATAGCGAAAAGCGCCCGCCCGACGCCCCACAACAAGCCGCCTCGCCTTTGGGCCCTTCCCCTCCGGCGGAGCGCAGTGCCTTGATCCGGGAGAGAGTCGCAACGCGCACCGTGGCATCCAAGCGCCGGTTGCAGCGTCCCGGCACGCCATTGAAGGTGTTGCAGCAACCGATTCAAGCGGGGATGCGCAAGGTTTTCGACCTGCGCAGACTTTTGTTCGTGGTGGGCATGACTTTGATTGTCCTGCTGTTGCCGACGCCGGCAGGATTGAGTTTGGACGGGCACAAAGCTGTTGCTCTCTTCGTCTTTTCCGGACTGATCCTGGCACTTGAGCCGGCGCCCCTGCCTATTGTCGCGTTGCTTGTGCCGATCGTGCAGATTGCCTTGGGGGTTGATGACGCCGGCGGCGCGTTTGAGCCGTTTGGAACGCCTGTCGTCTTCCTCATCCTGGGCAGCCTCTTTCTCGCTGAAGCACTGCGTAAACACGGCCTAACCCGTCGCTTGGCGCTACATGCGATCGTCGGCAGCAGGGGGCGATTCGGCCCGCTACTCCTTGCTCTCATGGGAATCACCGGCGGGTTGAGCATGTTCGTACTCAACACCGCGACGGCTGCCGTACTGATTCCGGTCGCCATCACGATTGCGCAGCAGGTCCCCCGTCCGGAGGATGGGCGCAAGGCGCTGGCAGTCCTGATCCTGGCCATCGGCTACAGTTCGAGCATCGGCGCAATCGCCACGATAATGGGCAGCGGCGAAAATGCCATTGCCAGCGGCCTGTTGCAGCAGCTGTATGGATTCGGCTTTATCGACTGGATGAAATACGGTCTGCCGGTGGCGTTGCTGCTGATTCCACTTGCCTGGGTGCTGCTGCCGCGGGTATTCGCATTGCCGAAACTGACGATCGACATCGAACCGGCGCGGCGGGAGATCGAACGGCTGGGAAGGCTTTCGGGACCGGAACGAGAAATTATCGCCGTGCTACTCATTTCGGTGAGCCTGTGGGTGGCGGGCGGCTACATCGAACATCTGCTGAAGTTGCCCACCACGCTTTTGAGTAGCGCGGTAATCGCCATCGGAGCAGTTGCCGTTCTCTCGGTCGAAAAGATCGTAGATTGGAGCGACTTGAAGGGTGTGAACTGGGGGGTCTTTTTCGTAATCGGGGCAGGGTTGACGCTGGGCGATGCGCTGGAAAAGACCGGCGCCAGCGGCTGGTTCGCCGATCTGGTGGCGCCGACTTTCGAAGGCCTTCCCTTCGTTTTCGTACTTGGCGGCCTGGTCTTAGTGGCCTTTTGCATCACGCAGTTCATGAACAACGTCCCGCTGGGAGCGATTCTGGCGCCGGTATTGATTACGCTGGGCCAGGCCTCGGCGATCGATCCCTTGCGCTTGGTGATCCCGACGATATTCGCGGTCGCGCTTGCGTTTGCCCTGCCGAGCGGTTCCGCGCGGATGATGTTGATCGCGGTGACTGGCGTCGTGAACAGACGCGAGATGTTGCGCGCCGGCACGATCGTTGGGCTGGCCTGCGCGGGTGTAATATTCCTTTTCTTCTACACGCTCAGCCGGTTTGGCTTACTCTGAAGAATTGCGTCATCGCGGTATTCCGCAGGAGACAGTTGGCTGCTTCCATAGGCGGCGGACCGTTCGAGAACTCAGTGTCCAAGAGGTGAGACAATGCGAGTCTGGCTGATAGGCGCAGGCAACATTGGCAGCGTCGCCCTGCGCCAACTGCAGAAAAGCTCGTCGGTGGAAATCTTTGTCAGTGATCCGTCCGACCAGCCGGAGGCGGTGCGCGACGGGCTGATCGAGCACGTTGACCTGGTGGAGAATATCACGCCTGTCAACCTCAACGAGATCGCCCGCCGTATTCGACCCGATCTGATCCTGTTGTCACCGGGAATTGGAGAACAGGGTTTTGGGGCGATCGAAGGCAGCAAGGCCCTGTCCGAGGCGCTCAACTACGAGATAATTATCGCGAGCGAGTATCCCTGCCTGATCCTGTCGCTGTCGAATCAAAGTTGAATGTCAGTTCATATTGAAGGTTGATGTCGTAGGGCGCAATTTTCACTCGGTGAATGATGACAGAAGAGAGTCCGCGCATCCTGCACAATCTGGGCGTTTACCGATTGCGGGGATTCAGCGGCCGAAGTGCTGAACTGAATACGTTGTGTCAGTGGTTGCTCGAAGTGCACGAACAGCCTGCCCTTGCGATCAGTGGAGGGCAAGGCAACGGCAAGAGCACGATCGCGACCGCGGCCGCCTGGAAGACGATTCATCACTTTCCCGATGGAATCATCTGGGTAGGGGCCGCGGGCGGGGACAGGTTTCGCATGTACGACATCGTGCGAACGCTGGACACAGTTCTCGGCACGACATTGACGAGGGTGAGCGAGGACCGGTGGGGCATTGGAATTTTGGAGCATCTCTACCGCCGTCGCCGTCTGCTTATCCTGGACGAGCTGTCGGGCGCAACTGACGGCGAGATTCGGACGCTGGCAGAGATTATCGGACATCTCCACGACTCCGGCGGTCAATCCCACATTCTGCTGATTGATCGAGACATTCATCCTGAATTTGGCGAATTGGTTGGCGAAAGGCACCTGGAATTGGGGGGGCTGCCGCTGGCTGAGGCGGTTGGCTTCGTCCATGCGCGGGCGCCGGAGCGGGTCCGGGATACCGCTTTACGAAATATCGAGAGCCTGTATAAACGAACCGGTGGCAGACCTTTGAGTATGCGGCTGGCGATGGGATTGCTGGTTGACGTAGGATCGTGGAGCGATCTCGACCAGCTTCTTGAAGAACTGCCTTCCACAGACGGCGCGGTCGAGATGCCGAGCATCGCGGCCTTTGCCGTAGAAAACTTTGCCGCCTTCTGGCCGGAGGCAGGCTTGATTCTGGACAGAATGGTCAGTGCGGCCGGCGGCGCAACCTATCAGGCTTTGACGGAGCTGTTTACGGTCGGCATGGGATCCGAAGATGAGAAGCGCCGGACGTTTGAGGCGCTGGTGGAGCGTGCACTGGTCGAGGTGGACTATTTCAATCGCCGAATTGTCGTGCAGCCTGTCGTACGCCGCCATCTTGTCGAAGGCGCGGTGAAGCTTGGGGAGGACTGGTACCGCCAGCACTCGCGCTACTATTTGCAGTTTGCTCAACAGTACCAGGAGCTGCCAATCCAGCGATGGCAGGAGATCGATCCATTCTGGGGCAATGTGCACTGGGGCGCGGACTGGGCTACGGACCGGGTGGAGCGCATTTTCGGGCGTTCTGTTGAGGAGCTTATCAGCGAGCCGTTGGAGAGCGAGGGTCTGCGCGATATGCCGATCAACTTCCTGGAAGTGCAGGACGACCTCAAGTTGATGCGAGATTACGCGCTGGCGCTCGCTCACTATGCCTTTTGGCGTCACCCGCCCGGCATCTGGCGCTGGCTCTGCGGGGGCGGCGTGGCAGCGATTGCGCTGGGCGACGTCGACGATTTTGGACTGATGCTTGCCAACATAGGGCGTCAACGATTCTTCAACGGCGAGGTCATGGAAGCGATCGATTGGCTGCAGCGGGCGCTGCGGATTTTCGACGAACGGGACATGCTGATGGCGATGGCCTATGGGCATACCGACCTGGGCACGTCGTTCCGGGTTTTGGAGGAGCCGCGACAGGCGCTGGACCACTTCTGGCTGGCTTTCGAGGCGGCGGCGCAACTGGGCGACCCTCGCTCGCTGGTGCCGGCTTACATGAACCTGGGCAGCGCGTATCTCAGTCTTAACAATTTTGAGCGGGCGGTTGAGCATCATCGCAAGGCTTTGCGGGTGGCGCTGAGGTTGGGCGATGAACAGCTTGTAGCCAGCGCGCACAACAACCTGGGGCTGGCGATGGAAGGAATGGCGATGTACGGCGAGGCGCAACGAGCTTATGAGTCGGCACTGGCGGTCTTCCTGCGCAACCGCGACGATGCAGGCATCAGCACTTGTTATAACAACCTGGGCTCAGTGAGCTACGCCAGGAACGAGTTTGCCGCCGCGCTTGACTGGTACGAAAAGGACCTGGAGCTTTCCGAACTGCGCGGCGCATGGATGGACAATGCGGCCACGCTCCACAACCTGGGTCACGTGGCGCTTGAGCAGGGCAACCACGAGCAGGCGACGGCATACTTTGAACGCAGCCGCGAGCTGTATGCTGCCTTTCAATTGCAGGAGTACGTTGCCGAGGAGAACGAAATGATCGCCTACGTAAACGCTGTTTCCTCGCCGGGCTGAAATCAACGCTAACAAAACGCTTACATTTTCAAACGATCGGAATCTTGTCATGCGACTGGAACTATGCTACACTTTCTGATGGTTTAGCACTCAGGGCGCTTGAGTGCCAAGCAGCCCTGAAAAGGCCGAGTTGTCCTTGCGTTGCAGCAAAACGCGAGCCACGCCGGGACCGGTGGCGAGAGTCGAACCGATAAACCCGCTTCTTATCGGCGGGCAATCCAAATTAAACCGTTTACCATTCAGGAAGAGCAGCAAAGCAAGGAGGAAGATCGCATGAATCTCAAGCCGCTTGGTGACCGGCTGGTAGTCCAGCCTCTGGAAGGGGAGGAGCAGACTTCCACGGGTATCTATCTGCCGGAAACCGCCAAAGAGAAGCCCCAGCAGGGCGAGGTGGTCGCTGCGGGTCCCGGCGCACGGGACGAAGGCGGGAAACGCATCGACATGGAGGTCTCCGTCGGTGATATCGTGCTGTACGCGAAGTATTCCGGCACAAATATCAAGCTGGATACCACTGAGTATCTGATTCTCAAGGAATCGGATGTTCTGGCGCTGGTGGCAAGCTAAACGTCCTTACATTTGAAACTGAGAGAGTTCCAATTCCCCGCCACTGAGGAGGCGGGACAAACCGGAGGAGATAAACCGCAATGGCAAAGCAACTTGTGTTTGAAGAGGAAGCCCGCCGCAGTCTGAAGCAGGGCATTGACGCCCTGGCGGATGCGGTAAAGACCACGCTTGGCCCCAAGGGCCGCAACGTGGCGCTCGACAAGAAGTGGGGCAGCCCGACCGTCACACACGACGGCGTTACGGTCGCCAAAGAGATCGAACTTGAAGACCCGTTCCAGAACATGGGAGCGCAGCTGCTGAAGGAAGCGGCAACGAAGACGAATGACGTCGCCGGCGACGGGACGACGACTGCCACCGTGCTGGCCCAGTCAATTGTAAACGAAGGCTTGAAGAACGTTACTGCCGGCGCAAACCCGATGCTGCTCAAGAGGGGCATCGAGGCCAGCTCCGACGCGATTGTCTCCGCGCTCAAGGACATGGCGACCCCGGTGGCCGGCCAGGAAGAGATTGCCCAGGTCGCCAGCAACTCGGCGGCCGATTCGCAGATCGGCGATCTGATCGCGGAAGTGATGGCCAGGGTCGGCAAGGACGGTGTCATTACGGTCGAGGAGAGCAAGGGCTTGCAGTTCGAGACCGAGTACGTCGAGGGCATGCAGCTGGACCGCGGCTACCTCAGCCCCTATTTTGTCACCAACAATGAGCGGATGGAGGCGGAGCTCGACGCGCCCTATCTTTTGATCACGGACAAGAAGATCAGCAGCGCGCAGGACATCGTGCCCCTGCTGGAGAAGCTGGTCCAGGTCGGCAAGCGCGAGCTGATCGTGATTGCCGAGGACGTGGACGGCGAGGCGCTGGCCACGCTGGTGCTGAATAAGCTGCGCGGCATGTTCAACGCGATGGCGATCAAGGCGCCCGGTTTCGGCGACCGCCGCAAGGCGATGCTGCGCGATATTGCCATCCTGACCGGCGGGCAGATCCTGTCAGAAGAGGTTGGCAGGACACTGGAGAGCGCGCAGCTTGAGGACCTGGGCCAGGCTGACAAGGTAATCAGCTCGAAGGACGCCACGACGATTGTGGGCGGCCACGGCACCACCGATGAGATCCAGGGTCGGATCGAGGAGATTCGGGCCGAGATCGATACGAGCACGAGCGACTACGACCGCGAGAAGCTGCAGGAGCGGCTGGCGAAGCTGGCCGGCGGCGTTGCGATTCTGCGCGTCGGCGCGGCGACAGAGACCGAGCTCAAGTACCGCAAGACCCGCGTCGAGGACGCGCTGAGCGCCACGCGCGCCGCG
>DAOUHX010000349.1:0-6007 GCA_034428395.1 Caldilineaceae bacterium
TTGCAAAACTCCAACACCTGGCTATCGTTCAGCGTTGGCCGGCAGGTATGGGTTCTCATGGTTTGATTCCTCCTCAACTAAGGCCTGGGTCACATACCTCTTCAATTGCAGCTTTCAGGGGCAATTTCGGAGAACGTAGACCAATCAGACGACCGTCCATTTCGCATAGCCAAGAGACGGTAAGCATCCACGGCCACTATCGCACCTCGTAAATCTCCGCCCTCTCCTTGGCAATGCGATTGCGCGTCAGGCCCTGCAGCTCGGCAGGCATACGTTCAAACGTCTCCGGCCAGACCGGCTGATGTCCGCCCTCGCGGGCCAGGTTCCACCACGGCGGATAGTAGGCGATGTTAAGCGCCATGCGATGCTGGTCCTTGGTCGTGTTGGCTCCATTGGCATGCCAGACACCTCCGTGCCAAAGAAAGACCGATCCGCGGCGCCCCGTAATCGGCAAGAGCCGCTTGTCATCCGCCTTCATGCCCCTGGGCGGCCGGCGGCGCAGGCGGTGGCTCGTCGGCATGATGCGCGTCGCCCCAATCTCCTCGGTAAAGTCGGTCATCATCCAGATGGAGTTGATCATCCAGGGCGTGTCCGGCAGCAGCTCCGGCAGGTCCTGCGCCGAGTCGGTGTGCACGCCGCCCGCGGGCGCGCCCGGCTTGACCCATTTGGAACAGGCTTCGGCCAGGCGAATATCCTGGCCGAGAAAGTGCCTCGCCACCGCTAGAACATCCGGATGGGCCGCACATCCCCAGCTCATCTCCTCCAGGTTGAGCAGACCGAACAGGGTCTGGTAGAGGTCATCATCCGGGTCCTGGAAGTAGGCGCGATTGCCCGGGTCCTGGTGCATGGTAAAGAATCTTGCGGCCATGAGTTCTGCCTGTTCGGCAGGGATCGCCTCTTCCAGAACGCAGTAGCCGAACAAGTCCAGATGTTCAATCGCCTCTTGAACTTTCACCCAATTGTCCTTTCCACTCTGTGGGCGGTCGCTCACCGCTCCAATATGAACTCGCACCCCAGCCCGTAGCTCCGGCTCTCGTCCAGCAGCAGCGCTAAGTTGGGAAACTGAACGACCCGCCAGCCGTCGCGCACCGCCTCCAGAACCGTCTGATACGGCCAGTCTTCCACATCGGGAATCTCCTCTGCGATCTCCCCGTCCTCCATCAGGAGCATGCCGTTCACCGGACTGGCCAGCGAAGTGCTGGTCGCCTGCAGGTAGAGCAGGTCCTGGCTCTTGCGCGCGCAGCCACCAGCGGCCTCCAGTACGTCCTGCAACATCCCCTCGCTGAGTGTCCCGGCCCGGAAGGCTTCGATACAGTTTTCCAGTTGCCGTCTGAGTTTCTCGTTGTTCATAGTCCCACCGTCCTGTCAGGAGTACGACTCCGGGCTTTCCGTTATTGCCGCAAAACGAGCACGGTTCTGCTTCAACCGTATACCTCCAGCGCATTCTCACCCAATACGAGAGCCTGGTCCCCGGCGCCGAGGAATCCGGTGTGCAACTTCGCCAGGGCCGCGTATTGCCTGTACGTGGCGTGGACCAGCGTGCCCGGCTGGTCGCTGCCCCACATGACCTTGGGCGCGCCAATCCGCTCGATTGCCAGGCGCAGGTAGCGCTCGACCGTCGGGAAAGGATACCCCTCTTCGTGGACATAGGCAACCAGAGAAGCGCAATCGAACCAGACGTTGGGCAGCCGACCCAGGTCGATCTGTACCTGCCACTGGCCCCACAGGTTTGAGTCGGCTTCGGCTGCCGGCGTCGGCTGGCCCAGGTGTGCGACGACCACCTTCAGCTGGGGATGACTTTCGGCGATGGCGCGCACGGCTGCAGTCTGGTATGAGCGGCTGCCTACGCCCCCCAGGTCCAGCACCAGGACCAGTTCGCGGCGTTCCAGCTCGTGCCAGAGCCAGGCAAGGTCGGGCGCGTCGAGCTGCGCCTGTGGATGAATGCCGCACAAACCGGTCGGCACTGAACATTCCAGCTTGAGCGCGCGAAACACCGCTTCCGTGCCCCTCTGTTCAAAGAGTTCGTCGAAAGCGGAGCGGCTGTCCTCCATCCACGGGTCGAAACAGGCCGCGCCCACCAGCCTGTCGCCGTATCGTTGCAGGGCATCGGAAACGTAATCGTTACACTCGCCGTAGAACGGGCCCTGCAGCAACACCGTCCTGTCTACCCCGGCCCAGTCGAGATTGGCCAGCAGCGTCTCAGGCGTGTAGCTCAGCCCCTTTCCAAACGGAGGTGTCACCTGCCGTTCTTCCGGGCCGACCATCGCCCGTCCGTAGCCCAGACCTCGTGTCGGTCCGGCGGCATTCAGGCCATGAATTCGAGGGAAAATGTGGCTGTGGGCGTCAACAAGCATTGTCAATGCTCCGAGCGACTTCCCGTTCCCTTGCGTTGCCCGGAAAGGAGAACAACCTCGGGTAATCGGCGTTTTTGTCAGAGCAAGGGTTCGGGGGCCGTCAGTCGTCCATCGCCTGCCTGCCGGCGGGCGTCAGCAGAACAATCCGCCCGAGGATATCTCCCGTGCGTAAGACAGCCAACGCCTCATTGGCCTCTTCCATTGGGAAAGTCCGGTTTACGATCGAGCGGATCTTGCCCTCCGCCATCAGACGCGAGACGTTGATCAGGTCCTGCTTGCGTCCGGCGCGCGTGCCGATGATCGTCAGCTCATTCTGCGCCAGGTACTTACCTTCGACGGGGTAAAAATCGGGCGTGTAGCCGACGACGACCAGGCGTCCGCCGTTCCGCAGTGCGTTTATCCCGGCCCCCATCGTCTCCGTCAAGCCCACGATGTCGATTACGCAGTCGACGCCCTGCCCGTCTGTGCGCTCACGGACCGCAGCAGGGATATCCGTGCCCTCAGCGTAAAGGACCTCATCGGCGCCCAGCCTACGGGCCCAATCCGCCTTCGCCTCCGACTGCTCTACCGCCAGCACGCGTGCGCCCGCGGCTTTGGCAAGCTGCACGGCCATCGACCCCACCCCGCCGACACCGATAATCAGCACGCTTTCGCCCAAGCGCAGCCCGGCGCGGTCGACGGCATGAAAGCCCGTCATGCCGGCGTCGCAGCAGACGGCGCTGTCCTGCCAGGGAACTCTCTCAGAAACGCGAACCAGCTGGCGCGCCGGGATGGACAGGTATTCGGCATAGCCGCCGTGCCGGTCCTTTGCGCCCAGCACGCCGCCCATATTGACGCAGATCTGCTCGCGATGGGTCCTACAAGGCAGGCAGTCCCCGCAGGTCGTGAAGTTGTAGACGATCACTCGCTCGCCAGGCTCGAAGCCGTTCACCCCTTCCCCGACTTCAGCCACCAACCCTGCCACCTCATGCCCTATGACAAATGGCAACGCCGGCGTGTAGCCGAAACCGTCGAGGAGCTTCAGGTCGGTGCCGTCGATGCCGCAGGCCATAACCTGCACCAGCACCTCGTCGGGTCCCGGCACCGGCGTATCCACCTCCTGCCATACCAGCGGCTGTTTGAACGCCTGCAGGACGGCCGCTTTCATTGGAATGCCTCCTAATCCCACCCGGCAAGCAGAGTTATCTTTTCTCCGCGACCGGGTAAACGTATCGCGTCAGTCCTGTGCGAGAATGCCCTCCACGAACGCCTTGCCATCGGTCAAGACCTGCCTCGGATTGTCGGGATAGCCCCAGGCTATCGCCTCGTACTCAACCGATATGTAGCCGTCGAATCCGTTCGCGACCATGGCCCTGATCAGTCCTTTGAAATCGACGTCGCCCTCGCCGAGCGGCGGAAAACCGAAGTTCTCGCGATCGCCGCGGGCGTCCTTGGCGTGCATGTGCTTGACCTTGTCGCCCAGCGCCAAATAGGCGTCCAGAACCGAATCGCCGCGCACATGGTAGTGGGCCGGGTCGAACAGGACAGCGAGCGTTTCAAGCCCTTCCGTGCTGAGAAGCCGTTGCAAACGCGCCAAGCTGTGGACCAGCGACCCATAGGGACTGGCCGCCTCGATCAGGATCATGACGCCAAGCCGTTCGGCTTCCTCTGCCAGGTCGCGCATCGCCTCGAGGCACCACTCCCAATAGGTACTCTCCCAGCCGTAGAACAGCTTGACGCCGCACCCGCTGATCACATAGGGGACCTCCATATCCGCGGCCAGGTGCAGCGCACCGCGAATAAACTCGACGTTCTCCCGCCGCACTGCGGGTTCGCCGTGTATCACATTCGTGTGCGCGTTCAGCGCGCCGATGGCGATACCCGTCCGCTGCGCGTAGCGGCGCACCGCGCGCCGACGGCCGGCATCCACCGCCGAGCTCATATGCGGTTTGGGCGGCGGAATGAAGGGCGGCGCCAACTCCAGGCTGATGTCGATGGCCTGGTAGCCGTGTTCTGCCAGGATATCCATTGCCTGCTCGACGCTGTACTCGTGCAGCAGGCCCGAATTGCAGCTCAGTCCCTTCATGCTACCTCCGCTCAGTTGCTCGGGGGCAGGCCGACGATCGCGCGCGCCTCCGCCGGCGAAGCGATCTCCCTGCCGATCTCACGTGCGATGCGCACTGCCTTTTCCACCAGCTCCGCGTTGGTCTTGGCATAGACGCCGTCCTCGACGAAGGGACAGTCTTCCATGCCGATGCGCACGTGGCCCCCGATCGCAATCGTGTGGGCCACCATCGACCAGTAGTTGGGCGGGTCCATGCAGCTCATGCTGAAGTTGGCACGCGGGGGCAGATTGTCCACCATGTACTGCAGCGCCTTGGGCGTTGGCGGCGTCCATCCCTGACCGGCCCAGCCGAAGAAGAGCGTCAGCCACAGCGGTTCGGGCAGCAGGTCCTTCTCAAACTCGCGTACGCCGTCCTCGGTCCAGAAGTCGCCGCCACGAATTTTGCCGATGGCCCAGTATGCCCCCGTGTTGAAGCACTCAATCTCCTGTTTGACGCCATGCTTCTTGGCCAGGCTGGAGTACATTCTGAGTTCCGGAATCGGGTGAATCGAGTATATCGGCGTCGGCGGATAGTCGGGGTCCGGCTGAAAATACTCATCATGGGAATTGAAATTGATCGAGCTCATGTCCGGCCTCAGCTCCCGCCACAGCTCCAGCTTCTGCTCCAGGCGCATGCTCGCCAGCCCAAACTGCACGATGGGTTGGCCTGCGTCCCGGACACGGTCGGTAATGTCGCGCCATCCCTCCAAATCGGGAATCGAGAGTTGCTTGCCATCCGGCTGAATGACCGGATCAGAGACGTATTTGCCGTGCGTATGGACGACGGTCGCGCCGGCGTTCATCGCGCGAATATACTCCTCCGCGACCCCCTTCGTGTCGCTGCAATGCGTGAGGTACGGATTGCGCGGATAGGACCCAGCCGAATCGGTCGTCACAGTGATTACCAGTTTTGCCATGATCTTCCTTTCGTTTCGTCTTGCTTGGAAACTACGTTCGTCCTCAGGACTGTCCCGATTCCGCGTACGCGATACCCTGCAGGTCCAGCTGGTCGGCAAAATGACAGGCGACGTGGTGGCCCGGCCTCAGCTCGGTCAGCTCCGGCACATCGGTCGTGCAGACGTCCTCCATGTAGCGGCAGCGCGGGTGGAAGACGCACCCGGACGGCGCGTTCGCCGGGTCCGCCGGTTCGCCTTCAAGGCTTAGGCGCTGCATGGCGTGGTGTGGATTGGGTCGCGGCACGGCCGAAAGCAGCGTTTCGCTGTAGGGATGCTTGGGATTGCGCAGCAGCTCCTCCGATTCCGCTACCTCCACCAGTTTGCCGACATACATCACCGCGATCCGGTTGCTGATCTGGCGCACGACGCTCATGTCGTGTGCGACGAAGAGGTAGGTCAGGTCCAGGTCGGCCTGCAGGTCCTGGAGCAGGTTGACGACCTGGGACTGGACCGAAACATCCAGCGCCGAGACCGGTTCGTCGCAGACGACCAGCTTGGGGCGCTGCACCAGGGCGCGGGCGATGCCGATCCGCTGGCGCTGGCCGCCGCTGAAGCTGTGCGGATAGCGCGGCAGATGCTCCACGCGCAGGCCGACCGCGGCCACCATCGCGGCG
>DAOUHX010000350.1:0-1915 GCA_034428395.1 Caldilineaceae bacterium
AGCAACCCGACCTGCCACGAAACGATCTCCGCATCCGGCAAATTGTAGAGTGCGCCATCCATGCGAGACAGGATCGATAGCGCCTCCGCACCGTCGGGCCGCATACCGGCGACCACCTCCGCGCTCACCACCTCGATCCCCTCGATCGCGTCCAGTTGCGCGGCGCTGAATTTCGCCATCAGCGGCAGGGGCAAACCCGCGGACGAAACGGCGATCACGTTGACATTGTTGAGAAACTCAAGGTCGCGGGCACTTCCGCTGTCAACCTGAAACCCCATACCGACGAACAGATCCCCCTGCTGCTGCATTACGTTGACAATGTACGCCAGCAACTCCTGGATCTCATCGCTGCCCGCCAATTCGCCTGCTTCGGCGAAAAAGTCTGACAGTTCCTGCTCCGAGGGATCGACGAAAATCCATCCCGGCGGGACGGCAATCGACAGCCCGCGCCCCTCGTCAACAAACGTCTCCCACTCATCAGAGACCGTGGGCACGGCGGCGACGGTTGGCTCCGGCGTAGGTGTGGCCGTAGGCTCAGGCGTGGGCGTGGCGGTCGGTTCCGGTGAAGGCGTGGCGGTAGGCGCCAACGCGGCGGTTACCGTAGACTCCGGCTGGATCGGCACGCAACCGGCCGCGAAGAAGGCCGCACAGACAAACGCAAACGTGATCAAGCGGTAGGTTTTCGCCACGCACCCCACTCCCTTATCCCTTGACAACCGTAGCCTCCACTTCGAACCTACGTCTCAAGGACAACCAAATACTAGAAACGAAAAACTGAAAACTAGAAACTGGAAACCGGCACTTTCCCCAGACATCCCTGCAAAAACTGGCCCGTATAGCTCTTCTCCACCGCCGCGACCTGTTCCGGCGTGCCTTCCGCCACCACATAGCCGCCCTTGCCGCCACCTTCGGGCCCCATGTCTATCACCCAATCGCAGTTCTTGATCACGTCCAGGTTGTGCTCGATCACCAGCACCGTGTTGCCGCGGTCCGCCAGCTCGTGCAGAACGCCCAACAGCTTGCGCACATCCTCGAAATGGAGCCCGGTGGTCGGCTCGTCCAAAATGTAGAAGGTATTGCCCGTATCGCGCCGGCTCAACTCCTTGCTCAACTTGATCCGTTGCGCCTCACCGCCGGAGAGCGTCGTCGCCGGCTGCCCCAGGCGGATGTAGCCCAACCCGACCGCCATCAGCGTCTCCAGGCGATTGCGAATGCGCGGGATGTTCTGGAAAAAGTCCAGCGCCTCTTCGACCGTCATGTTCAGAACATCCGAAATCGACTTTCCGCGGAAGCGAATATCCAGCGTCTCGCGGTTGTAACGGTCGCCGTGACACTCTTCGCACGACACGTAGACATCCGGCAGGAACTGCATCTCGATCTTGATGATGCCGTCGCCGCGGCAGGCCTCGCAACGGCCGCCCTTGACATTGAAGCTGAAGCGCCCCGCCTTGTAACCGCGCGCCTTCGCCTCCGGGATGCTGGCGAACAACTCACGCATCGGTGTGAACAGGCCGACATAGGTGGCCGGGTTGCTGCGCGGCGTGCGCCCGATCGGGCTCTGGTCGATCTCAATCACCTTGTCCAGATGCTCAATGCCTTCAACCCTGTCGCACTTGCCGGGGCGGGCCTTCGCCCGGTAGAAACTCTGCGCCAGCCGCTTGTACAACACCTCTACCACCAAGCTGGATTTGCCGCTGCCGCTGACGCCGGTTATCGCGATCAACCGCCCCAGCGGAAAACGAACGTCCACCTTCTTCAAATTGTTCTCGGTCGCGCCGCGCACGTGCAGATACTCGCCGTTGCCCTCCCGCCGCATCCCGGGGATCTCGATGCTCTTCTCGCCGCGGATATACTGCGCCGTCAGACTATCCGGATGGCCGGCAAACGACGCCTGCGTATCCGAAACAACGACCTC
>DAOUHX010000351.1:0-1599 GCA_034428395.1 Caldilineaceae bacterium
GCTCATCATACCCGGCAGGTCCGCCGCCGACGTGAGCATTCTGAACCAGACCACCTACACGGTTCAGGAAGGGGATTCCCTGCTCGCGATCGCGCAACAGTTCGGCGTGACCGTCGAAGCGCTCATGGCGGCGAACAACATTACCAACGCCGACCTGCTCCGCGTCGGCGACGAACTGATTATCCCCGGTCCTTGATCGCGACCGGTCTCAACTCCTTGTCGGATCGGGCACCCCGCGGCCACCAGCCGGCGCGCAAGACTTCAGCCTGTCTCTGCGAAATCTGAAAGAGGTTACCTCAACCGCTCTTGCGGTTGGGCCGCGCGTCTATTCGATTATCGAGTACGGTGTTCGATGCCCGCGGGGCTGGCGACGATTAGGTCTGTCACCAGATCGAGAAAGAGGCCGTGCTCAACGATACCGGCTCGGCGTTCCAGCGCGGCGGCGATCGACTCCGGGTCGTCGATCGGCCCGAAACTGCAGTCGAGGATCAGGTTGCCGCTGTCGGTGCGAAACGGGCAGCCGCCGGAGCCCGTCCGCACCTGCGCGGTCGCGCCGAGTCCCGCCACAAAGTCCACATGGGCGCGCAGGCCGAAGGGGATTACCTCCACAGGCAAGGCCCACTGCATGCCAAGCTGCGCGGAGAGCTTGCGAACGTCAATGATGATGATTTCGCGCGCGCTGGCCTGCGCAACGATTTTTTCACGCAATAGCGCGCCGCCGCCGCCCTTGATGACGCGCAACTGCGGGTCAACCTCGTCGGCCCCGTCGATTGTCAGGTCGATGCGAGGACGACTCTCAAGCGTCGTGAGTGGAATGCCAAGACGCTGCGCGTCAGCAGACACCTGGTCTGAACATGGTACGCCAACAATGTCGGAGAGCGTACCCTGCGTCAGCCGTTCGGAGATACATTCGAGCGCCTTCAGCGCAGTGCTGCCCGCGCCCAGCCCCACGACCATGCCCGATTCTACGTGCGTGGCTGCCGCTTCAGCCGCCTGCCGTTTGAGAAGCTCTACATCTTGCATTTTCGTCACTTCTTATGCCTGCGCCGGCCCTAGCGACTCGACCAGCAGCTCCAGCTGCGTCTGTGCGTCCTCACCCAAGTCGATCCGGAGCACGCGGCGTCCCGCGTTCAAGAGCGCTTGCCGGTCCCCTAAGGACTGCGAACGAATCAGGACGCCGAACGGCAGCGACGTCTGTGACGAGCCGGGATCGTCGGGAATGTCGACATCGGCGGCGGTCCTGTCGGTGAACTGGATGAAAAGTCCGTTGCCGCGGTCTCCTTTGTGCAGCTGGCCGGTGGAGTGAAGAAAGCGGGGGCCGAACCCCAGTGTCGTCGCCAGGCCCGTCCGCTTGCGCAACCGGCTCTGCATAAGCCGGAGTTGCCCCTCGACGGCCGCGCAAGGCTGCAGGTAGGCTTGGATGCTGATGTAGTCTCCCGCCCCGGCACGCTGCAGGAACGCCGTCAGGGACTCGGAAGGAGTTCCCGGAGGCGAAGCGTCCGGCGCGTCGAGGTAGACACGGACACCGTCAACTTCCTGAGAGGGAGACGGCTCGGGCAGGCTGCCCTGCTCCATGTAGGCCGTCATCATCTGCCGCGA
>DAOUHX010000352.1:0-24323 GCA_034428395.1 Caldilineaceae bacterium
GGACTCCATGTCATCCTTGTCCGCCATCATCTCGTCTTTCTCACCCATCATGCCTTCCTTCTCAGCCATCATCATCTTTTCGTCCATCATGGACATGGCTTCGGCATGGGTGGGAAGCATCAACTCGTCGCCAACGTGGATCAGGTTGCAGTTTTTGAGCGAGTTGGCGCTGCAGATGACCGACCAGTACTTGGATGCGCCGTAGGCGCGCTTGGAGATGGATCCCAGAGTGTCCCCGGACACGACGGTGTAAGGCGTAGGGCCGTCTTCCATCAGCTTGATGGAGTCCATCATGGCGTCGCCGGCCATCATGTCGTCCTTGTCCGACATCATCTCATCCTTCTCGCCCATCATCTTGTCATCGTCGGCCATCATGACTACATCGATGGTGACTTTCAACAAGGCGGTGACTTCGGGATAGGTGAAATCGTCATCCACGACATGAACGGTCGCCATCCCGTCAGCAGGACCCGTGTTGGCCCCGGACTGGCGCGGCGCCTGGTTGGGCCCGGTGCCCGGCTCCTCATTGGCCTCCGTGCCTGCATCCCACAGGAGCAGGTCCGCGGTCACGTCATGCATCATCATATCCATCGCCATCCCGTCCATGTCGAAAAGGGCGATGCCCATCTCGTCCGGAGCGACGAAAAGGTCGTTGGATTGTACAAGCATCGTGGCGAAGGAAAGGTACGGTGTGTGAGGAGTGGCCTTTACTTCGAACTCGTAGGCGCCGCCCGGCAGCAACACTCCGGGTGCATCCGAGCCCGCGGGAGTATTGAATACGCCCGCATGAAGCTCCATGTCGCTCAAAGCAGCTGCCAGTTGGGACGGATCTCCGTCCTCGGCCAACGCCTCCAGCCCGTACCCGCGATCGGCTTCACCGGTCGTGAAGAGTGGGCCGGCGTCGCTATGAAGCACCCAGACCCCGGGTGCAAAAGGCGTTGCCAGGTCGGAGTCACCCGAGATGTTTTCGATGCGGACCAGGAAGGTGACCGCATCCTCCATCGCCTTCTCGTCATCTCCACCATGGCTCGATTCAAAAGTAGGTACTTCACTCGCCCAGGCAGTGCCTGCAGGCCCAAACACGATAGCAGTCGAAAGCATCAACGCGGCAATGAGAATCACGGAGAGCGTTTTACTATGTTGCATAGGGTGAATTCCTCCCTCCAGGTTGGTCTAATGCGGATGATATGCAACAATGTGAGCGAGCAGGGTAACCCCTCCACCCATTGTATCAGACAAAATGAACTGTGTCAGGTAATAAACATTACTGATTTATTAACCGGATGCCGCAATCGTCATTCTCACGGCAAACTGTGAGGAGTTTCCGCTACCATGACCGGCACGAGAATACTCGTCGTCGACGATGAACCCAGCATTCGCGAGGTCGTCAGTCTTTACCTCGAACGAAGCGGCTTTGAGCCAACCGTCGTCGGAGACGGGCAAGCCGCTTTGGACCTGATACGGACCGACCCGCCGGAACTGCTGATCCTCGATGTAATGCTTCCCGGTGTCGACGGCTATGAAGTCACCCGACAAGTGCGCGCCACCAGTTCGATTCCGGTCATCCTGCTGACCGCGCGCAAGGATGAAATCGATCGCATTCTCGGCCTGGAATTGGGCGCCGATGACTACGTTGTCAAACCCTTCAGCCCGCGCGAGTTGGTCAGCCGCGTGAAGGCCGTACTGCGCCGTACCCAGCAGGCCCCTGCGCAGCCCGGTGGAGAGAGTCCGGTCTCTGTCGGCACCATGCGAATCGACCCACGAACACGCCAGGTAACAATCGAAGGAAAAGAGGTCGCGCTGACGATCAAGGAATACGATCTGCTGTGGATGTTCGTCAGCAACCCTCACCAGGTATTCAATCGCTCCCAACTGCTCGATAGGGTCTGGGGTGTGGCCGAATATATCGATGCCAGCACTGTCACCGTCCATGTGCGGCGTCTGCGCGAAAAGATCGAGAAAGACCCTTCGAATCCGCAGCATATTCTAACGGTTTGGGGTGTAGGCTACCGCTTCGAACCAGGAGAGCGATAAGCGCGCCGGACATCACACCCGCCTGTCTCCCCCATTTAGGAGCGCTACATGAATACAACTACCTCGATGCATTCGCCGGTAACGCTGCCACTCCGTTTTCTTATCGGTGTCATCATTGCAGTCGTTGGCGGCCTCCTGCTTTTCCTCGCGTTTCTTGATCCACCACTGAACGACCTGAGGGCGATGGCGCTGTTCCTGACCGCCACCGCGCTCCTGTCCGTGGCAGCAGTCTATCTGGTCTATCGACTCGGCTGGCTGCACTACTCGCCCCGCCTCAGCTGGACCCTCCTTGGCGGATACGGCTTCGCCAGCCTCCTGACTTTCCTCAATGTCTTCGTCACAGCCCGGCTCATGTTCGCCAGTGATCACGACCTGCGTCTGGCCGCAGTGCTTCTCATCTTCGCAGGCGGCATCGCAACCGCACTGGGCTACTTCCTGTCGACGGCCCTGTCTGAAAAGATCCGGTGGGTGGGTCGAGCCGCCGCGGCAATCGCCGAAGGAAAACGAAACGTGCGTGTCGAGGTCGTCGGCAGAGATGAACTGGCGCAGTTGGGCCACACATTCAACCGCATGGTCGCACGACTTGAAGAGGCCGAACGGCATCAATTGGAGACCGAGCAGCTGCGCCGGAATCTGCTTGCCTGGATCGGACATGACCTTCGAACCCCACTTGCCTCAATCCAAGCGCTCGTCGAGGCGCTGACCGACGGTATCGTGACCGAACCGTCCAAAGCCCAACATTATCTGCGAACTGTACAGCGCGACGCAGCCTCCCTTTCCTCCCTGATTGACGAACTCTTCGAAATGGCCCAGATCGAAGCCGGCGGCCTCCATCTGAACCGGCAGCCGATCTCGCTCTCCGACCTGATCTCCGATACGCTGGAGAGCTTCGCCGTACGCTGCGAAGAACTGGAGATCGTTCTCACCGGCAGCGCAGACCCTCGCGTCGATCCCGTCTGGGTCGATGCCGGCCTTATCGGCCGCGTACTGACCAACCTGGTCGGCAACGCAGTCCGGCACACGCCCCGAGGCGGCTCCGTATCCGTTACTGCCCAGCGCGTGGTCGGCGGTGTGCGCGTGGATGTCTACGATTCCGGTCCCGGAATCCCTGCAGAAAGCCTGTCCAAAATCTTCGAGCAATTCTACCGCGGCGAGCAGTCGCGCAGCCGCGCCAAGGGCGGTGGCTCAGGCCTGGGCCTGGCCATCGCCAAAGCAGTCGTCGAAGCCCACGGCGGCGCAATAGGCGCCGAGAACCGCTTCGATGGCGGCGCACGTTTCTTTTTTGCGCTTCCAAGTAGTTGAGATTCAGCTGCCGGCATGTGCTCACGCCAATCGGCTGATTCTGCCGGTTCCTGCATTCCGTAGATGCCAAAGGTGAATCGGCTCAGGACGGTGCGTCTCCACTTGACGCTTTGCAGAGCCTGATACCGGAAGTCGGACATAACTTACCAACGTCTGACATTGACGCAACCCGGCGGTTACAGTTCCGATGCAAGAGTTACCCGGCCCTCTGTCTTTCGAGATCCCGACCTACTCGTTGGAGGGGCTGCTTCCTGGCAGTTCTACTTTGAACTCTCCAGACCAAAGTCCTGAACTCAGGGCCTTCCGCGACAATTCCTTCGCCAGAGTTCATGCTCCCCGTGCCTAAGCCAGGATTTCAATTTGAGAAACTCTAGAAAAGCCCTGTTCCCAGGAGCATTGTTCCTGGTCAGTCTTGCCACCTATTCCCTGCATTGGCTGACAGCGCCGCCTGGCATTGGCCAGGATGCAAGCAGGTTGGGAATCCACGCATTTGACTTCGTACATGAAGGGCTCTTTCCATTCTACATTTATCATCAGTTTGCGCCCCATCCTTTCATCGTATACGTACATTCTCTTGCTCTGCCCATATTCGGATATGACAATGCTGTACTTCGCGGTGTCACAATCGTGGGGGGCGCGTTGGCGACACCGGCAATCTATTGGGCTTCATGTCTGTTCTTTGAAGAGCAAGGGATTGCTTTTGCCCGAAGAGCAGGGCTGATTGCAGCCTTGGGCCTGGCCCTTTCTGCCTTCTTTGCCTCATTTTCCCGCTGGGGTGTCGAACCTGCCCTGCTACCGGTCGTCGAGCTCATGGCCGTCGCATTCTTCTGGCGGGGACTAAAGAAAGGACGCAGGGCCGACTTTGTTCTGGCCGGCATCTTTGTCGGAATCAGCCAATACATTTACATCGTAGCGCGTTTCTTTCCCGTCGCTTTGGCCGTTGGGGCTATTGGGGCATTGCTGGCAAACCGTCTCCTTCTGGCTCGCTGGCGCGGGCTGGTCATGGCAGCGACTCTGGCCGTGCTGGTGGCGTTGCCTCAGTTGATCCTCTATGTCACCCATCCATATACCTTTTTCGCCAGAATCCAGGAACCGGGCGGCCATCTCTCACCTCAAGGACAGTTCCTATTTGATCTGCCCAACCCTCTTTCTATCCTCGCTGTCAAACTGGCGAACCTGCTGCTGATGTTGGGCTGGCATTGGGACCACTGGTATAACCCTCTCTCATTCAAATCGTTGCTGACCCCGACTCTGTCTGTCTGTCTCGTTGCCGGCGTAGCACTTGCACTGTTTCGAAGGCGAGACGCCTATGTATTTGGATTCCTGATGATGGTGGTGATGCTTCTGCCGGAGTTGCTTATCTACGAGACCAATGCTCCGACGCCTACACGGATCGTTCCAGCGCTTCCCTTCATTTACATCATTGCCGGCACAGGAGGAGCTGCCATTTGGGCTTGGCTTGAACGATTTCGTCGTCTACCCAAACTGTTCGGCAGTATTGTCTTGATCCTGGTTGTTTCGTCCGGCCTTTCGAGGCAGTGGGATTTCGCTACCCGAGTAAAGCCGCAGGTCCTCGCCTCAGATAGACTGGAATGGCACAATAATCTGATAGAAATCGCTCTGGCTGAATTCATCGGCAATCGGCTTGAAACGCCGGTCGTGGTGCCCACCGGACAATTTCAGTTTGAGCCACTCGCCTTTCTGCTGGTCGAGCAGTTCCCGAATCGCAAGAGCGGGTTTGATGCCCCGCTGATGAAAGGCGAAACTGTTACTGTCATAGAACCTAGATCTGTCCGTCTGGCAACTACGGCAGAAAATCTTGAAGAATGGGTGCTGCTCAAAGACAGGACAGCCTACTTCCTCCCTCCCTTGGAAAACAGCTTTGAACCACTTGATGGTGAGGAATCATCTATCGTAGCCAGTAACGGTGTTGTGGTAGCCAAAGCCTTTACTGCGCGCTGGCAAGGCGCTTCTCCCCAGTTCGTCCCCCACCAAGCCCCCTTTGCCAATAGTCTGAATCTGGTCGGGTATCAAAGCAGCACCTTGAAGCCAGGGCATCCCCTCTGGTTGACCTACTACTGGCAACCTGCTCACGAGATTGAGCGGGACGTCGAGCTGTTCGTACAGCTCTTCGACCAAAACCGTGAAGCTGTAATCGCGAACACCCATATCTGGCCGCTGAGAGGAGTATTCAGAGTACGCGCCTGGCAACCAGGACAGATTATGCCGCTGAGCCATAGCCTTTCGGTTCCCGACAACCTTGGTTTCGGTCCTTATCAGTTGCAAATTGGCCTACTGGACCTGCTTTCACGCGAACGAATTCCCTTGGAGTCAGGAAGGGATCTGCTGCTATTGGAGACATTCAAGATCCCTTTGCCGCCAGACAATCGCTTACCGGAAACAACCGCGGACATCAATTTTGGCGACATCATCAGGCTTGAGGGATACACACTGTCGGCCGATTCCGACCGACTGAAAATCATCCTCTTTTGGAAGGCCATCGGCTCCCCTCTGGTCGACTACACATCTTTTGTTCACATCGTTGATTCGAACGACAACATCATTGCCCAAACAGACGTGCAACCGCTCGACGGCCAGTACCCCACATCGATCTGGTCTCCGAACGAAGTGATAGTTGATGAACGGGTTTTCGTCGACTTGCCCAAGGGGGAACATCAAGTTCTTGTCGGCTGGTACCGGCATGTAGGGGAGGGGTGGGAGCGACTACCAATTGTTGCCCATGGGCTTGCACAACCCGATAACCGTGCCGTGTTGGACACGGTTACCTTGCCTTAAACCGACTTGCAATCTCAGGTCGATTGATGGCGGTAGGGCAGCGTCGGCGATCCTGAATGTCGCAGCTGTCGCAAAATTCAAGCGAGCCTGGGGAAGAATTGATGGATCTTGAGACTAGCGACGCTAGTGGTTCGCGTGGTGCAAAGAGGCTGGAAGTTCACTGCGAACCCCCCAACGCGGACTTGCAGCAGTCAACCTTAGCACGACGGCACGAGGACAAAAGGGCGAAACTACGCCTCTGCCGCACTCTTGACATCAGTTCTGCGGAGACCGGACTATTCCCGCAGAAAAGAACCCTATGAAAGTGTCTATGGGCCCCCGTACTCACGACGGAGACTTGGCCTCCGGGGCCCACATTCGCAATGACTGGCTACCCTTCATTCGGAGACACTCTTCGCGGTATTCCAGCCCGCTCGACAATCTCCGGCACGGCCTCCTCCTGGCGGTAGGCCATGATGTGGACGCCGTGCACCCCTTCTATCTCCCGCACCTGCTCGATGATCTCTACACAGATGCGAATGCCCTCCTCGCGTTTCTGCTTTCGCGGCGTCTTCGCCAGCCTCTCCACCACCGCATCCGGAATATGCACGCCCGGCACGCGGCTGCGCATGAACTCCGCGGCCCGCTCCGAGCGCAGCGGTCCGACCCCCACCAGAATGTAGACCCGCTCGTGCAGCCCCATGTCGCGCACGCGGCGCATAAACGCCTCAAATATCGGCACGTCGTAGCAGTATTGGGTCTGAATGAACTCCGCACCGGCCTCTATCTTCTTCGCGAGGCGCAGGTGGCGCAGGTCCTGCGGCGGCACAAAAGGGTTGGCCGCCGCGCCAAGGAAATAGCGGGGCGGCGTGGTCAGTTTGCGCCCGCTCAGGAATACGCCTCGATCCCGCATGATCGCGGCCGTGCGCAACAGGTGCAGGGCATCGAAATCGAAAACACGCCGTGACTCCGGCTGGTCGCCTGCGCTCACATCGTCACCCGTGAGACAGAGCACATTGTGGACGCCCAGCGCGGCCGCACCGAGCAGATCGCCCTGAATCGCGATGCGATTGCGGTCACGGCAGCTCACCTGCAAGACCGGCTCATAGCCCGCCCTCGCCATCAGCGCGCAACAGGCGACGCTGCTCATGTGACAGTTTGCCCCCGAGCCGTCCGTGGCGTTGATCCCGTCGCAAACATCCCCCAACGCCTGTACGTTAGCGTACACATCCTTTGGGTCGGCCGAGTCCGGCGCGTTCAGCTCCGCGGTAACGGCAAAGTGCCCGCCTAGCAGCACCTGCCGCAACCTGGACTCGGAACTGCGCTGCTCGCTTTCGTAATCGGTTGGAACTGGGTCTGTATGGTCCATGTGCATGTAGGAGTGGAAGAAGCGGCACGTTGGACGAGTAAGAGAAGTCTCCTGCCGGATCTCTGGCTATTCCGACTCGATCTCGTCCAGCTCAATCGTCGACCAACCGGGCGGCCGCTCGACGTCGGCCCCATCCAGCAGGTTCAGCCATGCACTGCTGTTCTGCAATCCCCGGTTCACGGGCGCCTGCAACACCATGACCTCGCCGCCGTAGCGGCCCATCAGCGCGTCGCGCCGCCACGCCTGTACCCACACGCACGGCATCTCGGGGATCACTTCGCAATGGCCGTTCTGACGCACGCCCCCGCAAGGGCCGTTGCGCAGATTCTTCGGGCAGTTCATAGGGCAAGTCATGCCCGTGCTGTGGAGAATGCACTGGCCGCACATCTGGCAGTTGAAGAGATAACCCTTGGATACCTCTTCGCTCCAGACAAAAATGCGATTCCTCCACCCGGCCGGCATGACCCGCCTCAGCAGCGGGTAGACGAACTGCAGCACCGACTTAGAGGACGCATAGACCGCCTCCAAAAGGCGCGGACGGTTCTTCAACCATTCGCTGCCGGGCATCCGTTTGGATTCGACGAAAGTAGACACCGGAAAGTCACCAGGAGTATTCGGGAACTGTGAAAGTTTTCCGGATCATACCATAGATCGATCGGTTCCCTCTAGCCCCCTGCCCCCTGCCAGGAGAGTGAGCCCGCTCGGCCTATTGGTCCTGCTGCTTGGCCCGCCAGGCCTCGTATTCGGCCTGGGCGTCCTCCCGCAAAGGATAGTATTTTCGCAAGTCGCCGCCCTCGGCCAGCCTCATGCGCGAAAACTCCTCCCAATCCGCGTGTTCGCCTGCCTTCGCCAGCAGCTCCTCTGCCAGGCCGATCGGTACAACCACTGCGCCATCGTCGTCGGCGACAATAATATCCCCGGGCATCACCAACGTATCCCCGCACGCCACCGGCACGTTCACCGCAAACGGGAAAATACCGGTCTGCGTGTGGAAGTTGGGCGTAACGCCGCGCAGCCACAGCCCGAGTTCCAGCTCGCTCGCCTTGGGGTAGTCGCGGATGCAGCCATCGATCACAGCCCCGATCCCACCCCGCCCCTGAAAATAGGTCAGCATCATCTCGCCGAACACGCCGCTGGACATCTCTCCCCTGGCATCGACAACGACAATGTCACCCGGCTGCGTGTGGTACAGGACATGACGGTGAAGCTGCTGTTCCGGGTCGTTGTACTCGTCCACGCTGTACAGGTCCTCCCGCTTTGGCATGAACTGAAGCGTCAGAGCCGGCCCGGCCGCGACCTTTCCCGGCGTCCACGGCCGCGGCCCTCGAAGCTGTGCGTCGCGGATGCCGAGCCGGTACAGCTCCCCACTGGCAGTAGCCGCGCCGATCTCCGCCAGGCCCTCGACCAATGCACGCGGTGGGCGTCGAATATCTTCAGTCTGAACTGTCATTTCTCAACCTCCGGGAAATACCTGAGTCCGAGCTATCGCCTCCATTATAGCCTCCACCACACGCTTGCAGGAATCCCTGCAAGCTCCCTGGCGAAAAGAACTCGACCCATCCGTCGCCGCCCTCTATGGTCGCTCTCACTTTGGATGCAGGGTTGCTTTTCTGCCCCTGAACCGTATGGTACAATTTCTCAGCAAGTTCATTTGTTCGAATGATTCTGCTTGCCGGACCTGCCTTTTCCCGCACAGCCGGGGGCAGTCCTAGGGCAGCAGTTCATCCCTATTGTATCGTCTGAGGAACCCCTGAATGGCTAGAGATGTTTCGCGCACCGCGCTGACCAAGATCAATTCCGGAGGCCAGGTTTCGCCGCGGCAGCGGCTTCAGATCACCGGATGCGTTGCCCTTCTGGTGGCCGCTCTGACATTCTCAATCGGTTCCGGCTTCGGCTTCCTGGTCGGCCGCATGAGCACCTCCGACATTGCTCCAAGCGCCGCCGCCGCCGCTGAGGAGTCGGACCGTGCGCTGGTGCCCGCAGACCTGGACGTTTTCTGGGAAGCGATGGAGTTAATCGAGGAGGACTTCTACGGTGAGCTGCCATCGTCCACCGAACGCAGCTACGGCGCAATTCACGGTGTGTTGAATACACTCGACGATGACAACACCGGCTTTCTTACTCCGCAGGAAGCCACCAGCTTCTTGGAGAGCATCGAGGGCAGTTTCGAAGGCATTGGCGCTTTCGTAGAGTGGGCAGAAGATGAGGGAGCGGTCCGCATCGTAGAGCCCTTCGAAGATCAGCCGGCCTGGAATGCCGGCATTCGCCGCGGCGACCTGATCATCGCTGTCAACGGCGAAGACGTGGCCGACCTGTCCAATCTGACCGAGGCCATCATCCGGATCAAGGGGCCGAGCGGCACTGATGTACTCCTTAAAGTCCGACGCGAAGGTCTGGATGACCCATTTGATGTCTCTGTGACCCGTGACCGCATCGAGGTCCCCGTCATTAGGAGCGAGGTCTACGGCGGCGACGACGAGTTCGCCTATGTCCATCTGCAGCGCTTTTCCGATGATGCCGGCGCCAAGCTGCGCGACGAGCTCTCTTTGCTGCTGACCGACGAAATTGCGGGTCTTATATTCGATCTGCGCGGCAATCCGGGTGGCCTGCTGCGCGAGGCAATCCAGGTAACGAGCGTCTTTCTTGAAGACGAGCGGGTTCTGATCGAACGCTTCAGCGACGGCACGGAGGAGATCTACAATACCGAAGGCGACGCCCTCGTTCCCGACGAGCTGCCCCTCGTCGTACTGGTCGATATAGGCAGCGCCAGCGCCAGCGAAATCGTCGCCGGCGCCCTGCAGGACGCTGGACGCGCACGCCTCGTCGGCGAAACTACCTTCGGCAAGGGCAGCGTCCAGCTGCCGCATACCCTCAGCGACGAGAGTCTCTTGCGAGTGACAATTGCACGCTGGTACACGCCCGACGATCGCTCCATCAACGGCACCGGATTGGAACCGGACATCTTCGTTGAACGCACGAACGAACAGCGCGAAAACGAAGAAGATCCACAACTCGATCGAGCCATCCAGCTGCTTGAATCCGGCGAGTGAACTGCCCTTAGAGTTGGATGGACCGCCCTCGTGGCGGTGATTAAGGTAAACTAAGCGACGACCACAATTGGCTAAAAAAAAGCAGCAGGCAACGGCGACCGGGCCGCGCACAGTCGCCACCAATCGAAAAGCCCGCCACGACTACTTCATCGAGGAGACCTTCGAAGCCGGCATCGCCCTGACCGGAACGGAGATTAAGTCAGCGCGCGCAGGCTCGGTCAACCTGCGCGAAGGATTCGTCCTCGTACGCGATGGCGAAGCATGGCTGATGGGCGTCCATATCGGCCACTACAGGCTGGGAAATCGCGCCAACCACCAGGAAACGCGCGCCCGCAAGCTACTCCTCCACCGGCGGCAGATCGATCACCTGCACGAACGCGCCACGCAGCGAAACTGGACGATAGTGCCGCTGCGTATGTACATCAACAGCGCCGGTCTGGCAAAGGTTGAGATCGCGCTCGTGCGCGGCAAGAGACAGTACGACAAACGCCAGGCCATTGCTAGGCGAGACGCCGAACGCGACGTCAGCCGCGCCCTGAAACAGGTACAACGCGATTTCGGCGGGAGGGGATAGCCCTTAGCGGCCGGGCGACCGCCACCCGGCGCCGTCTACTTTGGGGTCTGGCCCGCAATTCGCCTATGGACTCTGCCCCGCGGCACCCCGCTGATCAACTGGACCGCGTACTGAAATCGCTCCAGGAAACACGCAAATACCGCTTCGTTTGCCCCAGCCTGGTCAAGGCCATTGCCTCGGCTGAACTGGCCAAAGGCCGCTCCCTCAGAGAGACCATCAAGGAGACCAAGAGCAAGCTCCACCGGAGTGCGGCTGTCTATATCCGCCAGAATCTTGACTACGATGACGCGCACCGGCAGCTACAGGAGGCGGTCCGCACGAATCGACACAGAGAAGACGCCCGCACGCGCGCAAGCCGCGACTTCGCCCGCCCCCTCCTGCGCCGCTTCATGACGGCCCACACCTCCACCTTCGAGCGCCTGCCGCTGATTGAGAGCTTCTACCAACAGGTTTTCGGAAAGCTCCCGCCCGTCAATTCTGTCCTCGATATCGCCTGCGGTCTGCACCCGCTGGCCCGCCCGTGGATGCCGCAGGCGCCGGACCGACCCTACTACGCCCTTGACATTTTCGCCGACCAAATCGACTTCCTCAACCGCTACTTTTGCCTGATGGGCTACGAAGGAGAGGCGGTACAGTGCAACGTGCTCGAAGAGATGCGGGCGCCCCCCTCCGACCTTGCCTTGCTCCTCAAGACGCTGCCCTGTCTCGAACAAATCGAGGTCGGGGCCGGCCGCCGCCTGCTGTACGCCATCGACGCTCCGTACCTCGTTGTCTCGTTCCCTAGCCACTCGCTGGCCGGCCGCAAAAGGGGCATGGCACGGCACTATGCAGGCTACTTCGAAGCCATCACTTCCGGCAGCGGATGGCAGGTGGAGTCGCTCAACTTTCCTTCCGAGGATGTCTACATCGTAAAAAAATAGGCCGCCGGCTCGAATTGTGCCGCCGGCGCCCCGCAGTGAATTCAGGCTTTCGCAAGTCTTGACCTTCCCAACACTGCGGGTCAGTTGACCCCCGACGCAAATTCTCTACTGATCGCACCCTATTCGTTCGTTTTCCAATACAGAAAACGCGCCGTAGCCGAAGTGATAACAAAGCCGGCTTTCTGCAGGACACGCATCGAGGCCACGTTGGTATTGGCCGTCTCCGCGATCACCGCCTCCACGCCCTCCTGGCTCAGCGCCCACCGCACCATCGCTCCGACCGCCTCCGTCGCCAGGCCGCGATTGTGATAGCAGGGATCGATTCCGTACCCAATCTCAACTTCGGTCGTCTTGCCTGGCGGCCCTTTGAAAGCCAGGCTGCCGATGATGCGCCGCTCCTCCTTGAGAATCGCAGCCCACTGGCAGTGCCAGTGGGCATGGTGAGGCCTGCGCTGCATCTGAACAATCGCCCGCGACACGACCGGACGCAGCTCGTCATCAAGCCGCTGCCCACCTTCGACCAGGCCCATAGCCCGCTCGAGCCTGGCAAAGTTGTCCCGTTGCCAGCGCATCTGCTGTACGGTCAGCGAAACAAGCGTCAGTCGTTCAGTGTCGAGGCGCATCGTGGACGGCGCGGATTGGCTTCCCTGTGGTCGGCGAATTCTGCGGATTGCCGCCTTGAGCAAAGGCGACCAACCTGGCCTGCCGCGCTCCGGCCCCCTATTCACTGCTTCGCACAGGCGGGCGTGCCGGCCGCGGGCCGTGTCCTCGCCGATAGACGAGCAGAGTCCGCTTGAACTCGATCACGACAACGCCTTCCTGGTTGAATCCAACAGTCCTCACGCTGACGATCCCCTGATGGGGGCGGCTTCTCGACGGTCTCAGATTAACGACCTCGCTCTGCGCGTAGATCGTATCGCCCTCAAAGACCGGCGCCGGCAGACGTACCTCGTCCCAGCCTAGGTTGACCGCATTCTGCGAGATGTCCGCCACTGACAGCCCGGTCACCAGCGCCAGCGTGAAGGTGGAATCCACCAGCGGCCGCCCCCACTCGGTCTGGCTGGCGTAATGGGCGTCAAAGTGGATCGGATTCGGGTTCACCGTGAGCAATGTGAACCACACATTGTCCGCAGCCAGCACCGTGCGCCCGAGCCTGTGCTCAAACCGATCGCCCACCGCGAAATCCTCAAAATAGCGTCCCTCATTGCTCGCTTGCGAGCCCATTTCGGTTGCCCCTCAGCACCTGGTCCGCTTGTCTGAGCCGCGATTCAAGCGGTCCGCCGCCACCGCAAGCCCAATTTCCTTCCTGTCGGTCTAGACCACGCCGTCCTTTTCAAGTCCAGCGATCTCCTCCGAACTGTAGCCCAGTTCAGCCAGCAATGGCCTTGTATGTTCCCCAAGGGCCGGGATCGCGTCGAAACGCGGCGGCCACGCTTCACTCGTCGTCGCCGGCTCCAGCGCCGGCAATGGGCCCACCGGCGACGCCACCTCCGCAATACGACCCCTCGCCGCCAGCTGCGGATGCTGCCAGAACTCCGAGACATCGCGCAGTTCGGCGCTGGCAATCTGCGCGCCCTCCATGCGCGCCGCCGCTTCCTCAACCGTAAAGGCCTCGAAAACCGACTCGATCGCCCGCCGCAAGGCTGCGCCATTCTGCACGCGTCGGCTGTTGTCGCTGAAGCGGTCATCCGACGCAATCTCCGGCCTTTCCAACACATCCGCGCAAAAACGCTCCCACTCGCGTTGATTCTGGATCGCAAACAGGATTGAGCGCCCGTCTCCCGTGGCATAGGGGCCGTAGGGCGCGATCGATGCGTGGTTGGCGCCGCTGCGCGGCGGCGGTGTCCCGCCGAGCGAGAAGTAGGCAGGAAAGCCCATCCACTCACACAGTCCATCGAACAGCGAGACGTGCAGCACGCACCCTTCTTGTGTCCGCTCCCGCTGCAGCAGCGCCGCCAGGATGCTGCTGTAGGCATACATGCCGCCCGCGAGATCGGCAACCGGGATGCCGGTCTTGGCCGCTTCGTCCTCGCTGCCGGTGACCGACACTACGCCCGTCTCCGCCTGGATCAAGAGGTCGTACGCCTTCTTGTCGCGGTAGGGCCCGTCCGCGCCGTAGCCGCTGACGTGGCACACGATCAGCTCTGGATACTCGCCCTGCAGCCGCACGTCGCTGAAGCCAAGCCGCTCGACCGCCCCCGGCGCCAGGTTCTGAATGAAAACATCGGCCCGCTTCAGAAGCTGCGCCAGGATCGCCTGACCGGCCGCTGCCTTCAGGTCCAGCGTCATCGACTCCTTTGAACGGTTGGCCCAGGCGAAATGGCTGCACAGCCCGCGCGCGGCTGAATCATAGTAGCGCGCGAAATCGCCGCCGCCCGGCCGCTCAATCTTGATGACGCGCGCGCCCAGGTCAGCCAAGTGGCGCGTGGCCAGCGGCGCCGCAATCGCCTGCTCCAGCGAGACTACCGTGATGTCCGACAGTGGCAGAGGCATCTCAAAACCGCTCTCTTCCGAGTCTGCAAAATGAAGCCTTGCTCAATACGACCGCGGCAGTCCCAGCACATGCTGCGCCAAATAGGATAGCACAAGATTGTTCGAGACCGGCGCGATCTGGTACAGCTTCGCCTCGCGGAACTTGCGCTCCACGTCATGTTCGCGCGCGAAACCGAATCCGCCGTGCGTTTGCAGACAGACGTTCGCCGCCTCCCAGGCCGCATCCGCCGCCAGCATCTTCGCCATGTTCGCCTCCGCGCCGCACGGCTGCTCGCCGTCAAAGAGACGCGCCGCCTGCCAGCGCATTAGGTCGGCCGCACGTAGATTGGCGTAGGCCTGCGCGATCGGGAACTGGACGCCCTGGTTCTGCCCGATCGGACGGTCGAAAACGATGCGCTGATTGGCGTACTCGACGGCCCGCTCGATGAACCACCCGCCGTCGCCGATAGACTCGGCCGCAATCAGGATCCGCTCCGCGTTCATGCCGTCCAGAATGTAGCGGAAGCCCTTGCCCTCCTCGCCAATCCGGTTTTCCGCCGGCACGCGCAAGCCTTCGAAGAAGACCTCGGTCGTGTGATGGTTGATCATCGTCTCCAGCGGGCGGATCGTCAACGCCTGCCCGCTCGCGCTGCGCAGGTCGACTAGGAACAGCGACAGCCCTGCCGTCCGTTTTGCGACCTTTTCCAGCGGCGTCGTGCGCGCCAGCAGCAGCATCAGGTCCGAATGTTGCGCCCGGCTGGTCCAGATCTTCTGGCCGCTGATCACATACTCGTCGCCGTCTCTCTCGGCGCGCGTCTGGATGCGCGTCGTGTCCGAGCCGGCGTTCGGCTCGGTGACTCCGAATGCCTGCAGGCGCAGCCTTCCCTCTGCCAGCGGCGGTAGCCAGCGCTCCTTCTGTGCCGGCGAACCGTGCCGCACCAGCGCGCCCATGATGTACATCTGCGCGTGGCAGACGCCCGCATTGCCCCCGCTGCGGTTGGCCTCCTCCAGAATAACCGACGCCTCCGCGATCGACGCGCCCCCGCCGCCGTACGCTTCCGGGATCAGCGCCGCCAGAAACCCGGACTCGGTCATCGCCTCCACAAACTCGACCGGGTAGCCCCGTTCCGCGTCCAGCCGCTGCCAGTACGTTCCCGGAAAGCGGTCGCACAACTGCCGCACCCCGCGGCGAAGTTCAGGGAACTGTCCGCTCGTGTCGATTTCAAGCTGGGGCGGGGCCATGGTAGGATGCTGCTTCTCTGTACGTTGTCGAAGGTTCGCGTACTGCCTGGACAATCGCTGGTCCCTGTTCGACCTTCTGCTTGATGACGTGGCTTCCCCTGCGCCTGGCCTCGGCGAATCCGTGACGAGCGAGAATCCTACGTACTTCCCGGCCCGACAACACGCGCAGTCTGGGCAACCGCGACCTCCACCTGCGTTACGTACACTTCGCTATGCAGCCGCTGTCGAATCTCGCTTGCAGAGGCCGTTTCAAAGAACAGTTCCAGCGCCTCCTGCAAATTCGACCGCGCTTCTGCAACTGTTTCCCCTTGGCTGGCGATGTCCAACCCAGGGCAAAGAGCGACGTAGCCATCTTCTTCTCGTTCAATGATTGCTGTCAACCTTCTGGTCATCGTTGCCACCTCTCTACCTTAACGTTCTACGCCCTCTCGAAAGCATCCGACGCTCTGTCCTCACACCATCCGTGCGCTCCGAAGTGGGCAATGCGCAAGGTGGACGACGCAACCGTCCCAGCCCGCATTCCAAGGCCAAACAGCCCTACCCCCCATCCCCCAGCAAATGCTTCTGAATTTTCCCCATCGCATTGCGCGGCAGCGCCTCCACAAAACGCAGCCGCCTCGGCCGCTTGAACGACGCCAGCTGGCTGCGGCAGTACCGCTCCAGCTCGCCCTCGTCAATCGCACAGCTACATACCAAATAAGCCACCGGCGCCTCGCCCCATACAGCGTCCGGCTCGCCCACCACCGCCGCCTCCTCGATGCCCGGAAAGGTCGTCAACATCTCCTCGACCTCGCGCGGATAGATGTTCAGCCCGCCCGAGATGATCAGCTCATGGCTCCGCCCCAACAGCGTCATGTAGCCCGTATCCGGATCGACGCGCGCCAGGTCCCCCGTCAGAAACCAGCGAATGCCCAGCTCATCCTGCACAAAACTTTCGGCGGTCTTCTCCGGCGCCCGCCAGTACTGATCGAAGACATTGCTCCCCCGTAGCAGCAGCTCACCTTCCTCGCCCGCGGGCACGTCCTGCCCCTCCGCGTCGACGATTCGGGAAAAGACGCCCGGCAGCGGCGTCCCCACCGTTCCGGCGATGCGCGGCCCCGCATACGGGTTGCTGAAATTCATGCCCGTTTCGGTCATCCCGTAGCGTTCAAGAATGCGCTTGCCGCTCAACCGCTCAAACTCATTGTGAACTTCGGCCGGCAGCGGCGCGCTGCCCGAACAGAACAGCCGCACCGTCGAAAAGTCCGGAGTCGTCTCCAACTGCCCCAGCATGTCGACCAGCCGCCTGTAGATCGTGGGCACCGCGAAGAAAAGCGTGGCCCCCCCGCCCGCAAGGATGTCGACCGTTTCGGTCTCGTCGAAACCGGTCCGCAGCCGGATCGTCGCGCCCATCGCCAGCGCACAGTGCAGCCCCACCACCAGCCCATGCGTATGAAAAAGCGGCAGCGGCAGCAGCAGCACGTCATCCTGCTCCCACGCCCACGCGCTCAACAGGCCGGTCACCGTCGCCAACACGTTGTTGTGGCTGAGGACCGCACCCTTGCTCGTCCCTGTCGTCCCGCTTGTATACATCAGCAGGGCCGGCTCCTCGGCGCGCGCAAGCGAAACCTGCGCTTTGCCAACCGGCTGGCCTGTGCGCGCGCCATCCAGCCAGGCATCCGCCCCGTCGACCGACAGCACCTTCGTGCCCGGCCCCAGATCGGAGGCCGATAGCTCGTCAAGGACCGGCATCTGCGCGTTTTCCGTCACCAACAGCGCCGGTTCGGCGTCGTCCAGGATATGTCTGAGCTCGCGGCGGCGGTAGCGCAAATTGATCGGGACCATGACCGCGCCTGCCTCCAGGGCCGCCAGGTAGGCAATGACGAACTCAGGCCGGTTACACAGATAGAGCGCGACGCGGTCCCCCTTTTTCACGCCCATGCGCGCGAACGCACCTGCCCAGTTCTGCGCCTGCCGGTGGAGGTCGGCAAAGGTCAAATCTTGCGCTGCCAGCGAGCCGTGCAGGTCCCTGAATTCGATCGCCGTTTTGTCCGGCTGGCGCTCGCGGCCAATCGCAAAGAGTGTCAGGAGATTCATCGCATCCAGCCTGTGGATTGCTGTCGGTTCCGCCCCGCTATTATAGGGTCTTGCCAACGATATGCAAGATCGCGCGCGAAACCACAAACCGGATGAAGTGCCGCGCGCCAAAGCCGCGCCTGCGATCGCGCGGCGCGCTCTAGCAACTGCTATCTGAATGGAGTCGGCTCAGGATTGGACCCGGGCGGGTCTGGGCACAAGCGCGCCGGTCGCGGGTCTGCCCGGCACATCGTGGCAGCTGCGGCAGCGCGCCTCATAGCTCTCGCTGCCTCCAACGAAGATCACGGGGTCGTCGTAGCGCGCCGGTTCACCGTCGATCAGCCGCTGCGTTCGCGTCGCCGCGGCACCGCAACGGACACAAATCGCGTGCAGCTTGTCCACCTGCTCGGCCAGGGCCATCAGCAGCGGCATCGCGCCAAATGGCTCGCCGCGAAAGTCCTGGTCCAGACCGGCGGCGATTACCTGAACGCCCCGGTCCGCCAGTTCACAGCAGACCTCGGCGATCGCGGGGTCAAAGAACTGTACCTCGTCGATCGCGACCACATCTGTCTCGGCCGGGACCCGGGCCAGCAAGGCAGCCGCGCTTTCCGCAGCGACGGCATCACTGCGCGCCATGCCGTTGTGGGATGTCACCTGTCTGTGGCCGTAGCGGTCGTCGATGCGGGGCTTGAATAGCAGAATCCGGCGGCGGGCTATCTCCGACCGGCGCACCCGACGCAGCAACTCCTCGGTCTTGCCGCTGAACATCGAGCCGCAGATCAGTTCGATCCACCCACCGCCGGATTGAGAATACATTCCGTGGTATGAAAGGGACTCCGGCTAGGCTTCCGCAGCCGCTTCTTCTTCCGGTTCCAACTCGTAGCGGGCCATAACCTCGGCAACCGCCTCTTCCGGGTCGTCGCCGCGCGCCCTCGCTCGCCGCGCCGCGGCTTCCGCCTCTTCGCGGGCCTGCGCCTCGATCTGCTGCCTCGCAGCCGCGCTCTGCCGCGACTCCAGCCGCCTCACAAAGCGCTCCACGCGTCCGACCGAGTCGACGATGCGCTGCTCGCCGGTATAAAACGGATGGCACTGGCTGCAAATGTTTACGTTGATCTCAGCTTTGGTGCTGCCGGTCAACCAGCTATTTCCGCACGAGCAGTTGACCTTGGCCAGGGCATGGTAGTCGGGATGAATTTCAGGCTTCATAGCTCTACACCTTCTCCATCGCCTGCTTCTCTTCTGCGGAGTAAACGCTCACCTTGCGGCGGTTCTTTTTGGCCCATTCAAAGGTCACGAAACCGTCCTGCTTGGCGTAAAGCGTATCGTCCTTGCCCTGGCCCACGTTCGCGCCGGGAAAGATCGGCGTACCCCGCTGGCGAATCAAAATGCTGCCCGACGTAACGTATTCGCCGCCGTACCGCTTGACCCCCAACCGCTGGCCGTTCGAATCCCGGTTATTGCGGCTGGAACCACCACCCTTTTTGTGCGCCATAGTCGCTACTCCTCCTTCTTGTCGTCCGAGTCAGCCTCGTCCTCATCTGCATCGTCGCCGGACTTCCTGCCCCTGCCCACAAAGGGAATCGACCTGAGGCTGTCAGCCACGTCTTCCAATACCTCGCCGGCCTTGGCAGCGGTATCCTCAACAACGTCGCCAGCCATTTCCACCGTGTCGTCCAACACGTCGCCGGCCTTGGCAATGGCGTCTTCCACGACGTCGCCGGCCTTGGCAATGGTGTCTTCCACGACGTCGCCGGCCTCTTCGACCGTGTCATCCAAAGCGTCGTCGGCGCTGGCATTAGTGTCATCCACAACGTCGCCAGCCTTTTCGACAGCGTCGTCCAACACGTCGCCCGCCTCGGTAACCGTCTCCTCTACAACCTCACCTGCCACGGAAACGGTCTCGTCCACGACGAGGCCAGCTCCGGCAACGGTCCCCTTGAGCCTGGCGAATGCAGCGTCGGCCTCGTCTTCATCCACACTTTCCGGCTCAGCTGTTTCCGTCCCATCCTCCGCACCAACGCCATCTTCGACCGCGGCGACCGCTTCAACCACCGCCGCCTCTTCTACCTCTTCGACGAATTCAAAGTCCTCGCCGCTGATCTTGTGGATCTGCAGGCGCGTCAGGTATTGGCGGTGACCGCGGCGTACGCGTACGCGCTTCTTCGGGCGGTAGCGAAAGACCAGAATCTTTTCGCCCCGGTGCTGCCCCGTAATTCGGGCGGTTACCGACGCGCCCTCGACTCTCGGCTGTCCGATCTTGACGCCTTCGTCGCTGGACACCATCAGCACGTCGTCCAGCACGATGCTTTCGCCGACTTCCCCGGCCAGCTTTTCAACTTCCAGAATATCTCCGGGGGCAACCCGATACTGTTTGCCTCCCGTGCGAACGACTGCGTACATCTCTATCTCTCCTGTAACCGCGTCCGGGAACTCAATTCTCGACTTCTCCGGATCTTCGGATAGCGGCTTGCGGGCAACTCCTTCTCGCGCCCCAAGGTGTAAAGGGGCTCAATTGGCGCCGCAATTCGGACGAATGATCTGTAGGCATCTGTCACAGGGACCCGATCCCACAAAAATAGGGCAGCGAAGCCAGTGGCAGGCCGCCCACACAAAGAGAGAGTATAGGTCAGGTCGGTCAATCCGGCAAATCTGGCGCGCCCTCTGAATCGTCGGTGTCAATTGGGCGGCCCATTCCATTTCGCCACCAATCAATCTTGTATAACGAGTAAACAAAAGGGCAAGAGATGCAGATTTTGTCCATGTTTGGAGCGCCTGAGCCGAGTCCGTTCCCCATCTTCCAGGCGGCATCGCTGCAATCAGCGCCGGGAGTGTCCTTCTGTCCATCATTACTGTCTTCGGCTTCGGCGGTCTGGGCGCTGCCGTGCGACTGGCAGCCCGCGGTCATCAGGTCGATCTGTACGAGCAACGGGACAAACTGGGCGGCCGCGCCTACGTCTACGAGATCGATGGCTTCACCTTAGACGCCGGTCCCACTCTGATCGCCGCGTCTTGGATCTTCGACGAGATCTGGCACGCTACTAGACGCCGCCGTCAGGGCTACTTTCGGCTGGTGCCATGCGACCCCTTATTTCGCCTCTCTGATCACATCCTCCGCCCTTTCGACTTCAACGCAGATCCTGAACGGATGCCGGACCTCCGCGCCAACCTCGTTGCCGAAAACCGGAACGATTCCCGCCACTTTGCCCACACATTCAACAGCTATCTCGGCTATGCCTTTTCCTTCCAGCCGGCCCTCATGCAGAGCGCCTGTTTCCGTCCCCACAGCCGCTCCCTGGATATTGACAACCTTTACTTCGTCGGCGTCGGCACAAATTCCTGAGCAGACGCGCCCGGCGTTGTCTCTTTCATCCAAGTTCCTTGGCAATCCCATCGTCGACCCCGCCCCCGCCACCCTGCAAGTCCGTTCACCTACCCCGTCTGCCGCGTCCACTCGTACAGGCCCTGCCGCGCACGTTGATACGCCCCGGGCGGGCGGCTGATCGATGTCGCGCCAGCAGTGTCAACCTCGATAATGCGGGCCGAGACCGGCCCGTACGCCGCACGCGGCGCAACCGCGCCCTTGGCAACGAAAATACGCTGCTGCTCCGGCAGTATGCCCGCCGAACGCAACTGGTTCAGACTCATCGGCGGCGTTCGTAAACTGTCCAGCAGCAGCAGGCCCCCACCGGTTGCCAACACCGCTGTCAGGCCCTGGTCCCACGCCCGCTTGCCCCCGTGTCGCCTTTCCGTCTCGATGAACTTGCCGTCGTGGAGCGCGCGCACCGTCCCTGTCACAGTCAGTGTCGGCCCGTGCTGATCATCCACCTTGCCTCCCACAGGCAGCGTCAGCTGCGCGCCGATGCCTGCGGCCGCGCAGGCTTCCGCCGCCTCCGGGTCGTACAGGGCCGCTACCCACCCGTCCGCGCCTTGGCGCAGCAGCTCAACCACAACAATGGTGGCGTCCCCCGCGCTGCCCCCGCCGATGTTGTCCCCCATCTCGAACAGAGAGACCGGTCTCTCACGGCTAGCAATCGCCATGCCCACCGCCTCCGCCGCCCCCGGTACGCGCGGCAGCAACGCATCGCGTGTTGACCACATCAGCTCGGCCAGCCGGTCGGCTTCCTGCCGCGCCAGGGCCGCCTCCCCGTCCGACACAACCACGATCGACGGCCCCATCCACGGCACGTCCGCATACTGATAGCCGGCCGCAACGCTGGCAGCCAGGATGCCCGCTTTCCCTTCCAGCTCGATCGCCGCCTCCATCACCTCCTTCATCGGGCCGCTGCCCGTATTGTGGAAGGCAATGTTATACAGCAGTTCCGGCTTGACGATGGCCGCCTCCGGCCTGACTTCGCCCCGCACCGTGCGCGCAAGCAACTCCGCCGCCTGCAGACCCCGTTCCCGCTGATCAACGTGGGGACACGTCTTGTAGATCACAAGCGCCGTCGCGTGCTCGACCAGTTGCGGGGGCACATTGCCGTGGTAATCGTGGGTCACGACCAGCGGAACATCCGGCCCAAGCAGTGCCCGCACCCGGCGGACCGTCTCTCCATCGGCATGCGCGAAGCCGTCCGCCACCATCGCGCCGTGCAGTGCCAGCAGCAGGCCGTCCAGGGGCAGCGCCGCCCGGATGCTTTCCAGCAGCTCACCGACAAGTGCCTCATACGCCTCCGCCCGGACGCTGCCGGATGGCGTCGCATCCGCTCCAAAGAGCGGCACGATCTCGTACCCGAACGCCTCCGCGCCCGCTATGAACCCGCCCACTTCGTGGTAGGTCGCCGCGTGTTTCTCCACGATCTCCCGGCCGCGCACGATCTGGAAATCCGACAACGCCGTCGTGAACGAGGCAAAAGTGTTCGATTCGTGGCTAAGAAATGCAACTCCGACGCGCATGGTCGCGCTCCTTTCTTCCAATGCAGTCCAGCATGAGGCCAAAAATGCCTATATCTCGGCTGGCAACGGACTCATGACCGCCCCACGCCCCATGCAGTACCTGGCAACTGGCCCCTGCCGTTGGACGGTCGGGCCGTTCCGGCCCTCCCTTGTGCGGGGGGACACCCCCCGCAACGCCCCCCTGTAGCGATGCCACCGTGCGTGCGCGTTTCCAGCTAGTGCGTCAGCGCCAGCAAAGGCATGCCACCGTACCGCCGCGTCCCCAGCCGACGTGCCAAAGTCAGCCGTGCCGACGCCACCGTGCCCGCGCGATTCCAGCTCGCCGCCGACGCGTCGCGGACACGACGCCAGCGTGCGTGCGCGGCGCCCGCAGTTCGAATTGCGAATCACGAATCACGAATCACGAATCACGGCCGTTCAGGCCCTCCCTTGTGCGGGGGGACTCCCCCGCAACGGCCCCCACACCACCGTGCGTGCGCGTCCCCAGCTGACGCGTCAGCGCCAGCCGTGTCGACGCCACCGGGCGTGCGCGATTCCAGCTCGCCGCCGACGCGTCGCGGACACGACGCCAGCGTGCGTGCGCGGCGCCCGCAGTTCGAACTGCGAATCACGAATCACGAATCACGAATCACGGCCATTCCGGCCCTCCCTTGTGCGGGGGGACTACCCCCGCAACGCCCCCCTGAGTTACACCACCGTGCGTGCGCGTCCCCAGCCTGTCCCCGACGCGCCCGTCATGTCGACGCCACCTTACGTGCGCGCTTCCAGCTCGCCGCCGACGCGCCGCGAACACAATGCCACCATCTGGGCGCATCGCCACCCAATCGCGCGTTCGACCAACCCCCACCTCCCCCAGCAGTTCCCGACCACTGACCACTGACCACTGGCCACTGGCCACTGGCCACTAATCACTATCCACTGCAGTCCGGTCATCACCCTTTTCACGCCGTCCATTTGCCCAGTATCAGATCCTCAGTATAATCAATCGCGCAGTTGAATCTCAAAATGGGCGGATGTATCGGCCCCGCCCATCTGTTCCGCAACTCGAAACGGTCCCGCGTCCGGCTTGGGGCCGCGAGGAAGCCGATTGGCGAATCGACAACATCCACAAAACGTATCAGGAGGACATCATGGCCTTTACTCTCGAACTCGGCGATAAGGCGCTTGACTTCAAGCTGATCGCCACCGACGGCAACGTCTACTCGCTCGGCAACTTCGACGACGCCGAAACGCTTGTCATCTTCTTCACCTGCAACCACTGCCCCTACGTTATCGGCTCCGATGAGGCCACGCGGGCGACCGCCGACAAATTTGCTTCCAAAGGCGTGAAGTTCGTCGGCATCAACTCGAACAGCGTCCACGTTAACGCCGAGGACGATTTCCGCCACATGGTCGAGCGCATGGCCGAGCACAAGTTTCCTTGGGTCTATCTGCGCGACGAAACACAGGAGATCGCCCAGGCATACGGCGCACTGCGGACGCCCCACTTCTACGTCTTCAACAAGGACCGTGAGCTCGTCTACACCGGACGCGGCGTCGACAATCCCCGCGATGCCACCCTTGCCACTGTCTTTGACCTGGACCGAGCCCTGGAGGAGCATACCTCCGGGCAGCAGGTCAGCGTTGACCTGACAAAC
>DAOUHX010000353.1:0-3257 GCA_034428395.1 Caldilineaceae bacterium
CCCCGTTGCACTATCGTTGGCCTCACTGACGAAATAGGTGTCGACCCCGAACGCGCGCAGCTCAACCGCCATTTCGCCAACGACATGGAAATCCCCTACTGGCCCGACCTGGAAGAGGCCCTGGCCAGGGAAGATGTCCAGATCGTCTCGGTCTGCGCCGAACCGGAACGCCGCGGCCGCATTGCAGCCCGCTGCGCCGACGCCGGCAAGCACGTCTACGTCGACAAGCCGATGACCCCCTATCTCGAGGATGCAGACGCCGTCGTCGCCGCGGTCGAACGCGCCGGGGTCCGCAGCCAGATGTTCAGCTCGAACCATCAGGCCTGGGTGCAGCAGGCAATCCAGTTTGTGGAGTCGGGAGAGTTGGGCGAGCTCGTGGCCATCCACGTCGACAATCTCTTTGCCAAGGGACCGGGCGGAAACGCGACGCTGGGCAGGCCGCGCCAGGCCGTCTACCCGCCCATAATCTCTAATTTCGTCGACACAAAGGCCGAGCTGTACGCGATGGGGGTCTATGCGATCGGGCTGGTCGGCCTGATTTCCGGTCGCGCGGTCGAGACGGTCTACGGCAGCACGGCCAACTATTTCTTCGCTGCCCACCAGGGCCGCAACGTCGAAGACTTTGGCTTTCTCTCTATGACGTTGGAGGGCGGGGCGACGGCGACGATTACCGGGGGCCGGATGGGCTGGACGAGTCACCCCGCCGGCGGCACCAACCAGATCTACCTGGTTGGGACGCGCGGCTCGCTGCTCGTCGACGCCAACCGGCCGCGGCTGGAAGTGTACAATTCCAGTCCACCCTGGACGCCGCCGCCGGCAAACCCGCGCGATCCGATGGGCTTTTGGCGGACGGCGCAGGAGGAGGTCAACGCCCAGCCCAAGCGCAAGCTCGCCCCATTTTCAAATGTGCTGGACAGTCGGTCAGACGCAAGCCACTTCATCGACTGCATCGTCGAGGGGCGTGAGAGCGGGATGAACGCGCCCGCGGCCGCCAAGCTGACCGAGATTCTGCTGGCGGGCTATATGTCCGCCGCCGAGGGACGCGTCGTGCGGCTGCCGCTGCCGCGCGCCGGCTGACAGGGCCGCACGAGCAAACTTACATCGACTTCAATGAAACCGTGAGAATCCAGGATGAGAGAGAGACGCGCCAAAAAGAGGGGCCGCCGATGACTCAATCGAATCGCCATTCAGCCAGCTATCTCCGCAGGATCAGCCGCAACCTCTTCGCGGCTGCCGGAACGCCCGAAGACATCGCCGCGACGGTCGCCGACATTCTCGTGAACGCCAACCTCGCCGGCCACGATTCCCACGGCGTGCAGTTCGTCCCCATGTATCTCGATCGAATCGAAGCCGGCGAGCTCAAGCCGGCGGCCCGGCCGGAAATCGTGCGCGAGACCTCGACAACGGTCCATGTCGACGGGCACTACGGATTCGGCCATAATATGAGCCGCCAGGCCATGGATTGGGCGATCGAGCGGGCCAGACGCACTGCCGTTTGCTGCGTAACTTTTGAGAATTCGACGCACATCGGCCGCCTGGGAGAATATGCAGAGCAGGCCGCCAGGGCCGGCTGCGTCACAGTCATCACCTTGGGTTGGGCTTCAGACGGCCCTTCGCAGGTCGTTCCCTTTGGCGGCTCGCGCGGCGTCCTCGGGACCAATCCAATCGCTGTCGGTATTCCGACCGGAGATGACGCCCCCTTCGTCATCGACTTTGCCACCAGCGTGATCGCCGGCGGCAAGATCCTCGTCGCCCGCGACAAGGGCGTTGACCTACCCCCCGGCGCCATCGTCGACAAGGACGGGCGGCCCACTACCGATCCGGGCGTCTACTTTGACGGCGGCTCGCTATTGCCCTTCGGCGGCCACAAGGGCTATGCGCTCTCGCTATACTTCAGCCTCATGGGCGGGCTGGCCGGCGGCTTTGCCGGCGAGCATTCCGCCATGTCGGGCCTCTTCATGCAGGTCTACGACGTGGCCGGGTTTTCGCCCCTCGATGAGTATCAGCGCCAGGTCCGCATCGTGTTGGATGCCATCAAAGCGACGCCGCCGGCGCCGGGATTTGACGAAGTGCTCGTCCCGGGCGACTTCGAGCATCGCTCGCGGCAGCAGCGCCTGGCAGAAGGAATCGAAGTGCCGGCGGAGACCTATGGCAAGATCGAAGCATGGGCAGAAAAACTGAAAATCTCGCTCGACAGGGAAGCAGGGGAGGAGTAGAGAGATGCAGAACCGTTATCGCGCGGCGGTCGTCGGTCTGTCCGGCATCTCCGCAAACCGGCCCGCACCGCAAGCAGACAGTATACTGAAGTCGCCCAGTCCGTCCTCTCATCTTGGCGCTTACCACCTCGTGCCCCAGACCGACGTAGTTGCAGTCTGCGATCTGAAGACGGAGCTGTTCGAAAAGGTGGCGCAGACATGGGGCCAGGAGTTCGGTGAGCTGGAGACCTACACCGACTACCGCGCCATGATCGAGCGGGAGAACCTGGACATTCTGAGCGTCTGCACTTCGGACCACCGGCATACCGACATCGTCATCGCTGCGGCCAATGCCGGCGTGAAGGGAATCATTTGCGAGAAGCCGCTTGCCACCAGCGTCGACGAAGCAACGCGCATGATCGAAGCTTGCGAGGCCAGCGGCTCGCTTCTTGTCGTCGATCACACCAATCGCTGGCGCCCACACTACGACGTGGCCAGGCAGGCGATCCGCGACGGCTCGATTGGCAAAGTCCATCGCATCGTCGCCCACCTCGGCACCCCGCGCGCGATGATGTTCCGCAACGGTACACACCTGATAGACGGCGTCTGTTTCTTTGCCGATTCCGACCCGGAGTGGGTCTTCGGGCACCTTGAACCGGGATTCGACCACTACGATAAGTACCTGGGGGACGGCGGGCGCGACCCGGCCACCGATCCGGCTGCCTCCGCCTACGTCCACTTTCGCAACGGCGTGCGCGCCTTCATCAATCTGGCAAAAGAGCAGTTCCGGGACAGCTTCCGCTACCAGGTGTTCGGCGAGACCGGCCTGATCGAGGTCCACCCCAGCCGTGTTATCCGCCGCGACCGCAACACGACCGAGTTCTTTCCCTTTCCCGACCACCAGTTTATCGGCATCCCGGCTTGCGTCGCCGAACTGATCAACGCAATCGAAAACGGCGGCGACCTGCTCAGCCCGGCAAGAGAAGCCAAGAAGACGGTCGAGATCCTTGTCGGCATTCTGCAGTCCCACGCCCGCGGCAACGTCCGCGTCGACCTGCCGCT
>DAOUHX010000354.1:0-7160 GCA_034428395.1 Caldilineaceae bacterium
GTACGGCAGCCCGATCGCCAGCGCAACGAAATTGCTGATAAAGCCGACCGCCAGCGAAATGCGCGCGCCGTAGATGATGCGCGTCAGTACGTCGCGGCCGAACGGGTCGGTGCCCATCGGATGTTCCAGCGACGGAAAGAGCCACGTCTGGTCATACTGCTGGTTGTCATAACCTTCAGGCGCCAGGACATTGGCGAAAATGGCCACCAGGAACAGCAATATGACAAAGCCCAGCGAAATCATGGCCAGCAGGTTGCGCGAGAAGCGCCGCGCCGCGTCGCCCCAAAGGCTGCGAGGCTTTGAGCGGAAATCCGCGGCAAGCGCCCGGGTTGCCACCCCTTCATGGCGGGGAAAACGGTCCTGCATTGGCGAAGAGGTCGAAATGGTAGCTCTCCTTCGCGCCCCTAACGGCCAGGAGCGGCCCTTACTTCGTGGCGCCGATTCGAATGCGCGGATCGACAACGCCGTATAGGAGATCGGTCACCAGGTAGGCGATCGCGATCGCAAATGTCCACAACAGGATCAGCGCCATGATCATCGGGTAGTCTCGGTTGTAAATCGCCAGCGTCGTCTGGCTGCCGAGACCCGGCACCCGGAATATCGCCTCAATGAAGAACGAGCCCAGCAGCAAGTTTACGATCATCGGGCCCAACAGCGTGATCAGCGGCAGCGACGCCGCCCGAAAAGCATGCCGGAACACAACCGCCGGCTCGCGCAGGCCTTTTGCCCGCGCCGTCCTCACATACTCGGCCTGCAGCGCATCCACCATACTCGCGCGCGTATAGCGCGCCATACCCCCTATCAACCCAATCGCATAGACGAAGGTAGGCATGATCCACTGCTTCGGTTCACCCCAGCCGCCCGACGGCAGCCAGCGCAGCTGCACCGCGAAAATGATGATGCTCATAATTGCAAGAACGAAGACCGGCGTTACAAAGGTCGTGATGACGAAAACGTTCGTCGCGTAGTCCAGCCACGTATTCGGGCGCAGCGCCGCCAGCACACCCATCAAAATGCCGATCGGTATACCAATTACCATCGCTGACAAGCCCAGTTGCGCCGTGATCGGCCATGTCCGCCCGATGAACTCGGAAATCGGCTCCCCGTAACGGAACGAAATGCCGAAATCCCCCCGCAACGCCGCCCACATGTAGCGCAAATACTGTATGTGCAACGGCTTGTCCAGCCCGTACTTCTCCATCAGCTTCTGCCGAATGTGCTCGGGGATCGCCCGGTGCTCCGACTCCGTCGGCATCGCGTCGAACGGACCGCCCGGTATGATGTGGATCATGATGAATATCATGATCGACACGACAAACAGGACGCCGATGATCCCTACGATGCGCCCCAGTACATAGCGCGCCATCCGGCCCTCCCTGACCGCTGCACTTACACACAAAGTGAGGAGAGAGAGCGACCCATACGCACCGCTTCTCTCTCCTCACGCCTCTTTGCTCACTACGCTATGCTCAACTACTCGGTAATGTACGCGCTGTCCAGCAGCATCATGTTGTAGACGCCCAGCGTGCCGTCGTCGGTCAGCGTCAAGCCGCTCACGTAGTCCTTGTACAGCACGGCCTGCACCGGGTTCATCACGAACACGCCGATCGCATCGCGGGCCAGGATCTTGATCGCCTCGTGGTACAGGTCGCAGCGCTCCGCCGACATCTGCATCGGACGCGCCGTGTCGATCAGGTTGCGGTACTCTTCATCCGTCCAACCGGTGAAGTAGGAGGCCGCCGGATCGTCCCACCAGTCCACGAAGTTGCTCGGGTCAATGAAGTCCGCGCCCCAGCGATTCAGCGCGATCTTCAGCTCGGCATTCGACATGCGCGCCACGTAGTCGGCGCGCTCGATGTTCTGCGGCGTCAGCTTGATGCCCAGGTTGTCCGCCAGCATACGCTGGATCGCCTCGGCCTCGCGAATGAACTCACCCTCCTTGGTGTAGAGCACCATCTCCGGGAAGCCCTCGCCGCCGGGGTAGCCGGCCTGCGCCAGCAGATCCGCCGCCTTCTCAGGATCGTAGTTCTGGTACGCGATCAGCTCGGGGTCGTCGTTGCGCTCGCACGGGAAGTCCTTGGGCAGGAAGCCGTGCGCCGGGATGCAGGTGCCGCGCATCACGTTGTCACACAGAGCAGTGCGGTCCACCGCATGGCCTAGCGCCTGCCGCACCAGGATGTCGTCGAACGGAGGCGTCCTCTGGTTCAGATACAGGTAGACGCCGCGGTTCATCACGCTGATGTAGGCCTCTTGGCTCAGCTGCGGGTCAGCCAGCACCTGCACCAGGTCGTCGCCCGTCACGCCCACGCCGCCGTCAATGTCGCCGGCCTGGTACATCTGCAGCAGCGGCGCGCCGACCTCGGGAATGATCACCTGGATCTTCTGCTCAAACGTGGCCGGATACCGACCCGTATAGTACGGGTTCGGCGTGAAGATCACGTTCTGACCACGGTTCCACTCAGCAATGCGGTAGGGACCGTTGCTCGGCGCAGTGGCCGGGTCATTGGCCCAGTCGTCGCCATGCTCCTCGACCATGTGGCGGGGCACAGGCGCCGCATGCCAGTTGATCTTGAACATGTAGTACGGAATCGGCACGGTGGTCGTGAGAGAGAAGGTGTACTCGTCGATCAGCTCCACACCCAGCTCCTCAACGTCCACCTCGCCCTTGTTGTAGGCCTCACCGTTTTCGAGGTCGAACAGGAACCAGGCATAGACGTTCGCCATCTCGGGATCAAGGTAGCGCCGGAAGCTGTAGACCCAGTCCTCAGCGGTCACAGGCGTTCCGTCGCTCCACATGGCATCCTGGCGCAGGTGGAATGTCCACGTGCGGCCGTCCTCTGACACCTCCCAGCTGTCGGCCGCGGCCGGGTGCCACTCGCCTTCAGGGCCCATCTTGGCCAGCTGCTCGATCGTGGCCTCAAAGGCAAAGCCTTCGTACTCATTCCGCATCGTGTCGAAATGCTTGCCCTCGATGCCGGCAGACCGGAAGACCTGCTTGTCCGCAGGCGCAGCGTCCTCGGGCAAGGTTACGCCCCCAGTGCTGACCTGCTCCATCATCTCCTCTTCTGGCATTTCCGCTGCCGGCGCCGGCGCTACGCAGCCGGCCACCATCACCAGAACAGCCAGTAACAAGACAAACGGGGTAAATCGGGTCATCGTCCAAAGTCTCCTTGGTGGGAATTGGATAAAAGGATATGGGTTGATTTCGTTGGGCTGGTGCCAAAATCCGTGCAAGTATACTGTTTCCCGCTGTCAGGGCCAAAAACATCGCCGCCCGCGCGGCAAGTCGGCCCTGCGCTTGCGTCCTGCAGCAGCGAAGAGCCGGCGTTTTCGCCAAGATCCGATATGTAGGGAGTTATTCTCGGCCGGCGCCTTTCTCTAGCCTCAGCCTCCGCAAACCGGCCACAAGACGGTCCAGGTCTTCCTCGTTGTTGAAGACGTGCGTCGAAACGCGGATCATGGTTCCGTCCAGCTCAAGCGGCGCCACCAGCACCTTTTGCTGTTGCAGATGCTCCTGGATATCCGCCGAAGTAAAGCCGTCGAGGCTGAAGGTCACGATGCCCGAAGACCTTTCGTAGGGCAGCGGCGTATGCAACGTTAGCCCCGGCACCGTCTGGAGCGCCGCCTTCGCCCGATCGGTGTAGTTCCTGATGTAGGTAAAGACATTCTCCCAGCCGATCTCTTCCCAGTAGTCGAGCGCTTTGCCCCAGCCAGCCTGGTCCGCCAGGTTGCGCGTGCCGAACTCGAAACGCTTCGCCTCGTCGAGCAGGGTGAGCCCCCCAACCAGGTCGAATTCCTCTTGAGAATGTGAGCCAATCCAACTCGGTTGAATCCACGGGATGCGATCTCTGCGGACGTAGAAGCCGCCGGTGCCCTGCGGCGCCATAATAAATTTGTGCCCGCTGAATGCGTAGAAGTCACAGTCCAGCGCCTGCACGTCAACCGGTACTGCGCCATAGGCCTGGGCCCCGTCGAGCAGCACGGGAACGCCGCGCTCGTGCGCGCTATCGACCAGCGCCCGCGCCGGCAGCCGCTGACCCGTGCGGCGGCAGACATGGCTGATCGAGACAATGCGCGTGCGTTCATCGAGCAACTGTTCGAACTGGTCCAGCATCTGCTCTTCATCGTGCACGACCTGCAAATAGCGCAGTTCGATACCATACCGCTTCACATGGCTGTACCAGGTTATGCGGTTGCCGGGATGCTCCTTGTCGCTCAGGATGACGTTGTCGCCCGCCCGCCAATCGATGCCGTTGGCGACGATGTTGATCCCAATCGTCGTGTTCTCGCCCAGAACGATCTCGCCGCTGTCCGCGTTCATCGAGCGCGCCACCTTCTCCCGCGTCGCCTCAAACACCTCCAGCATCTTCTCATTGATGCCCGGCGCCGCCCCGCCCGCATTCTGAAAGCGCGCCCAGCGGTTCGTCTCCTCGATCACCGGCTCCATCTTCGGCGAAAAGCCGCTGCTCTGGAAGTAAGCGTACTCCTGCGTTATCGGCGTCAGTCGCCGGACATCGGTGAGTTGCATTCTGGCTCTTTCAACTGCTCCCAATTCGTCAATCAAAGGGTGCCGAACCGATTCGCTGGTACGCGAGTGCCCGTCTCGGCAGATCGAGACTCTTGGGCCTCACATCCCAGGCCTCACCTGCAGCACCGTCACACCCATCTCGATGTATTTGTCCCGCTGCTCAGCAGTCGCAACCCCCAGGCTCACCTGCACAGTGCTGTCCTTCGTCTGCTCCAACACATGCCCAATGCACTCGTCCACCGTCGTGAAAGGACTGTTCGTCAGACTCTCAATATTGAAGAGCAGGTCGTTCGGCCCGAACGCTAGCAGGTCGATGCCCGGCTTGGCCAGATTGGCCGCGTTGACCACCGCCTCCACCGACTCCATCTGAATCGCGAGATAACCGTTGCTGTTCCACCAGTCCGCGTAGGCCAGTCGGTCTATCTCCTCCGGATCGGCCGGATCGCTGAACGCGTCGATGTTGAGCCGCACCGCCCCGCCCCAGCTGCGCCGCCCGAACTGCGGATAATAGAAAAACTCGATCGCCTCGTCTACCTCCGACATACTCTTTACCTCAGGCACCAGAATGCCGGTCGGCCCGAAGTCGAGAAAGCGGCCAATCAGGTAGGTATGGCGCGTGTGCGGAATCCGCAGCTGAACAGGAATCCCAATAGCCTGCGCGTGGACGCAGAAATCGACCAGTTCCTTCTCGCTGAACGGCGAATGCTGGCTGTCCACGTAGACGAAGCTGTAGTCACCCTGTGCCAGGATGTCTTCCAGCTGACTACGCCCGAAATCGAGCGACGCGCCGACGCCGAAAATCAGCTCCCCCCTGTGCATCCTCTCTTTCAGATTGCTCTTGTCAGTCATACTCTCTGCCCCCCTATTGCTCTGCTCTTCAAGTGAATACATACAGCCCATAAGCGCCCCATGGACCGCATCCGGCAAGCTGACAACCGGCCACCGGAAACTGGCCACCGGCCACTGCACTTAATACTCTCTGTCCAGCATTCCCAACGGCACTTCGATCAACGTCGGTTTATCGGTGCCCGCGTCCAACGCTTCTCGCAGCGCCGGCTCCAGCGCGGCCGCGTCCTCCGCCAGCACACCGTTCGCGCCGAAGTTCTCCGCCAAGGCAACAAAGTCCGGATTGTGCAGCTGCGTGCCCAGCACGTGCCCGTCGAACTCCTCCATCTGCGCTCGCAGCACGTTTCCGTAGGCGTTATCGTTGAATACGATCCCCACCGCGTTGATCCCGTACTGCACCGCCGTCGAAATCTCCTGCACGTTGTACAGAAAGCCGCCGTCCCCCGAAAGGGAGACCACGGCCCGCTCTGGGTGGGCCACCTTCGCCCCTAACGCGACGGGGTAGGCGCAGCCCAACGTCCCGTGCGACGAACTCGTCAAATATGTGCGCGGCGTCCTTGCGCGGAAATAGTTGCGGCTGTAGTAGCCCATCTGGTTCATCCCCTGGACCACGATGCCGTCTTCCGGCAACGCCGCATGAACCGCTTCCATCAAGTCCCACTGCGGCTGCAACTGGCTGGACGGGTCGAAGCGCGCCGCGTTAAGCGCCGCGACTTCGGCCTGTACCGCGCTCGATTCGTCCGCACGCGACGCCGTCAACGCGGTCACAACCCGGTTTAGCGCCATCATCACGGGATAGGCATCGCCCAGGATGTTGTGCGTGCTGTCCCCTGGGCCCAACTCGCCCTCGTCGACATCGATCCTGATCACCATTTGCCCGCCCGCGCCGGTAGAATGGCTCGTGCCCACAGCCAAGATCACGTCCCGCTCCGCGAGCCAGTCGCCAAGCGGGCCGTACTGAACGTTGGCCATGCCCAGCGAGAGCGGATGCCGCTCGGAAATGCTTCCCTTGCCCTGTCGCGTCGTCACAACCGGAATCTGCAAGTAGTCGGCCAGCTCCGCCAACAGGGCCGCGGCCTTCGCGCGCATCACGCCGCCGCCGGCCCAAATCACAGGCCGCCGCGCCCCGAGCAGCAGTTCCGCCGCCCTCTGAATCGCGCGCTCGCCTCCGTTTGTCGGCGCCGGCGGCGCGGCCGGCAGCTGCACCGGCCCGACCTCTTCGCTGGCCGCGAATACGGACGGCGGCACCTCAATTGCCACCGGGCGCGGCCTCCCGCTGCGTAGCTGCCGGAACGCCTCCCGCACAGTCTCCGGAATCTCGGCCGGACGTTGCACGCGTGCGACCCATTTCGTAAGCGGCCCCAGCCACGCCGTCTCGTCCAGATCCAGCCCCTTTTTGCGATGGTGATGGCCACCCGTTACAACCAGGATCGGCGAGGAAGTAGCATACGCCGTCGCGATGCCCGACATCGCATAAAACAGGCCCGGCCCCTCCACAACCAGGGCCGCGGCCACCTCGCCGCCGGCACGCGCGTAGCCGTCTGCCATGTAGCTTGCAGCCTGCTCGTGCCGGACCGAGATATACCGGATGCTTGGCGTCGAATAGAGTGCATCGATCGCTTCGTACTGACCGGCCCCGGGCACGCCGAAAACTACGCGCAGCCCCTCCGCGGCCAGCGACCGCACCAGCGCCTGCCCTCCGTTCATCCTTGTCATTCGCTAGAATTCCTGACTGTTCTCGCCTGGTGGAGCCCGCCGTACACGGGCAAAGAATCGCAAAACAACC
>DAOUHX010000355.1:0-2381 GCA_034428395.1 Caldilineaceae bacterium
GTCGTCAACTTTCCGAATTGCCGTTCGCCCCGAATCTCTTTATCATTTCAGAAGCGAAATCCCATGGCCCAATCACCGAACCAGGAGACCCTCTATGCTGTCCGAGCAGCTCGCTGCGCTGAAGCAGTATGATTCCGCCACAGTTTTCAACGCGGTGGCCCTCAAACTGGGGCTGCCCAACCTCGACTACACCGACCACACGATCCGTTGCCTCATGCCGGATATGGGGCTGGTGGCCGGTTTCGCGGTGACGGCGGAGGTTACGACCAACGATGAGGACTCGACCGCGCTCGAGTGGATGGACTTCTACGACTACGTCGGCAGCCAGGAGGGACCGCTGATCGCGGTGTACAAGGATACGGACACCAACCCGGGGCGGGGGGCTTGCGTCGGCGACGGCATGGCGCGCGCGCATAAGCGGCTGGGCGTCGAGGGCTTCATCGTCGACGGCACGGTGCGCGATCTGATCGGCATTCGCGAGGTGGGACTGCCGGTGTGGGCGTGGGGCACGGTGCCGGGGCACGGCGTTTTCAACATGAACCGCTTCGGCGCGCCGGTGACGGTGGGGCGGCTGCGGATCCGTTCGGGCGACCTGTTGCTGGCCGACGGCGACGGCTGCGTGCGGATCCCGACGGAGGATATCGACGACGTGCTGCGCCTGGCGGAGGAGGTCAGGCAGAAGGAGGCGGCGGAGTTCGAATTCTACGAATCGGACAGTTTTTCGCTGGCGGCGATGCGCGCCCGCCGGGGTGGTTGAATGGCCATGCAGACGGTTCTTGACGAACGGATCGAAGCCCTGCTGGCGGACGCGCCCGGCTTCTGGCGGCGCGATGCCTGCGGCGTTACCCGTAGCGAACGGGAGATCCCGGTGCTGCGGCACGGCGCGGAGGGGCCTGCTGCGGGGGAGCGGCTGCATCTCGTGCTCGTGGGCGGGCTGTCGGGCAGGCGGGAGGATATGGAGGCGGCGTTGGCCGCGCTGGACGCGTACCGGGCCGCACCGGGCCTGTCTGCTCGCTTCGCCTTGAGCGCGGTGCCTTGCGGCAATCCGGACGGGCTGGCGCTGGGCGTTGCGCCGGGGAACGGTGCAGGCGGCACGCCGAGCGGCGGCTACCCGCCGGCGGGGGAGAGCTACTACGACGCCAACCCGGAGGCGCACTACCTGTGGCGCTGGGTCAGCTTCGAAGGGCCGGACCTGGTGCTGGAAATTCGCGTGGGCGCGGGCGCAAAGTGGGAGGCCTCGGCGCCGTGCCTGGAGCTGTTGTCGCAGCTGCGGGCGGTGCTGGATGCGACCGAACTGCCGGCGGACGGCTCGCTGCTGGGCGCGCTGGCGGAGGGCGAACCCAACCGGTTGCCGCCGGTCCTGGGTTTGCGGCTGACCTGTGCGGCCGGCGAGTTGGAGGGCGAACTGGACAAGCTGTGGACAGTGCTGGCGCGGGTTCCGGACCATGCCCGTTCGCCCACGCGCGGCGCGCTGCAGGCGCGCGCGGCGCGCACGCCGGTCGAGGTCGCACGCATCCTGACGGCGGTCTACGGGCACGAGCTGGAGCCGGTGATCTACACGCAGGGCGTGGCGGTGAGCGGGCGGATGCGGCTGGCCGAGCTGGACCCGGAGAGCGCAGACCCGGCGGCGGAGATTGCGGCGATGGTGGCGCCGTACATGGCGGGCGAGAGAGCGTGGTTCGCAGAGGGCGGCGACGGCGGCGCGAACCTGGCCGGGCTGGTGTGGGCCGACGAGCTGTCCGCGTTGACGGGCGACGGCAGGTATGCCGAGGTCCTGATTGACACGGCGGACCGCTACCGTGCGACGGGCGGCGGGGGCGTGCCGGCGCCGTCTCATCCCGACTACCAGGTGGAGGACATGTTCTTCAGCGCGGCGGTGCTGGGGCGCGCATTCAGGCTGAGCGGCGACGAGGCGTACCTGGAGATCCTGACTCGCTTCCTGCTGGAGGCGGGGGTGCAGCAGGCGGACGGGCTGTTCTGGCACGACCGCAGGACGCCGTTCTACTGGGGGCGCGGCAACGGATTCGCGGCACTGAGCTTTGCGGAGACGCTGACCTACCTGCCGGAGGGCCATGCGGCGCGGGCGGAGCTGCTGGCGGTGCACAGGCGGCAGCTGGAGGCGCTGCGCGCTTACCAGCACGGCAGCGGCATGTGGCACCAGGTGATTGACGCGCCGGGCTCCTACCTCGAGTTCAGCGTGACCTGCATGGTCGGGTATGCGCTGGCGCGGGGGCTGCGGCTGGGCTGGCTGAATGCGGACTTCCGGGAGACGCTGACGCGGGCCTGGCAGGGCGTTGCGGCGCGTATCGACGACCGCGGCGGGCTGGTCGACGTCTGCACCGGCACCGGTGTGCAGGAGAATCTGCGCGGCTACCTGGACC
>DAOUHX010000356.1:0-5472 GCA_034428395.1 Caldilineaceae bacterium
CGCGTCTTGCGAACGCCAAGCTCCAGGTCCAGCTCGGCACTCTTCGGATCGGGCCGAGAAGACTGACTCATGCCTGCCTCCCCGCCGTGATCCTGATGCGCGGGTCCACCCAGCCTATGGCTATATCCGCAAACAGGCTTGCCAGCAGCACCAGGCCCCCGTTCAGAATCAGACCGCCCAAAAGGACAGGATAGTTATAGTGGAGCGCCGCGTTCAGGCTGTAGCTGCCAACCCCCGGCCAGCTGAAGACATACTCCACGATGAACGAGCCGCCGATCAGCTCAGGCAGCCCCAGCACCACGCCCGTAACAAGCGGCAACGAAGCATTGCGCAGCACGTGACGAAACCGCACCACTCTCTCTCGCAGACCTTTCGCGCGCGATGTTCGTACATAGTCCGAGTTCAGAACCTCAAGAATCGTAGCACGCATCAGACGCTGGGTCGCCGCGATTCCTGCCAGGCTCAATACAGCCACCGGCAACACCATGTGATGGATCGATTGCAGTATGGTGGGGTTCTCTACGCCTATCGGCTTCTCATGCCCGACCGGGAAGATCGGAAGAGCCAGCGCAAACAGATAGAGCAGAAAGATCGCAAAGACAAAGAGCGGCGTCGATATCCAGATCAGCCCGAACGCTGTGAGCACGTGGTCTAGTGCCGAATACTGTCTGAAAGCGCTCGCCATTCCCAGCATTACGCCCACCGCGACATAGATGAGCAGGGCCGTTCCCTGCAGCTTCAGGCTCATCGGCCAGCGCTGCGTCAACTCCGTCAGTACGGGTGCCCCAGTGACCAGGTCAGTGCCCAGGTTTTGAAAGACCACCAGCTCCTTTACCCAGATGAAGTATCTCACGTAGGGCGGCTTGTCAAAGCCGTAGCGCGCTCTCAGCCGTTCCCGCTCTTCCGGCTCGAGCCGAATCCCGAACGCCGTATCAGGCGGCACCAGCGCATCCACAAACTCACCTGGCGCCAGCTCGATCATCGTAAAGGTGATCGCGGTCATCAAGAGCAAGAGCGGAATGATGTAAATGAGCCGTCGGAAAATGTACCCTAGCATGGTGAACCCTTTCACCAATGGCTCGCAGGGAGCAGAAAGCGGGGGCTGCTTTCCGCTGCCTGCTATCCACTTTCCACACTACCCACTTCTCGCTGCAGTCTATGCCCTCGACCAGGTCCAAGCATTCGACTTCGTGCAGAACACGTCGAAGTTCCACAGCACCGTGTCGGGATTGTCCACCCCAACGATGTCGTCCTTGTGCGAGATCCAGCGGTTGTAGCGCGCCAGCGTCATCCACGAGGTGCCCTCATTCGCCGTGCGCTCCTGGATCAGCTTCAGCAGCTCCGACTTGCGCTCTGGCGTGGCGGCCCGGTACTCCTCCAGCGCCTCTTGCGCCCAATCGGGATGGAATCCCATCAGGTTGCCGGCTTTTGGCGAGCGCCCCTCGGCATACTCGCCGTACTCGTTGCCGTCCGCGTCCACCCAGATGGGGTCGTCATACTGGCCGGGCCACACGGTCACCGAGGGAATGCCCCATGAGCCGTCATACCAGATGTCGACGTTGCCGGTGTAGTAGTACTCGGTCAGTGCCGGCCCCTGCAGTACCTTGGGCGTCGCCTTGATGCCGACCTGCCCCAGCATCGCTGCGATCGCAGGCAGCAGCTCCGCCGTCAGCGGGTCGGTGTAGTCGGTCAGCAGGTCGATCTCCTGGTTCGGGTCCCAGCCGGCCTCCTCCAACAGCCGCTTCGCCTCCTCCGGATTGTAGGGATTGTGGTCGAAGCCTTCGGTGCCCGGTCCCATCTGCCGCCACGCGATGCAGGCCTCGTCCAGCACCTGGGCGCACAGCACCGAACGGTCAAGCGCCATGTCGATCGCCTTGAAAACGCGCACGTCATTCAGATAGGGCTGGTTCCAGTTGTACCGCAGCATGCGCACGTAGTAGTCGGGCGTGTCGTACGTCTGCGTGCCCGCGACCGCCGCCATGCTCGGCACGTAGGCTGCGTCATTCGTCGCCATCACGTCAACCTCGCCTCGCTCAAATGCCACCAGACAGGCGTCGGCGCTGCCGTACGTGATGAACTCGACGGCGTCGAGTTGCGGTTCCGGCCCGTGGTACAAAGGATTCTTCACGTACCGCATGAAGACTTCCTTCTCACCCTTCTCGTAGATGTACGGGCCCGTTCCTACCTGCAGCTCCGGATCGAGCATGATCGGCGTCTCGAAGTCGCGCAAGGCGGTGCGCGCCTCCTTGTCCTCAAAGATCTTGCCGTAGATGTGCCACGGCAGTGTCTGCTGACCGCCGACGATATTCCATATGGCATCGCTCCACGGCTCGAGCATCTCCACGCGGAACGTGTAGTCGTCCTCGAGAATAAGCCCTTCCGGCAACTCCTCCGTCGACCCGATCCAGTAGTCCTTCACGCCTTTGACCAGCTGCAGCGCCGACTCGACGCCCTTGGCCGCGCTCGTGTCGGGCGTAATCGCCATCAACGTCGTGCCCCACACATCCTGCGCCGTCACCGGCTCGCCGTCACTCCACTGCAGGCCCTCCCGGATCTTGACCGTAAATCCCGTGAAGTCTTCATTGTACTCCGCCGACTCCGCCAGGTTCAGTTCAAGCTCCAGGTTGGCGTTGCGGAAAAACGGCCCTTCGTGGCTCATCTTGACAAGAGGTGTGTGGTTTACGCCGCCGGCCATCGTCCATGGGAACTGTTTACCGATGTAGCCCGTGTCCCAGTGTCCCCAGCGCAACACATTTTCTTCCATCGCCGGTTCCGCTGCAGTCTCCGACTCGCTTGCCGCCGGCGCCTCTGCTGCCGGCGCTTCTGCCTCCGGCCCAGTCCCGCAGGCCGCCAACAGAAGTCCACCTGTCGTTACACCGGTGAACCTCAAGAAATCACGACGGGAAAATCTGCGACGTTCCATGGTTCAGTCTCTCCTTCCTCCTTCTGGAGGCAAATTGGGCATCTGGCGATTCCCAAGAAGACGAAGCAACCACGAGCTTACACCGCAAAACTCGGGGCGCCCCGGCATCTCCCTTTACGGGCAAATACCGGGACAGCCCTGTCCTTTTAGCAGTCGGGATGCTGCACGCCCAGGCTCGCCAACTCAGCGCAAGCCTGCCCCTCCTTTTCCGTCGGCGTGTAGTTCTTGAAGACTCCGGCGTAGCCCGCATCGGCCACGATCTGCTCGGCCTCGGCCTGCGCAGCTGCCAGCGCCTCTTCAAGCGTCATCTCACCGGCCATGTACTTGCCCACGTTTGAGGCAAATGCGAACTCGGCCTCCGGCCACCAGGCCTCGCTCGGCCGCGGCACCATGATCTCCATCTGACCCAGGTTGATCGGGAAATATGGATACATGGCAGCGTAATCCGAGTCGGAGCAGTCCGATATGCGATAGCACCACTGCTGCTCTTCGGCCAGGATCTTGGCGTTCGACTTTCCCTGCATGAACTGGATGTATGCCCAGGCCGCGTCCTTGTTCTGGCTATGGGCGTTGATCGCCCAGCCGCCCGCGCCGGCCATCGTGCCGCGATGAATCTCGCCCGTCTCAGGGTCTTCCCAGCCGGGAATCAGCGCCCAGCCCAGGTTTTCCGCCATCGGCGAACGCGAAGGATCCATCAGGTTGGAAATGGCCCAGTTCTCGGTGATGTACATCGCCACCTTGCCCTGCATGGCGTTGAGCATCACATCGTCGGTGAAATATCCTTCCTTGCCGGGAGGCTGCGCCGCCAGGAACTCCTCGCTGGTGAAGAAGCCGAGCGCATCCTGCATCTCTGGCGTATTGAAGGTCGGGTTCCAGTCGCCGTCAAAGAGTGACGCGCCGCGCGAGAACGCTAAGCCGATCAGCAGGTCGCCCATCAGTGAGGAGGGGTTGCCGTAACGGTGGTTGAATCCCCACAACCCATCATCGGGACGGGTGAAGAATGTGCCGATGTCGAGGTACTGACCCCACGTCTCCGGCACCTGCAGGTCGTATCCGTACTCCTCCTTGAACGCGGCCTGCTCATCCGGATCGTTGAACAGGTCCATGCGGTAGGCCAGCATGCCGACCGCGGCAAACTGCGGAATCACGTAGAACGTCTCGTTGTATGTGCCCAGCACGGCCAGCGAACGCAGCGGGTAATCGTCTAGCGCAATCTCGCCCGAGTCGTTGGCAATGTAGTCCGACAGATCCTCCAGGCAGCCCTGCGACACGAACAGGCCATACCACGGACCGTCAAGCCACATGACGTCGTAGAGATCGCTGCCCGACTGACACATGGTTGTCACCTTAGCAACATAGTCGGTGAACGGCGGGAAATCCGCCTGCAGGTCAACCCCCGTTGCCGCGGCAAAGTCCGGATCCAGGCGTTCATGCTGCGTTCCCAGGGCAGGCAGAGCATCGCCGATGCTGCCGACGCGCAGCGTAGTTCCCGCCAGCGGCATATCATCATCGCCCATCATGTCGTCCCCGGAATCTGCCGGCGCGACAGGCGCAGCACAGCCGACCACTATGAGGCTCAGGCAGGCGATGAAAACAACAAGCGACTGAATACGAGTTCGTTTCATCGGAGTTCTCCTTGTACGAAGAGTGTGGTTCCTACGACCGCTTACGACCGACAGTATGGAATCCCCGTACTATCCCGGAGTGCCGGTCAAACATGCGCGACTGTGTGTCTTTCCCACCTCCTTTCCCAAGCCCAACGCGTGGTGAACTGTGGACTAAGGCACGCGTAATCTGCCTGGCCGTCCGGCCGACATAGCAAAATCAGGGGATCTTGTACCGGCGCCAGAGATCACCGTACTTCTCCAGGCCGACGATGTCGAAGAACTCCTCGTCGTTGATCATCTTGTCCTGCACCGCGTTCCAGTCCCCCGTGTCCTTGAGCGCCTTCAGCCCGTCGACGAGCCCCCGCCCTGCCATGTATAGCGACACCAGCGACCCGATCACCATCTGACACCCGGCCTTCTCGAACTCCTTGATCGCGATCGGCTCGACCGTGGCGAAAATGCCAACGAGCGGGGCCTTGATTCTGTCAGCAAAATACTCCAGCTCCTCGACGGTCAGCGCCATAACAAAGATGGCATCGGCTCCGGCCTCAGCATAGGCATTGCTTCGGTCCACAACCTGGTCGATCATATTCTCGCAGTAATAGGTGTCGAGATCAGTCGTCGCAATAACATCCGAACGCACGATGATCTTGAAGTTCGGATCGTAGCGGGCGTCGAGCGCGGCGCGTATCTTGCCGCACATCTCCTCTTCGCTGATCAGTTCGCTGCGCGGAATGCCGGCCAGAAAGGGGCACTTTGACGGCAGCGCCTGGTCGTCTATGTGCACGCCGGCCAGGCCGATCGCTTCGAAATCGCGCACCGCATCCATCATGCTGATCGCGTTGCCGTATCCCTCCTCCATGTCGGCAATGACCGGCACATCGACCGCCTTCACAATATTGCGCGCGATCATCAACCGCTCGGTCTTGGGCATCAAGGCCA
>DAOUHX010000357.1:0-5538 GCA_034428395.1 Caldilineaceae bacterium
GCATGACCGCTGCCATGTCGGGGTCTTGGGCGAACTGTTTGAACATGTCGGCCCAAACACCGTTCTCTTCCCAGCGTGCGTAGCGCTTGAAGACACTGTTCCACTTGCCAAGGTCGGCTGGCAGTTCACACCACTGTGCGCCGGAGCGCAGAATCCAGTAAACTGCTTCGACGAAACGGCGACACTTTTCCTCTTGCCCCGCATAGGCACACAGTTTCTGCCACTGATGGTCGGCAATCTTATAGGTAGACATCCTACCATTGTCGCCATTTTGACAGAATCCTTCAAACGTCAACGGAACCTAGCTTTACCGTCCCCCGCATTGACGTAACGGAGCATATGCTCTTTGCCCCAGTGAAGGTAGACGCCACCTTAGCCCTGCTTCAAGACCGCCCAGACGCCGACGGTCCTTCAGCCTTCCCGCCAGTCCATCTTGCGACCAACCATCCAGAAGCTGATGAGGATGAAGGCGATGAGAAAGGCGGAGTCCAGCAGAAGCCGTGACGCAATTGGGCCCATAAGGACTTGGCGCAATGCGGAGGCAGCTTAGGTAGCAGGGCTCAGGAATCCGAGCCAAACCAGCCAATCAGGGAGACGGTCCGGTGGAATCAACACGGGCCCGATCGTCAACATCAGAATCGTCAATAGCCGTCCCACGGCGGCGGATTCCTCCGGCGTTCGGAAGCTGACACCCAGCAGCGCGCCGACCCCGGCCAGTGGAAGGGCGCAAAGCGGCACGACCAGGATAGCCGAAGGGTGAAGATGAATTTGCAATCCCAGAATCCAGGATCCTCCGACGAGGACAACAGCCAGTGAAGGCAAAAGCAGCATCAAGAAAGCAGTTGATGCTGCCAGAATCAACATGGCCTTGCGAATCGGCAAAGTGGCGAAGTAGTCCAGACTGCCAGCGGCTTTCATGTAAGCGAAATGGCCGATCATTTTTCCCATATGTTCAAAGAGCAACGCCATGACCAGATTCCCGACGAGGACGAAGGAAAGCACGTGCGTTCCCAACTGGCGTGCGAATGAGCCGAGCAAAAGAATTCCGAATATTGGAAGGACCGTACCCGTCAACGCGAGATTTCGCCAAGCCCAGCGCCAGTTGCTCAGCTCAATGAGAAACAGATCCCAGAACTGCAAGTATGGAGGAAGAGGCGATCGGGTTTTCATGCGGTGAAATGCAGATAGAGGTCTTCCAGAGTCGCCGAATGGAGCTGGAAGTCGTCGACTTGTGCGTTGTTCAGCACGACCAGAGCAGTTTCGACCTGGCGCTGATCGAGCCGCACCAGCCAATGGCCGGGGGCGAGTTCCTGGGGGCGAAAGTCTTCGGGAAGATCAGGAGGCGTTTCCGGCTGGAAGCGCAGTTCCAGTCTAAGTCGCTGGTTCAGCTGCTTCTTCAGAGTTGAAGGTTTACCGAGAGCCACCAGGTGACCACTGTGCATGATGCCTACTCGTTGGATGATCTTTTCGGCTTCTATGGCGTCGTGGGTGATGAAAATGATCGTCGTGCCCCGCTCCTTGTTTTCAGTTCGCAAGGTCTCCCAAACATGCCTACGCCTCTGGGGGGCCAGTTCATTGGTCGGCTCATCAAGGATGAGAACAGGCGGCTGCCCGGCCATGGACGCGGCCAGTTGTAGCAGGCGCTGCTGCCCACCGGAAAGGCGCGAACACAGTTCGGCCCGAATGTCATTCAGGTCCCACAGTTGCAGCAGGCGTTCCCGTTCCCGGGCGGCTTCCTTGCGACTGCACCCTCGCAGGTGTGAAGTAAAGTACAGGGCCTCGCTCACGGTCAGCGAGTTGAGAGTTCGGGCGGTTTGGGGCATGTAGCCGACAAATCGTGGAACGAGCAACGGGTCTTCCTGGACAGTTCTGCCAAACAGTTTCACCGATCCGCTAGTCGGGCGCAACAGATTCGCCATCTGCTTGACGAGGGTAGACTTGCCCGCACCGTTGTCGCCCAAAATCCCAAAGATTTCGCCTGATTCCACGTTGAAGCTGATGTCGTCGTTGGCCGGCGTGTGTTGACCGGGGTAGTACTTGGAGAGGCGCGAGACTGAAAATACGCTGCCTGTTTCGTTGTTCATGATTGCAGAGGCAAGTGATTAGGGCACGTTGACATTTCGTTCAAGCCATATGAGATTAGCGGCAAAGTGCAGGAAAGCCATGAAGCGTCGAGCTAGTTTTTCATAGCGGGTGAAAATGCGTCGAAACCACTTGATTCTGTTGATGAAGCGTTCGACGATGTTGCGTTCTCGGTAGCGGATTCGGTCATAGTCCCGTGGTTGCCTGCGATAGCGGCGAGAAGGGATGACCACCTCGACCTGTTTGGCTGTGAGCAGTTCTCGGAGCCGGTCGGAACTGTAGCCTTTATCGGCAATGACAGCGTCAAAATGGAAAGGAGCGAGTAACGATTCAGCCTGGGTAAGGTCGTGGCGTTCACCGCCAGTCAAGATGAACTGTAAGGGGAAGCCCAGCGCATCGACGAGGAGATGGATTTTGCTGCTGAAGCCACCACGGCTCCGTCCTAGGCACTGTTCGTTCTGACGCCCCCTTCTTTGGAACCCCCCGCTGCGCACATATGGGCGCGTACAGCTGTACTGTCGGGCATGACCGCTGCCATGTCCGGGTCTTGCGCGAACTGTTTGAACATGTCGGCCCAAACACCGTTCTCTTCCCAGCGTGCGTAGCGCTTGAAGACACTGTTCCACTTGCCAAGGTCGGCTGGCAGTTCACGCCACCGTGCGCCGGTGCGCAGAATCCAGTAAACTGCTTCGACGAAACGGCGACACTTTTCCTCTTGCCCTGCATAGGCACGAGGGTGTCCTTGCAAAAGTGCGTACAGTTTCTGCCACTGATGGTCGGCAAGTTTATTAGGTAGACATCCTACCATTGTCGCCAATTCGACAGAATCCTTCAAACGTCAATGAGACCTCGCACATTCAAACAGGATGCAATGACCCGGGCGCTGTACTCACTTCTCCCGCGGGCCCGACCCCTACGCCATCTTCATCTCGCCAATCTCCCGCCGCATACCGGCAGCGATGGAAAGTAGTGCCATCATCGCGCCCGCGCCCACGAAGACCCAGCCCAGGCTCAATTTGATAAGCCCCCCGGAGACCGCGCTTGAAACCGGCGACAGGCCTATCGACGCGATCATGAGCAGGCTCATCACGCGCCCCATCACCCTTTGCGGCGTCCGCGCCTGTAGCCAGGCCGTAAACATGATGTTCGTGTATCCTCCCATGACGCCGATGACCACAACCAGAGCGGCGGCCGGCCACGTCGCCGTCAGGAAGCCAAAGGGCATGATCAGAATGCCGCTCAGGACATATGTGTAGACAAGAATACGGCCCAGACCCTTTTGGGGTACAGGCAATACCCCCGCCAGCAACCCGCCAAACAGTGCGCCGCCGGCATACGCGGAGAAGATTATGCCGACGGCCAGTGCCCCCTGCGGGAGCTGGGTATCGGCCAAGACCGGGATCCCAACAATGACCGGCCCTTGCACAAAAAGCTCGATCCCCGCAATAAGAACAAAGAGCGTAAACATGGCCGCGTCAGACCGCACAAATCGAAAACCATCGGCAATTGAGGCCCAGACGCTCTCGCCGCTCTTTTCCTCGGCGGTCTGACTTTCAGCGCTATGATCGGCCGCTTCCGGCTCCTCCGGCTTCAGTTGCATGAAGGCAAGCAGCAGGAAAGAGATCAGGAAAGCCGCCGACACAACGGCAAACGCCAACCCCACACCTGCCGTGTCCGCCCGCGCCCCCGCGGTTACCCCCTCCAGCGCGGGGACCACGCTGTTCGTACCGCTGAAAGCGGCGATCAGCGCGCCGGCCAGCATGGGCCCGACAAATCCGCTCGATTCGGTTGTCGTCTGCGTAATGACGTTGGCGTGGCGAAGTTGTCTGTCCGTTACAATGCGCGGCAGAAGCGCAGACTGCGCCGGGTGGAAGAAGGCGTCGGCAATCCCTTTGGCCAGGGCGAGGAGATAGAGCAACCACAGATTCAGCCACCCGGCCAGTACGAGCGCCGCCAGGATGGATCCAATGAAAATCCGCGCTATATTGCTGAGTTGGAGTATCATGCGCGGGGAAGAGCGGTCGACAACCGACCCGCCGATGAGCATGAAGAGGACAGTCGGAACGCTGCCAACAGCGATGACCGTACCTACGGCCAGCGCGTCTCCGGTAAGGAGGAGAACGAGCCAGGGGAATGCGATCAGGTCGAACTGATCACCGATGGCAGATAGTGTGCCCGCTCCCCAAAGCAGTCGGAAGTTGCGGGTCCTGAGCAGCGCCCACATCGAGCTGTCCCCGGCCCGTTCGACCTCATCTTTTTTCCCGTCTTTCAACTTGGTCTCCTCCGTTCCGCCTTAGAATTTCGCTGTAGCCCGTCGGAGAGGCTATCTTCCCAACCCGCGCACGAGCGTGCGCGCGGCAAGTTGCGCAGCATCATTGCGCGCCACCGCCCCCCGGTCCACGGCATACCAGGCGCCCCAGATCAGCAGGTCGATCGTCTGAACGATCCAAGCCGTGGGTATGTCCGGGGCAAACAGGTCTTGCTGTTTCAGCTCCTGAACATACCTGTTCAGCCGCTCAAGCTGCCGTTCATAGGCTTTGTCGACGTCTGCAATTTCCATCAGATCCGGATATGACGCCAGATAGAAATACCGGTCTCCAACCGGCGCCAGAAGTTCAAACAAGGTTCGCAGACTCTCTTCCGGACCCGTATCCGTCCGCAGGACCGAGTCCAGCTTCTTATCGATCTCGCGCAGAGCGTCCATGGCGATTTCCCGCAGAAGGTCCTGCCGTTTGGGAAAATAGCGTTGAAGCGTGGCGCGCCCGACACCTATCTGTTCGGCAATCTCACCCAGCGTAGCGCCGTGGTTCGTTGCCAGGACCTGGCTGGAGGCCCTGAGAAGCTGTTGCCTTCTTGATACATTTATGGACATAATGGGTCAATTATGCCTCAAACGAGGAATATATAATGTAGGATAGATCTCAATTTGTCGGTCGCTCGCAAACACTCGTAGACACATTGTTGCTCTCGCAAACTCTGGCAAACGCTCGTAGACGCTCGTAGACGCTCGCATGAGTCTCCGCCTCCCGCAAGCGATAGTTTGCCAGCCTTCCGCCCATGTGACCGCCGTCCTCTTACCAGCCAAGCAGATTTCACCAGGATCGTGTACAATAGCCTCACGGTCGGCGCAGGGTAGGAACTGGCTTCCTTTCGCTTCTCTCCTCTTCACGCTCTCCTCGTCCCGCCGGCCACCGACAACCGGTCACCGGCAACTGCCGTTTGAGAGGCTCTCTTTTTCACATGTCAGAAAACCAACACGCGAACCGTTCCGGCGGCCTCACGGCCGTCGATGATTTCACCGGCGCAGCGGAAGGCGCCGCGCCCGCGGTCGTGCGCGATGACCAGGGCCTGATCCTGACCGACAAGCCGGACGAGACGGCCGTTCTGGTCGGCGTCAGCCTGGCGCGCCAGCCGGGGATTCTCTCGATGGAGGACTCGCTCACCGAGCTGGCGCTG
>DAOUHX010000358.1:0-2050 GCA_034428395.1 Caldilineaceae bacterium
AGTGGGAAAGCAGTTCAGAATTTGGGTGAACGACGACGGGACACGCCGAACGGTTTGAGTCTGGCGGACAAGGCATTTGCCAAATGCCCCCGATACGGTAACGGTAGAAACGAACTCCCGCAGAAGCGAATCAGTCAAAACGGGCGGCTGATGACCGGGCTGATTCACGGTTTTAGCCGCTCGCGAAATCGAGTTGAATCGCCTGCCCGCCATAGGCAACGACCATCTGAGTTGCCGGCCAGCCTTCGGTCACGCAGTGGGGGCCTTCATAGTGATTTGGCTGATGAAGCGGAACTTTCTCGCCGTTGATGCAGAGAGCTTGATTCCAGCCGAAGCTGACCACCTTGCCGCCGAGAGGCCGGTAGGAAACGGAAAGCCCACTACTTTCGAAACGGGCTGCCAGCACCCACTTGCGAAATCCGGCGAATGATCCGTGTTCGGCTCTCGTACCCATTTGGCACAACCATGCCGCCTCGCGCCCGGCGGCGCGCAATTCACGGAACGCGGCCGGACCGTCCTGTTTTAACGCAAACGGCATTGAACAGGCCAGCGCGATATAAGCGTCCCCCTTGGCGGCAAGAGTCCACTGGTTGCCCACCTGATGTTCTTCAAAAGCAGTGGTGGGGAAATAGAGGCATGTAAATCCTGGCCCATCATCTGCCGGAAGGGAGTGAAGCGCGATCAGCAGGTCCCTGTGTTGGGCCACGCGCGGCGGGTACCCGCCGGGACCATTGTCGAACACGATCGCATCGGTGCCCAGAGTCGCTTGCCAACTATGCCCGCCCCAACCGCGCTCGCCTGGCCGAAAGTCCTGTGCACTGGCCAGCAGGAATTCCGACGACTTGTAAAGCCCCTTGTGAAGCGTGAGTGAAGTGGCGTATTCTTTCCCGCTTCTGTCATCCTCATTCATCTCTCCGGCGGCGTGCCGTTCCGTAGCCCACATGCCTTCAGGCATATCCAGAGCCAGGTCTGCGATCAGAGACGGCTGCTGATAGCCCTGGCAACAGGCGAGGCTGACGGGTCCGGCCAGATGCCAGTTCCAGGCGCCGACACCCCACAACAGGCGGGCGACGCCGGCCAGCGGCGACGCGTATCCGCTGCGGGCGGGCGTCTCGCCGTCCATGCCATGCTTCCGGCTGAGGTCAATCTGGCTCGCACCATAGACGCCCTGAAAGGAGTCCAACGCCAAAGTCACGAGCGTCTTGTCCATCACGACACCCGCCAAATTCCAAAGCGGCTCCGAATCGGCGAGGTCGATCAGGTACGACAGAGCGGTCAAGAGGCTCGCAATGCTATGGCCAGATGTGTCGGGGAACCCGTTTGCCGCCGCGCGCTGCAGCCAGCGGGCAATGGTCGCTTCGCCGCGCTCACTGTGCCAATGCCCGGTCTGATTGCTGGACGGGAACGCCCGCTCAGGAAAGCGCTGCCCGGCCAGCAGTTCAGCAGAAGCGAGCAGCAGTCGCTCGGTTTCGCTGAGTTTCCTGCCCGTCTTCACTTCATAGTCCGCTTGGTCAAATGGAAGACCGACAATGCAGTCATCGAGCGGTTGTCGAAATTCGGTGGGAAACGCCTCGTGCTCGCTGTAGCGGCAAACTATGCCCAGCAGCCCGAGCAGGCGGGCAAGATGATCTTCGTCGAAGCTTTCGACCGCAGCGATTGCGGCATAGATACGGCGTATGTTGATGCGGTCCCACCAGCCCAGCGTCATCTTGGCAATCTCGGAGAACAGACCGTCGTCGAGGGCAATGGCGTGGCGCAGCAACTCGATTTGACGCTCAACATAGGTACCATAGGAGGTCGTCCGGTAGTCCGACCGCACGACTGAAAGCTGAATTTTGCGCTGGATGCGGACGCCCTTTACGTAGTATTCGTTGGCCGACGGCATCAGGACCAGTTCGTACGCTCCGTCTGGAATCAAAACCTCCTGGGCCAGAATGCGATCGCCGCTATCGCCTTGCTTGCCCTCGCTCTCGGCGTAGATACGCCCGTCTGAACGCTGCAGCCGGACGTTGAAATCGGCGGGCGCCTCCAGTTGGCGCGGCCAGCGTAA
>DAOUHX010000359.1:0-67999 GCA_034428395.1 Caldilineaceae bacterium
AACCCACATCTGCACACCCCGCACATGGACACACTCGTCCGCGGCGGAGTCAGTTTCGAGAACTCCTACTGTACATTTCCCGTCTGCAGCCCCGCGCGCAGCAGCCTCCTGACCAGCCGCATGCCGCACGAGACCGGCGTCGAGGTTACCGATCCACCGATACGGCCCGGAATCCCGACAATGGGCGCCCACTTTCGCAACGCCGGGTATCGGCCCTACTACGCCGGCAAATTGCATCTCGGCCCCAAATTCAAGAAAGGCATCGAGGCAACGAGCGAAGGGCCTGGATTTGAATACCTGGGAGACGAATACCCGGAAGGCGTGCCCCGGCAGCTTGGCACTGACACCGACCCGATCTGGACCGACGACGCGCTGGCGTTTCTGCGCGCTCAGAAGCCGTCGGACCGCGAAGCGGATCAGCCCTTCCTGCTGGTCGCCTCGCTCCACAATCCGCACGACATCTGCTACTGGTGCATGGACAGGAGGGAGTTTCTTGAGATTCCGCCCGGCAGCGAACTGCCGCCCCTGCCGGCGAACTTCGAGCCCCTGCCGGATGAGCCCGAGTTCATCGGTCTCTGCCGCCGCCGCGCCGTCTACGCGCCTGAAATCGCCTACACCCCTGGATGGGGCGAGACCGAGTGGCGCAGATATCTCTACGCCTACTACCGCCTGACCGAGCGCGTCGATCATCAGATCGGCAGGCTTCGTGCGGCTCTGAGAGAGAACGGGCTCGACCAGGATACGCTGGTCCTGCTGACCAGCGACCACGGCGAGGGCGTGGCCGCCCACAAGTGGGTCACCAAGCTGATGCTGTGGGAGGAGGTGGTCAAGGTGCCCTTCGTTATCCGTTACCCGGGCGCCGTTCCCGAGGGCCGGATCGACCGCGAGCACCTTGTTTCCGGCCTGGATCTGCTGCCGACGCTCTGCGACTACGCCGACATTTCACCGCCCAAGGGCGCACGTGGACACAGCCTGCGCCCGCTGATCGAAGACCCCGCCTTGCCGGGACGGTCCCGCCTCGTGTCCGAGCTGCAGGCCTTCAGGGATGACGTGACCAAAAAAGCGCGCATGGTCCGCACCGCCCGATTCAAATACATCGTCTTTTCCCACGGCGCCCGCCCGGAACTCCTCTTCGACCTCGAAACCGACCCCGGCGAAACGCAAAACCTGGCCTACCAGCCCGCGTTCAGAAAGACTGTTGCGGAGCATCGCGCGCTTCTGCGCCAGGAGATGGAAACAACGAAGGACCCGTTCCAATTGCCTGCCGGCCTGGCGTCGTAGCTTAGAGGGGTCTTGGGACGTGTAGTGCCGGGGCATTTCGCGATCGTCGATCACTTCCGGCTTCGCGTCCAAAAGGCCAGATACGGCGGGCTGACCGCCTTGTAATGTTCCCAGCTGCCGGGCTCGGGGTCCTTCTCGTACGTCCTGTGCTCCTCAAAGGCAAGAATCTCGAAGCCGTGCGCGATCAGCGCGTTGATAAAGGTACGCATCGTGTGGCGAAACTCGCGCGGCCCGGGCACTTCTCCTGTCGTACCGTCTTCCCGCTCTACGCTCCAATTGGACGTCCCGTAGATGACCTCGGCGTCAATCTCGCCGTCAGCGTAGATCGAGTTCGAAGAATAACCACGCACCGGATCGTATTTATCCGGGTCAAATGTCTGTGTATACGGATTGTGCCACTGGACGTGGTAGAGCCCGCTTGGCTTCACCACGCGGGCGACTTCGGCGAAGACCGGCTTTACGTCCGGCACGAAGTTGATCGAATAGGGCTGATAAACGATATCGAACGCGTCCCGCGCGAAGCGCGAGAGTTCGCGCATGTCGCCCTGGTGCAGTTCTGTCGCCAAGCCGTAATGGTCTGCCGCCCGTCGGTCCTGCTCGAGCTGCTCGTCCGAAAGGTCCAGCACGGTGACATCGGCGCCGAGCAGTCCGAATGCAGCCGACTGCTGCCCGCCGCCCCCGGCCAGCAAGAGAACGCGCCTGCCCTTGACGTCGCCAAGCAGGCCCGATTCATCCACCATCTCCCGCGCCGTTTCTTCGTCCAGATCGAGCTTGAGCCGGGAATAGAGCACGCCCGCGCGCACGAGGCCGTTCCAGCGCTCACGATTGATAGCCGAAAGGTCGTCCAATATGATCTTCTCCGTTCGTGAATAGAGGGCTTCTCATGATTCCGCGGCTAGGTGGCCTGCTCCGCACCTGTCGTGCACTACCGAACTCGTTGCTCCGTTCCTTCCCGAGAGTCACGCCGCCGCCTTGTCCTCAGAAGAAGGATCGCCCAGGAGGGTCTGCCAGCATTCGAGTCGAATGCGCCGCTCTTTGTAGTGATCGCTCTGAGAGACGCCCAGGGGATTGCCGAACGTCAGAATGTTGACAACGTCCTGCGCCTCACCGCGTGCATCCCAGTCACGCGGCCTGTCGAGTTCCGCCGGATCGTGGTCCCAGGTCGGTGCAACATTGTCGCCCGACCGATTGAAGAGGAACTTGATCATGTGCCGCTTGACCGAAGAGCGATTGCTGGCCGTCCCGTGCCACAAGTCATAGTGCGTGAACGCGACTGTCCCGGCCGGCACCGTCAGTGGGACCTGTCCCCGAATGTTCGTGTAAGTCGACATCCGGTCTGTCGGGGCGTTGCGGAACTGCGTTCCCGGGACAATGACCGTCGGCCCCATCTCGGCGCTGATCGTGCGCGGGTAGTAGAGCCCCAAGAGTCGGTCAATACTGGTGCTGCGGTTGTTCGTGCTGTCCTGGTGCCACTGCATGTGTCCCGAACCGGGCAGCTTGCAGTGCCAGTGGCGATGGCTGTTGACGGTATAGGCCTCGCCTAGGAGACTGGTCAGCGCGCCCCGCACGGCTGGATGATCGAGCACCTGCCACAGCTCGGCGACCGTTTCGGTGATGCCGTCGCCGGGATTGGCGCCCAGGTCGTCCAGCCGGGCCGCGATCTCTTCATTCAAGCCTGGCGGAAGGTCCGGTTCAACCAGGTGGTAGCCGTTGACCAGAAATCGGGCCACCTCAACGTCGCTGAGCAGATGCTCTTTGCCGGTCACGGGACGACCTCCATCTTTTGCAGGATGAACTCGTAGCCGATCACGTCCAGGTCCGTGTCGCTGAAGGGGGACTGCAAGTGAGGAAACTGGACGATCTGCCAGCCGTCTACGAGCGCGTCGTGCACCGTCGCGTAGGGCCATTCAAACTCGCCGCCGCTAATCTCTACCTGAAAACCATCGGTCGGCTCGATTTGAGTGTATCCGAGGATGTCGGAAAAGACGCTGGGCGTACGCGCATGCAGGTAGAGCAATCTTTGACGGGGCTGGAGGCACGCGTCCATCGCTGTTAGGGTCCTTGAGGCGGGGTTGGAGCCGGCTGGCAATGGCTCAGCATTATAGTGGACGACGAGCGCGGCGGCAAGCCCTACCCGCGCGACTCTTGACTGCCAACCGGCTTCGCGCTAAAATTCACCCACCCCGGGAAGAAGGAAAGCAACTCCCTGGGGAAGGCCGAAACTCGGCCCACAGACAATGCCTTCTGGACCCAAAATGCCCACCTCCCAGCCGGCCTCATCAGCCGGGCAGACACCGTTATCAGGCAACGGACAGAGCCCGCGTCAACCGGAGGCCATCCTTGACAGGCCCGACAAACAGCATCCATTTTCACCCCATCGCGTCATCGACTGCGACATCCATAACGAGGTGTCGACGATAGAAGACCTGATGCCTTATCTGGCCGACTACTGGCGCGACTACATCAACAACTCGGCCTTCAAAGGCCCGGGCACCAACGACTATCCGCGCGGCGCCCCCACCTCGGCGAGACCGGGCAGTATTCCGTCCGGCGGGCGGGCCGCAGGTTCAAGTTTGCAGCTCGTGCAGGAACAGGCGCTCGCCCCATTTGACACTGAGATTGGTATCCTGAACTGCGCCTATCGCGTGCAAAGCGTCAAGCAGGAGGACCTGGCAGTGGACCTGGCAACAGCGGCCAACCGCTGGCAGGTCGATGCGTGGCTGACGCCGGAGCCCCGCTTGCGTGGTTCGCTGGTCGTGGCCAGCCAGGTACCTGCGCGCGCGGCAGATGAGATCCAGCGTTTCGGCGACCACCCGCAGTTTGTTCAAGTCATTCTGCCCGTCCGCTCCTACATTCCCTACGGCAGCCGATTCTACGATCCCCTTTACGCGGCCGCGGTCGAGCGCGACCTTGTAGTCGGCATCCACTTCGGCGGCGCGCCCGGCCATCCACCGACACCGGTCGGGTGGCCGTCCACCTATCTCGAAGAACACGCGAGCATGGCACAGGTCTTTCAGTCCCAGGTCATCAGCATCATAGCCGAGGGCGTCTTCGACCGTTTTCCCGACCTGCGCATCGCCCTGATAGAGGGCGGTTTCATCTGGATGCCCTCGCTGATGTGGCGGCTGGACAAGGAGTGGAAGGGCCTGCGCTCCAATACGCCCTGGGTCAGGCGCCCGCCGTCTGACTACATAAGGGAGCATATCCGCATGACCGTTCAGCCGGTCGGCGCACCGCCGGATCAACGCTATATCCTACAGACCATCGAGCAGATGGAGTCGGACACGATGTTGATGTTTGCCACCGACTACCCGCACTGGCACTACGATGACGAGGATGAGGCCTGGCCGCTGGCGCTTCCCGAACCCCTCAACGGCAACATCTGGTCGGACAACGCCCGCGCCTTTTATCGACTTTGAGGAGCTCCGAAATGACGCTGGAACTGGAAGTAGATACAAGGCCTGCCGACAACGAGAAGACGCGACTGGCGGTAATCGACACCGACATTCACAACTTCGACGGCTACGACGACCCCATTTTCGACCAGATCTTCCAAAAGTATCTGGCGCCGGATTGGCTGGACCACCACAGGATGATCGGGTTGCGCAGCTACTACGGCGGCGGCTATCCGCGCGCCCAACCGAACGCCGCCCGCACCGATTCCTGGCCTCCCAGCGGCCGCCCCCCGGGCACAGACCTGGAGTTCATGCGCGAGCAGCTGCTCGACGCCTGGGACATGGACTACGGAATCCTGAATCCTCTTACAGGGGCCGGCGGGCAGGTTAACCGGGAATACGGGGCGCAGCTGGCGCGCGCCATCAACGACTACCAGATCGCCGAGTGGCTGGAGCTCGAGCCGCGGTTGCGAGCCTCAATGGTCGTCAACTACGAGGACGCCGAACTGGCGGCCGAGGAAATCCACAGGTTGGGCGATCACGAGGGCTTTGTGCAAATTCTGCTCGTGACGCGCACCGAGGAGCCGCTTGGACGCCGCAAGTATTGGAAGATGTACGAGGCCGCACTCGATTACGACCTGCCGATCGGCATCCATTTCGGTGGAGGCGGCAGCCACCCGCTGACCTCCGGTGGTTGGCCTTCCTACTATATTGAAGACCACTGCGGCATGGCGCAGTCATTCCAGGCGCAGGTCGCCAGCTTCGTGTGCGAGGGCGTTTTTGAGTACTTTCCCGAACTGCGAGTCGTCATAATCGAAGGCGGCTTCGCTTGGTTTCCTTCGCTCGCATGGCGTCTGGACCAAAGTTGGAAGCGTCTGCGCGGCGAAGCGCCCTATCTCAAGAGGGCGCCGTCCGAGTATATGTACGACCATTTCTGGCTGTCCACGCAGCCGATGGAGGAACCTCGCCATCAGCGTCACTTCGAACAGCTGCTTGAGCAGATGGACGGCGGCAGCCACCTCATGTTCGCGACCGACTATCCGCACTGGGACTTCGACTCGCCCGATCGCGCCCTGCCGGCGACCCTCCCCTACGGGACGAGGCGAAACATCATGGCCGAGAACGCCCGCGCCTTCTACAAGCTGTCGTAGCCAGCCAACTGGACGCACGTGATGGGTGGCATCGGGCGCTTTCTGACCTCGCCTCTGGCAACTGTGCAAGGGGATCCGCTGACTCTGGCGGACCTCCTGTTCACGGTCGCGTCGGTACTTTTCTTTTACCTGCTGGCGCGGGTGGCGGCCGGGCAGTTCAGGCGCAAGGTGGAGCCGCGCCTCAGAGTAACGGCAACGAACAAGCACCTCCTTCGCTCAACCGTCTACCTGTCCATTCTCATTGCAGGCATTTATACTTCGTTGTCGTTTCTGCGCGTTGACCTGTCGATTTTCCTGGTGCCGCTCGGCGCGCTGAGCATTGGACTGGGCCTGGGTCTGCAGTCGCTGGCCAGCAACTATATCGCGGGCCTGGTACTGATGATGGAAGGAACAATTCGCGACGGTGACGTAATCGAAGTCGACGGCATACGTGGAACTGTTGTCGAGATCGGCCTGCGGACCACGATAGTGCAGACCTTCAGCAACACCGAGGTAATCGTCCCCAATTCGCTGATGGTTTCCCAGCGACTTGATAACTGGACGAAGTCCGACCGCGTTATACGCATCGAGTCGCATATCGGCGTCGCCTACGGGTCGGACATTGGCAAGGTGCACGAGATTCTTCATTCGAACATCGCCTGCCACGCGGCTGTCATTCCCGATCCGGAGCCGCGAACATTCTTGGTTGAATTCGCCGACTCCGCACTGCTTTTCCGCATCCAATACTGGATCGATGACCCAACCCAGCGCCTCTCCTCCCTCAGCGAAATCCTGGAAGGAATTTACCGGGACTTGAACGAACAGGGCATCGTCATTCCGTTCCCGCAGCGGGATGTGTGGCTCAAACGCGAGCCGGCAGGATCAACTGTCGCCGGCGTCGCTAATCTATAGTATTCATCCAACTCGTATTGGTTACGTCTGACGAGTGCGCCCGCAACTCTTCAAGGAGGCAGTTCGATGAGCAAGCCAGGAGCAACCCCTATCACAGCGCCGGGCTGGACCGCCCAGGAGAAGGAGGGCGTCAAGATCGTCGACTGCGACGTCCATCACAATTTTGAACGGCCCGAACAGCTGCTTCCCTACCTGTCAAAATTCTGGCAGAACCATCTGCTTGACCAGGGGCTGCACCTGCCAAGCGGCGGCTACTCAAACATCCCGCATCGCACGAATCGACCCGATCTGAAAGATCCCAACCTGAAGGAGCGGGACTTCAATTTTTCGCTTGAGTTTCTCCAACGCGAGCATCTGGATCCTTGGAATGTGGACTACGCCCTGCTGACCGGGCCGCCTCCGCTTTACGGCTACACAGGACTGCCGGACCCGGATTGGGCTGCAGCTTTGTGCCGCGCGTTCAACGACTGGACCATCGAGCACTGGCTTGACAAAGACGACCGCGTCGTCAACTCGATTCTTGTCTCGCCTACGGACCCGGCCCAGGCCGTGGCCGAGATCAAGCGGCTCGCCGGCCGCAGGGACACGGTCGCCGTCATGATCCCAATGGGCACCAGCATGCCCTTCGGCAACCGGTTCTATCACCCGATCTGGGAGGCGTGCGAGGAGCACGGGCTTCCTGTCGTCGCCCACATCGGCGGCGGCGGCGGCGCAACGCGCACGACGCCCACGCCGCTCGGCTTTCCGACCTACTACATGGAGTCGCGCATGAGCCGCCCCTATGTGGCGAGCACGCACGCGGCCTCGCTGATATGCGAGGGCGTATTTGAAAAATTTCCCAACCTGATGTTCGCGCTCACCGAGGCCCAGCAGCTTTGGGCCGTCGCCGTGATGTGGCACATGGATTCCGACTGGAAGGCGATTCGCGATCAGACGCCCTGGCTGAAACGCCTGCCCAGCGAGTACTTCCGCGAGCACATACGCGTCGGTTCGCAGCCGATGCATGAGGCCGAGAGCACCGAGCAGCTCCACCAGTTCCTGGAGATGATGCACGCCGACGAAACCCTCGTCTACTGTTCCGATTTTCCCCATTTCGACTGGAACGATCCGGTCACCACCTTTCCCAAACTGAAGCCAGAAGCGCACCAACGCATCTTTGCCGACAATGCCCTCGAAATGCTGCGAATGGGGGATCTTCTGCAATGACACGCGTGGTCGTCGCCAAAGTGTGGGAGATCCCGCCCGGAGAACGCAAGATCGTCGTCCCGTTTCGCGGCCGCGCGGGCATCGGCGTTTTCAATGTAAAGGGCGATCTCTTCGCGCTGCGCAACATCTGCCCCCACAAGCGCGGCCCACTCTGCACGGGCGAACTGACCGGGCGCATCGAAGCGGCCGGGCCCCCTTCCAGCCAGGCTGCCGAAGTGTCTGTCGATGGGGACGGCGAGATCTTGCGCTGCCCGTGGCACCAATGGCCCTTTGAGATCGCGACCGGCCGCTGCCTGGTCGATCCGAAAGCGCGCGTCAAGACTTACCCCGTGCGCGTGGTCGGAAATGACATCGTCGTCGAATACGACGAGTAATCCTGGCGGAAAGACCTAGACTTCCAGCATTCGGCGACATCTCGCGCCTCTGGGCGTACGTCCTCTCGCTCGGATCAGGTTTTCCTCCTCTGCATTCTGGACCGGTGCTTGCCGCCTCGCTCCCCTCGAGCCGATCCGACGGCGCCGGCTACCGTTCCTGCCCATTGGACCGCGATGCAATCGCGGTCTTGTCTCCGCGCATTGAAGCCGCGACGCCTGGGCATTCTATGCGCTGGCCGGGCAGCAGAGTAGAATGAAGTCAACTTTTCAGGATGCTTCAAGCCCTGTTTGACTCTGACTTCACGAGAGATGGGTATTCATGCCAGAAGATTTCGCGCCAAGCCAGACCGATGACACTGCGGACTCCCGTCCTTCGTCCGGACCGGGCTCATTTGACGAGAACGTAGATCCCGCCGACCTAGTCGAACCGGAAGACGCCCTGCCCGCCATAAACCTGGCCGACTTGCCCCAGAAGGCGCAGGCCGCCGCGGCCTCCGCCGGCTGGACGAGGCTGATGCCCGTCCAGGCGAGAGCGATCCCTTATCTGCTCGCAGGGCGGGATCTGATGGTACAGGCGCGCACGGGCAGCGGCAAGACCGGCGCCTTCCTGCTGCCGATCCTGCACCAGATCGAGACGGACAAGAAAGCCTGCCAGGCACTGATCCTCGCGCCCACTCGCGAGCTTGCGCTGCAGGTGTCGAAGGAGGCCGAGTTGCTGGGAGCCGCCGCCGGGGTACGCAGCATCGCCGTTTACGGCGGCGTCGGCTACGGACCTCAGATCGAAGCGCTGCGCGCCGGAGCCCAGTTGGTGATCGGCACGCCGGGACGCATCCTCGATCATCTGCTGCAGCGCACGCTGCGGTTGGATGACCTGCAGCTTCTCGTCTTCGACGAAGCGGACCGAATGTTGTCGATGGGCTTCTATCCCGACATGCTCCAGGTGCAGACCTACCTGCCCTCGCACCCGATCAGGGGCTCGATGTTCTCGGCCACCTTCCCGGCCCACGTGATGCGACTGGCGCAGCAATTCCTCTCGCAGCCTGACTTTCTAAGCCTCAGCCGCGATCGCGTGCACGTAGCAGAGGCAGAGCATGTCCTGTATGCAGAGCCGGGCATGAAAAAGGACAGGGCCCTCATCCGGCTGATCGAGGTCGAGAATCCGGCCGCGGCCATCGTATTCGGCACGACGCGGCGCACGGTTGACTATGTGACAATCGTTTTGCAGCGTTTCGGATACGACGCCGACAAGCTGACATCCGATCTCAGCCAGCAGGAGCGCGAGCGGGTCCTGCGGCGGCTGCGAGAAGGCAAGCTGCGGCTGCTGGTGGCGACCGACGTCGCCGCTCGCGGCATCGACATCCCCGAGTTGTCACATATCATCCAGTATGAACCGCCGGAAGATCCCGAGTCCTATATCCATCGCGCGGGGCGGACCGCGCGCGCCGGGGCCACCGGCACTGCGATCTCGCTGACAGCATCTTTCGATGAGCGAACGCAGATGGAGCGCATCGCCAAACGTTTCGGCATTCCACTTGAGGAGCGGAAACTGCCCACCGACGAGGAGGTTGCGGCTACCGTTTCGGAGCGAGTTACTGCCCTGCTCGAGGCCAAGCTGCGCGGCCGCGACAATCTGCAGAGCGAGCGCATGCGCCGTTTCCGGCCTCTGGTTGATGAGTGGCTGGCATCGGAGGAGGGGCAGACCTTGCTGTCGATGCTGGTCGACGACTTCTACCAGGGCTCGCTGCATGCACCGCCCGTCTTGCCGGCCCAGGAGCCGGTCCCTCAAGGCGGGCAGCAGCGCCGCCGACGCCGCAACCGGCGGTCCCGCAACCGCCGTCGCGACACCTGATCCACTCGTATTACAATCGAGGGCTAACCCGCTTCCGGCACGTTCTTGTGCAGTTCGGCCAGCCAGGCGGCAGCCGAGGAATCGCTGGGCGCGCGCCAGTCCCCGCGCGGGCTCAACGAGCCGCCGCTGCCGACTTTTGGTCCGTTAGGTACGGCAGTCCGCTTGAACTGGCTGATCTGGAAGAAGCGGAACAGGAAGAGCTCCAGCCACTTTCTTATCGCCGCGAGGTCGTACTCGTTGCGTTTGCTGTCCGGCAGAAAATCCGGCCACGGTCCGCGGCTGCGGTCGCCCCACGCCTCCAGTGCCATGAACGCGACCTTGCTGGGCCGCAGGCCGTAGCGCGATATGTGGTAGAGGAAAAAGTCCTGCAGCTCATAGGGCCCGATTTTGGCCTCAGTCGACTGGGCCGGTCCTTCGGTTGTCCCGTCGCCCGGCACCAGCTCCGGTGAGATTTCCGTGTCCAGCACCGACTGCAGGACGCGGCTGACCGCCTCGTCGAACTGTGAGGTGGCGATGATCCAGCGGATAAGGTGCTGGATGAGCGTCTTCGGTACCGAGGCGTTTACGTTGTAGTGACTCATCTGGTCGCCGACACCGTAAGTAGCCCAGCCAAGCGCCAGTTCGCTCAGGTCGCCGGTCCCAAGCACGAGCGCGTCGTTGTAATTCGCCAGCCGGAAGAGGTGGCTCGTGCGCTCGCCCGCCTGCACATTTTCAAAGGTAATGTCGTACTCGGGGTCCTCCTCGGCGAATGGATGTCCGATATCGCGAAACATCTGCATCGCCGAAGGGCGGATGTCGATCTCGTGGGCGCTGACGCCGAACGCCTCCATCAGGCGGTGCGCATTGCTGCGTGTACCCGGGCTGGTGGCGAACCCGGGCATCGTGTACGCAAGAATATTGGCGCGCGGCAGCTTTAGCCGGTCCATCGTGTGGGAGGCGACTATCAGGGCCTGCGTCGAGTCGAGGCCCCCGGACAGTCCGACGACGACCCTTTCGATGCCTGTGGCACGAAGCCGCTGCATCAGTCCGTGAACCTGGATGTTGTAGGCCTCGTAGGCCTGTTCGTCGCGCAGAACGGCATCGCTCGGAACGAAGGGAAAGCGCTCGACCTTGCGCCGCAGACGGTCGATGCCCTGCGACTGGCCGGCGCCATCTTCCCCCTTCGCCAGCCCAGGCGTTTGAAAGGTGAAGTCGACCGTCCGCATCCTCTCCAGCTGCCTGCGGTGCAGCGCGGCGGCGTCGTTGAAGCTGGTCTGACGCATGCGGCTCTGGGCTAGGCGCTCCGTGTCGATGTCCGCAGTGATCATCTGCTCGTGGTCGGCGAAACGTTCCGACTCGGCCAGCAGGTCACCGTCCTCGTAGATGAGCGCGTGGCCGTCCCAAGCCAGGTCCGTGGTCGATTCGCCCGGGCCGGCGGCCGAATAGAGGTAGGCTGCAATGCACTTGCCGGACTGGCTGGCGCACAGGTCCTTACGGTAGTTGGCCTTGCCGATCGTGATGTTCGAGGCCGACAGATTCGCGAGTACTGTCGCACCTGCCAGCGCCGCGTAAGAGCTCGGCGGGACCGGCGTCCACACATCCTCGCAGATTTCCACGTGGAGAGTGAACCCTTCAGTCGCGCCACCTGACAGCTCACACCCTTCGCCAGTGCGCCCCTCAGCAGGAATCCCGGCCCGAAACAGCAGGTCGTTGCCGAAGGGAACCGTCTCGCCCAGGAAGCGCACATCGTTTCCGACCGCGTGGCCTGCAGCACTGAACTGACGGCGCTCGTAGAACTCGCGGTAGTTGGGCAGATAGGTCTTGGGCGCAACTCCGAGAACGCGACCTCTGTAGACGATGACCCCGCAGTTGAATAAGCGCTGCTCGAATCGCAGCGGGGCTCCGACCAGGAGGACCGATGTCAAATCTCTGCTGGCTTCCACGATCTTCCCGATTCCCGCAGTAACGCCGTCCATTAGGGCCTCCTGCTGGAGAAGATCGTCGATTGCGTAGGATGAGATACCCAGTTCGGGAAAGAGGGCAATTGCCGCGCCCGCGTCCGAAGCCTTGCAAGCCAGCCCCAGCGTATGCTCCGTGTTGAACTCGGGATCGGCAACGCGCACATTCGGAACGCACACGGCAACGCGCACAAAGCCGTGACGATAAATGGAGTAAAAGGAATCAGCCATCGTGCTAACTGTTTGCCTACTTGTATAACGATGCAGTGCGGAAATCTGGTCTGGGTCGTATTATCTTGGAAACCATGTGCAGGGGCAAGGCCCCATTGACACGGACTCCCTGATTTTGCAATAATTAATGAGACGTTGACTGGCCAGACCGACCAGTGTACGGCGAGCAAGCACGGGATCCCCTGCCCACAGCTAAGATTGCCGCCTCATCAGAATTCGGTCCTCCAGTCGGCCTCAAGCGGTGCGATCAACCGTTTGACTTCAGCGCGTAACTCCATGGTCCTTGTAGGAAAGGTACCGTTGCATAAGAGACGTCGATATGAGCTGGAAAGTTGCCGGCATAAACTTTGATCATTCCCACATGGGCGATCTCTTGCGGCTGTGCCATGAGCACCCTGACGTCGAGATAGCCGGCGTCTGTGACACGGACAGGGACAGGATGGCGTCGGCGATTGCCAAATTCGCCATACCCGCCGATCGGGTCTTTACCGATTACAGGCAGTGCCTGCAAAAGACCCGACCCGATTTCGTGATCCTTTGCCCCTCAACGGCAAGCCATGCCGAATGGGTTCTCAAGGTCGCACCGTTTGATCTGCACGTGTTGCTGGAAAAGCCCTTCGCCGCCGATCTTTCCGCAGCCGACAGCATGATCGCGGCGATGGAGTATACCGGCAAGCAGTTCATCATTAACTGGCCGCTCCGTTGGTATCCCTGCCATGTGACGGCCAAACGCCTGCTTGAGGAAGGGCTGGTCGGCGAGCTGAACGAGGTGCATTACTACGATGGCAATCGAGGCCCGCTCTTTCACCTCGCCGACAAGGTGGAGACGGACGAAGAGTTCCGCCTGCGCAAGGGCGAGAGCTGGTTCTACCAGGAGGCCGAGGGCGGCGGCTCGCTGCTCGACTATCTGGGCTACGGCGTGACGCTGGGGACTTGGTTCCTCGACGGACGCGCCCCGTTGGAGGTCACTGCCGTCATCGACGAGCCGGCCGGCCTTGAGGTCGATGAGCACAGCATCACAATCTGCAAATATCCATTCGGCCTCTCCAAATTCGAGACGCGTTGGGGTACCTTCACCGACCCATGGACACTGCAGCCGCAACCGAAGTGCGGCTTCGTCCTCAAAGGCAGCGAAGGGACCATCAGCAGCTACGACTACGAGGAGTCGGTGCGCGTCCAGACACATGACCGCCCCGAGGGTTACCAACAGCCGGTGGACCGGCTGGCGCTACCCTATCAAAACGTGGTCCAATATTTCATCCACTGCCTTGAAACCGGGCAATCGCCTGAAGGCCCGCTCTCGCCCGCGACCTGCCGCATCGGCCAGCAAATCGTCGACTCTGCGATACTGAGCGCGAGAGAGAAGCGTACGGTCTCCCTGCTGCCCTGACAAATGTTCTATTGTGGTCCTGACAATGGGAAAGAAGCTGCAAGTGGGCGGTGACGGACTCGAACCGCCGACCTATTCCTTGTAAGGGAATCGCTCTAACCAGCTGAGCTAACCGCCCGATCGAGGGCGTAGTATATACCACCTTGTGGAGGAGTGGGAAATGTACAACTTGGAGGGAAAGACAGTGTTCGTCACCGGTGCGGGGGGCGAACACGGCATCGGAAGAGCGATCGCACTGCGGCTGGCAGAGGATGGGGCCGACATCGCTGTAACCGATATCGTCGAGAAACCATATCCTGAAGCCGAATGGGGCGGTCTGCCGGCCTTGCAGGCAGAGATCGAAGCGATGGGGCGCCGTTCGCTGGCGCTTACCTGTGACGTGACAAATGCCCATTCGGTTGAGGCCGCCATGCAACGAACGGCAGAGGTCTTTGGACAGGTCGATATTCTCGTCAATAACGCGGCAGCGCGCGGCGGCGGAGACCGCGTGCAGGTGGTCGATCTGCCGGACTATGAGTGGGACCGTGTCATGGCCGTCAATCTAAAGGGGACCTTTGTCTGCAGCCGCGCGGCCGCGCGCCACATGATGAGCCGCGGCGGCGGCGGCCGCATCATCAGCGTTTCCTCAGTCTTGGGGCTGCGCGGCATCGCCCGCTTCGCCGCTTACTGCTCCTCCAAATTCGGTATCGTTGGCTTGACACAGGCGCTTGCCCAGGAGCTGGCTCCGCACGGGATCACCGTTAACGCCATCTGCCCCAGCCTGACCCCCACCGAGCGGGTCGGCCACATGGTCAACCTGTTCGAAAACCCTCAGCTGCAGGTGAAGGAAGCGACCGACGCCCTACTGTCCGGGGCCGCGGGGAGTACGCCGATTGGCCGCCTCGCGCAGACCGACGACCTTGCCCACGCCGTCTCGTTCCTGGCATCGGACGGTGCCGACTTTCTAACCGGCCTCTCTCTTCCTGTCACCGGTGGGTCGTTCATGAGGTAGACAAGCGGGCCGCGGGGCGGGGCGAAGCTCCTTGTCATACCCGACGGAGCTGCCGGCTACCGCAGAATTCGTTGATCGCTGAGGTCCTTGCCGCCCTCCGTTTGTGTGATCACTCCGCCGCGGAACTCCAGGATCTCCAGGTCGGCCAGCCCGTTGACAATATTGAACTGTGTCGGCATGTCCTCCCAGCGGGCGCGATGCCATTCAATCGTCCCCTGGCCGCGCCACATCCCCAGAACACGACGATTGGGCGTATACGCGGGCGTCAACACCGCATATTCTGCATCGGCCGTGCCCCATTCCCCGGTACGCGGCATGTACTTGTAATGGAGCGTGCCGTCCCCGGTCGCGCCGGTAGCCTGGGCCTCAATCTCCTCCTCTGTAAGAGCTTCCATGCCTTCCAGTGCCATATCGAGGAAACGGAATCCGAGCCAGCTTGCCGTACAGTGCGTGGTCCCATCGAATACGACCGGCTCGGGCAGTTCGCAGTAGATCTTGGAAAAACCCAGCTCCTCGCGGCCTGTCAGAATCGGGTCGGTCAGATTCTCCCACAGGACGAGCAGCAGGTTGCCGCTCACCTTGTCAACCCGGCCTCGGTAGGTAACCGCAAATAATGCTCCCAGTGTGTTGTATCCCCGCCCTGCCAGCCAGTCTATCTCTTTCATATAGGTCGCGGCGACGGTCACCACCGGCTCACCCTGCAGCGCAAAGCCCGGAGGCAGCAGCTTCTCCAGCCCCTCTGCGCGCGTTAGATAGCTGACCGCGTGCGAGCGGCTCTTGGGGCTGTCAATGCAGTCGAAGCCGCGACCGTCCGGCCCGCGTCGCGGTCCGGTCCGCGGCCCAAAGTGGGTCGGCATTCGGTACATTGCATCCGGTTCAAACGAGTAGGGCATGTGCGGAGCTCCTGAATGGCGAATCGGGATCAGGCCTGGACAGGCGCCGTGTCTCGAAGGCGCTGCTCATTTTCTCGAACTACGTTTTCTCCAACGCTTCGTCCTCTTCCTCTCTCTGCGGCTCCGTTTTCAGGAGTACCTTCCGACCCTGACCTTCGCCCCTTTCCCCGCCCACCAAGCCCTTCGACTCCAACGCCGAGACAAGGCGCGCCGCCCTCGGATAGGCGATCCGCAGCGCACGCTGCACGAAAGTGACACTGATCGACTTCTCGCCGCGAATGGCATCGATCGCATCGGCCAGCAGCTCCTCCTCGTCATCGAGCCGGTCGAGCACACCGACCCACGGCGCCACTCGCGTGACCGGACGGTCCGGGTTTTCCTGGCGATCGCGCGCATCCCACCAATCGACGACCCGCCTGATCTCAGCATCGCTGACGTAGCTGCCCTGGACCCGCTGGATCATCGCCTTATCCGGCAGCATGAAGAGCATGTCGCCTTGACCCAGCAGCTTTTCTGCACCCGGCGCGTCCAGAATGACCCGGCTGTCGACCTGGCTCGTGACGGCAAAGGCAATGCGGGAGGGGAAATTGGCCTTGATCAGGCCGGTCACGACATCGGTACTGGGCCGCTGCGTCGCCAGCACCAGATGGATGCCGGTCGCCCGCGCCATCTGCGCCAGGCGCACCAGCTGCCTCTCGATCTCCTCCGGCGCCGTCATCATCAGGTCGGCCAGCTCATCCACGACCAGAACAAGGTGCGGTAGCGCGTCCAGCTTCTTACGCCGGCGAGCAAGCGCGTTGTAGGAGGCGATGTCCTTCACTTTGTTGCTCCGAAACAGATTGTAGCGGTCATCCATCTGCAGCAGCAGCCAGGTCAGCGCGCCGTGGACATCTTCAACGTCGGTCACCACCTTGCCTATCATATGCGGGATCCGATTGTAGCCGGGCAGCTCGACCAACTTGGGGTCAACCATGATGAAGCGCAGGCTCTCCGGCCCGTGGTGCATCAGCAGGTTGACAATCAGCCCGTTAATACAGGCTGACTTGCCCGACCCGGTCGCGCCGGCAATGAGAAGATGGGGCGCGCGCGCGAGGTCGGCGATGATGGGCTGCCCCGAAGTGTCGCGGCCCAGCGCAAGCGGTAGCATCCCCCCCCGCCTCGTCATCTGTTTGCTCTGCAAAATCCCCTTGACCCCCACGATCGACTTTTCCGGGTTCGGCACTTCGATGCCGACATAGGGCTGGCCCGGCACGGGGGCTTCGATGCGAACTGCCGGCGCAGCCAGGGCCAGCGCGAGATCATCGGCCGCAGAAGCGATTCGGCTGACGCGGATCTTGCGTTTCTGGCCGCCACGCTCGATGTACAAGGGCTGGACACCGAACTGCGTGATCGTCGGCCCGCAGTCGATATTCACAATCTCCACCGGGATGTCGAAGTCCCACAATGTCTGGCGGATAATCTCGGCCATTCCTTCGATGTCCCACCGGCGCTGTTCGGCATCGTCGTCCAGCAGCTCGATCGGCGGCAGGCTATCCGCCTCGCGCACCACTTTGAGGGCGTTGCCGCCCGGCGCACCGTTCCTGGACTTGCGCCGCGCCGGCACCGCCGCCGGCATCTGCAGCTCAGCCTGGATGTGTTCAGCTTTTGAGGACTCTGGGGTCGGCTCAGGCGCGGGCAGTTCCGCCTCCAGAGGAGTTGCCTCAGGCCCATTGATCCGAGCCTCGTTACGATGCCCCACTGCTGCTGGGTCCGGCCAGTACGCCTCGGCAATCTGGTCGCCAACGTCCGTTTCGTCGCGGGCGGAACTGGCTGGTCCTCTGGGCGGGGACCCGGCAAGCGTTCTGGGCAGCATGACAAGGGTGCCGGCCGCGTAGACCAAAGGCGTGTGGCGGACCAGCAAATAGACGCTGAGGAGGCCTGCAAGAACTGCCGCCAGCGTTGCCGGAACCTGGCCGAGCAGGCCGATCAGGATGTTTCCCACGACCCAGCCCATCAGACCCCCTGGAACGCCAGCGCCCGGCCACGACCAATCGGCAATCTCGAGGCCGCTGATATAGTGCCATGACGCCAGAGAAAGAAGCAGTAGCTCTCCGCCAACGAGCGCCTCGGGATTCCAGTAGCCCGCCTGGCGTCCCAACATCATCACCCCGCCCGTGATCAGCAAGCTGAGCGCCAGCGGCCAAGCCATCCTTCCCGCCAGCAGCGCACACCACGAGTCGGGGCCGAATGCAAACAGGTTGTAACCAAGGTAGCCTCCCAGCGCGAAGACAGCAAACCCCAGCGTTTCCCGGCCAAACTTCTGGACCAGCGCGCTCAGAGCCGCCTGCATGTCGGCCATCGGGCCGGAAGTCTGATACTCTCGTCGCCGCCTGCGCCGCCTGGCAGCCATAGTCAGCGTCTCCCATTGGCGTCGGCGCCGAGCCCCATCTCGTGCGCTGCGCCGTTTGCCGGTATCAACCGTCCTGACCGGTCAGCGCCACCGCGTCCTCTTCCGCAATGTTGAAGAGTTCGTCCCAGTCCCCTTGTTCCATGTCGGTCAGCACCTGTGCCACCTGCCCGATGGCGGCCCTTTGCTTGCGATAGAGGTCGCTTTCGCTTATCGCCAGCCGGTTGGCAATGTCCCGCACCTTCCGGCCCTGAATGAAACGCATCTCCAGAATATTGTAGAGAAGCCACTCTGGCGTGCTCAGGTCCTGTTTGCCCCCCGGCCGCAGATTCTGTATGGCCCGGCCCAACACCAGCCGCAGGGCTTTGCCGGGATTGCCGTCCGCCTCTTCAATCACACTGTCGACGAGACGCAGCTGCATCAGCGGGCTGCGGGTCAGCTTCGGCCCGCCCCAGTAGTGGCTGAGGGCATCCTTTACCCAGCTCTCGAACTCCGGGCTGTGGATCGGGCTCGGCTCCAGCAGTTCGGTGGGCGGCACCTCGGTATTCTCTGAAACATAGGGCACGATCCCGCGAATCTGTTGGATGCGGTCGATGCCGGGTATGATCCGTCGCAATGCGACCATAACCTGCATCTGCAACTTGCGGTCGAGCAGAGCCGTGCCTACGCTCTCTAGCTGCTGCGCCAGCAGCGCCCGCTCCTCTTCATTGATTCCAGGCGGTTTGGTGCGCGCGCGCACGCCCAGCATGCCCAACACCATGTCCCCCTCGTGCTCTTTCGACGGTTCGAGAACCGGCCACAGCCAGTACCCACCATACTCCGTCGGCTGCAACGCCTGCCCTGCCGGCCGCGCTGTCCCGTCACTTGCTGCCGGCGACTTCTGGCCGTTGACTTCCGCGGCGATCTCGATGCGAAAGGGCTTTCCATTCTTGCGCACGCGCGTGAGCGCGTCGCTGAGGGCATCGCTCCAGTCCCTGTCCTCAAGGATCTCCTGCCGCGTTCCTTCCGGTCCAACCATTGCTTCCAGGATTAGGTCCGTTCCGATTGCCGCGGCCACGAATCCGGATCGGACACGCAGCATTTCGCACAAAATCGTGAGGTGGTTTTCGAGAAACTGGCGCAGGTCGGATGTCGTCAACAGGCGCCTGTCGAGTTCGCGCAGCCAAGCGATCTCCTCATGGTCCTCGCCGTACACGAGCCGGTCCGTCAGCGCCTTTGTAACGCTGAGGACAACCTGCGCGGCAACGATTACCCCGGTAATGACGCTGAACAAAACGATGTTACGCGGCAGCCCAAGCATATGCTCCACTGTCGGCAGCGTCTGCACAGCCAGAATGACCAAGATGGCAACGACCGGACCGCGGGCGAAGTAACGGATCAAACGGTAGCGCACGACTCTGTCCGGCGTGTAAACGCCGAAAAATGCCACCGAATAACTCAAAATGACAAGCATGGTGCCGATCGCGAAGTTGCCTAAAATGGCGAACCCAAGGATCCACTCCGGCGACAGCAGCCCCACCGATGACTTGCCCAGGGCGATCAGATAGGGAAAGGAGCCGATGCCGGGCGCGGCCGAAGCGACCAGCAGATAGGTCATGCGCTTTCGGCTCTCCGCGGTCAGACAGCGCTGGCGCGCCTTCCAGATGTTGAAATGCGAGAGGATGACAACCGCGGCGAAGAATGCAGCGAATGGCCAGAAAAGTAGGCCCGGCTGCAGGAAACTGAACAAAGGATCAAACTCGACCGGCCCCACCAGCAATGTCGAAAAGAACGCAAGTAGTGCGCTGAACAGGGAAAGGATGACGATGGCGACGTTGACCAGCCGGCGCCTGTCGGTGCGATAGTTCGTCGTTCGCAGTATCGAGTAGGAGAAAGTGTAGTAGGCCCAGGGCAGCAGCGCGATGCCCAACCACTGGAAGCGCAGCCACAACCGCGCCGAGTCGGCGCTCACCACCCACCTCAGCGCCACCTCCGAAGCGTAGGTCACCATGACCAGGCCGAGCAGGAACGAGAACCATCTCGCAACCGGATGGCGGAAGTTGTAAGTCAGCGTATATGCCAGCAGCGAGAAGGCCAGAATCACAACCACCGACGAGATCAGGGCATTCAAGAAACCCAGCACGTCGGCGAAAGTCAGCGTCAGTTCGTCCATTCGTCTCTAGCTCTGCCTTTGAGTCCCGTCCGCAATCCAACAACGGCATTGGGTCGGACTTCGTTCCCTCAACCTTCCGTCAACGGCCGCTAAACGGGCTTGAGGGCCCAGCGGCGGGAAGGCGCTTCTTGTCTGCCGGAAACCGCTACATCCCCCAGTTGATCCGTTCGCCGACAACGACCCACATGTCATGCCGCTTTTCCACCTGCAGGAAGAAGTCGCCCGCAACAGTGGGCGTGCGTTGAATGAGTACACGCACGCCCGCCCGGTCGACCGTTTCAAACCGCACCGTATCCATTTGGATGATCGGGCCCTCCACCGCCATGCTTTCGGCGCCGCTCTCCAGCCAGATCGTCGGTCCGTCAAAGCCCAGCTCGCCGAGTTGCTCAGCCGGATGGCGCACCAGGCGCAGCTGGGCCAGCATGCCGTCTGCGCCTGGCTCCAGCTGGCGGCGTTGCCCTAGTTTGTGGATCAGCGCAGTTCGGCGTATGCGCATGCTGTCCGGCTCCTGCGTATCCACGCTAAGATAGTAGTTGGCCAGAGCGTAGACCGGGCCGAAAGCGTTTTGCGCCGAAAGTAGGCCCAAGAGTTCTTCGCGAACCCGATTCCAACGTGAACGCCACGGTGCCGCTGCGATCTGGTCGCCGTACTCCAGCAATTTTAGTGTCGTGTCGGCCCCGAGCCGGTTGACGATCGACGCCGGCGTGAGGTAGGTCGGGTCCTGCTTCAGCCGGGCCAACAGTACCTCGGGCGCCGCCTCCACCTCCTGCCAATCTTGGAATCTGTAACGAGTGTTGAGCGCAAAAAAGACGCCCAGTATCATTGCCCCGGTCAGGAGCAGTACCAGCGTCCACAGGAGAGGATCCATTGAGTCCAGGATCTGCTGAAAAGTCGGCAGGCTGTCCAGGCCAAGCCGACCCAGCATATCCTCGAATTGGTTATCACTTTCGGACATGTGGAGTCGACTCGATACGACGCAGGGGCTGAACTGCTCACAAGCAGTTGCGGGAAAGTGTGACGGCGCTGCCTTCCTCCAATGTCGCCTTCAACTCTCGCGCCGCCGCCCAGCTCCCCGGCCCAAATGAAAAATGACATCGGAAGATCCCGCCTCTGAGCAATTGTATCATATCCGGGCAGGGACTATCCCTCTGCCTCCTCCGGCTCGAGCCAGGCCATCAGCCCGAACAGTCCGCAGTTCCCCCCTTCCGCGCGGTGGCTGAAGAATTCGCCTGTGTTACACGCCGTGTCTATCCCCGCAACCTCCACGTTTTCGGCGCGTACGCCGGCCGCGACCAGCTGCTCGGCATTGGCCTGCCACAAGTCGAAGAATGGGTTGGACTCTCTGCCGTTTGGATAGCGCAAGTACCTCGTCCCCAGGGGCATTTTCTCCGCTACAATCTGCCGCACATCCTCGCCTATCTCGTAGCTCTCCGGCCCGATCGACGGCCCGATTCCCACGCGTACGTCCCCGGCAACTGTCCCGAAAGCAGCGCACATCGCCTGCAGCGTAGCCCCAGCCACGCCGCTCACGGTGCCCCGCCAGCCGGCATGGCACGCGCCCAATGCATGGCGAGAAGCATCATACAGGACCAGCGGCACACAGTCGGCGAAAACAAGAAAAAGAGGAAGCCCGACCGCATCCGTGATCAGGGCATCGCACCGCCGCTGACGGCTGCCAGAATCCTCCCAGCCGACCCTTGCAACGGCCGTGCCGTGGACCTGGTGCGTGCGGACGGCATCTGACGGCTCCCTTTGCAGCGCGTCACAGAAGCGTACGAAGTTTTCCTGCACGCGTTCCGGCCTGTCGCCCCGGCTGCGGCTGAAATTCAGGCTGCGCCACGGGTCAGGCGATACACCCCCCCGGCGCGTGCTGACGTGGGCCTGAAGCGGGAGGAAGGCGAAGCTCTCGAAAGCATAGGCCGCTATGCCATTTTCGTACGAGGTGCGGTGCATGGACAGAACTGTTTCTTCGGGCAGCCTGCTCTATCGACCTCTTTGGCCGCGAGCACGTCTTGCTTGTAGTCCCGACTGTCTGGGCGGACTCACTCCTGCGGTACCGGCTCGATCGTGACGTTTCCCAGCCCGGTTGAGTGCTGTTGGGCCTTCAGTTTGGTCCAGGGCAGCCAGTCCTGGGCACGCCACGCGCCGCCTTTTGCCGCTGGGATAGGCCTGTTCTCGTTGGCGCCATAGCGGAAGGCCCAATCGTCGTCACATGCCTGGCACGTTAGACAGCCTGCGCTGTCCGGCGGGCAGGAAAGGCCGGTACGTTCCTGTGTTGCCAGGCGCAGTTCGTAGTTGAAGTAGCTCTCGGTGACGCCGCTCTCGACGACGTCCCACGGCAGCGGCGAGCCGGCTTCCCATTGCCCCAAGTAGTGCTCCTTGTCCAGCCCTTGCGATTCCATCGTACGGAAGAAAATGCGCGTATTCAGTTGTCCGGGAGGGATTTCCAGCAGTACATTCGCCAGCGCCCTGTCGCCGCGGCTCAACACGGCCTGTACTTCCGCCCATTCTGGTGAATCCGCACGCACCTCAACGCCATGCCTTGCCAGCGCTCGATTGATCGCCCGCTGACGTCGCTTGAGCTCCTTGGCCGGCATCATTCCTTCCCACTGGAATGGGGTATGCGCTTTGGGTACGAACGGCGTGGCATTGATCGACAGCCGCCGCTTGTAAAGCTGTCTCGCCCTGAGCGTGAAGTCGATCAGCGCCTGAATGTCGTCATCTGTTTCGGTCGGATGACCCGTCATGAAGTAGAGCTTTAGGTGCGGAAAGCTCAGATCGCTCGCCAGCCGAACCGCATGCATCATCTGTTCTTCCGTCTGCGTCTTGTTGATAACATTCCGCAGACGTTCGCTGCCTGCTTCCGGGGCAACGGTCAGGGTCTGGCTGCCGCCCTGCGCCATCGCCCGGATCAGCGGTACGCTGATCGGGTCCATCCGCATCGAGCTGGCGCTGATCGAAGCGCCCATGCCCGCTAGTTCGGTTGCTAGTTCGTCGATTTGCGTATGGTCGCTCACTGCCGCGCTCACCAGCCCTATGCGGTCGCGGCCCTGGCGCATCGCAGCCTCCGCCCAGCCCAACAGCGTCTCAAGCGGCTGCTCACGCGGCGGACGGTAGACGTATCCGGCCAGGCAAAAGCGGCAGCCGCGCCCACACCCGCGTGCGATCTCCATCAGGTGCATGCCGCTGAACTCAGTATCCGGCGTGTAGAGCACAGAATGCGTGGGATAGTTGTGCAGCTCCCGCACCCATAGCCGCTCAACAGGGCGAAAGTCGACGTGATTGCGGTTGGAAGGGCGCAGGTGCGGAACGTAAAAGCCCGGCTGCCGGTCCAAGCTCTCTAGGAGACCCTCACGGTCTTCGTATAGACCTTCTCGACAGAGCGCCAGGAAGGCCGGGATTGCCTCTTCGCCTTCACCGATAAGTACGGCATCGAAAAACGGCGCCATCGGTTCCGGATTCATCGTGATTCCAGGCCCGCCGGCAATGATCAGAGGCCAGGGCGAACCGTCCCAGCGACCGCCGCGGCTGCGGTCCGCGGCCAGCGGGGGTATGCCGGCCTGGCGCAACATTTCGACTACGTTGAAGTAGTCCATCTCCCACGAAACGGTGAAGGCCCAAATGTCGAATTCATCGGCATGGCGTCCGCTTTCGAGCGAGAGTAGAGGCTCCCCTGCGGCGGCCCCGCCTTTCTTCCAGAATATTCGCTCGCACACAACGTCCGGCTCTTCGTTCAGCCAGCGATAAAGCAGCTGGAATGCCAGGCTGCTCATCCCAACATAGTAACTGTTGGGAAAAGACAACGCGACGGGCAGCCGTCCGCCCCAGTCCTTGACGACCGCGCCATCCTCCTGCTGTCGCCCGCCGCTGTTCCGGCCCTGGGGGGCGCTTCTCTGTTGCGAAGCGCGTCTACGATGCTTTGCCATTTCTAAATCGTCGACCCTTACCGTTCTCCATCCGCCCTGGTCGCCTGGCCCAAAGGAGCCCGGCCAGCCCAGCTAACAGCAGTTGGCGATCCCTCGCCGCGCCGCCACCGGACCACCTGCCTCTTCAGGTCATTTTACCATCCGCAGGTCAACCTCGCGAAAGAAAGGCAAGCGCCTCCTCCCACTCAGCCGGCGTATTTGTATTGAAGAATGAACGCAGTTCAGGGTCAAAAGGGCGGAGTGTCTCTCCCGCAATTTCACGTACGCGAATGTCGCCCCAAAAACTGTCCATGCGCCTCGATCCAGCCGCCAAAGACTTCCCTACCGCTGGCAAGCAGCGATGGTGATAGAGCGCATGCAGAGGTTGAGCCCTTCCGTCTACTACCGCCACAATGGCGTCGCAGTTGTCCTCAACTAGCCCGAGGAGATACTCGCAGACGCTCGGCGAAACAAATGGCATATCCCCAGCTACCGCCAGCGACCATCCCTCCACGCGCCGCAGACCGGTCGCCAGCCCCCCCAGGGGACCTTGTCTCGATTCATCGTCCGCGATGCATTCGACCCGCGCCGGGGAGCCCGCGGCGGCCGGTCCCACGTCGAAGCCACCCGTGCCTGTACGGTGCAAGGCCGCGCAGATCTTCGCGTCGTTGGCAAGAACGATTGCACGTTCGACAATAGGCAGCAATCGCTCGACAACATGACGGATCAGAGGGACGCCCTTCGGAGGCACTGGAAGTAGCAGCTTGTCTCTTCCCATGCGGCGACTCTCTCCGCCGGCCATAACCAGAAGTGTCGCCCCGTTTTCAGGAGTGCCCTTGGCCATCAGGTATCATGCCCCCTGTCAACGCCAAGCGCCAATAAAAAAATGCGAGTTGTGTACACAACTCGCATCGTGAGCAAACCGGCATGCGGCACGTCGAAAACTAGGCAGCCTGGGCCTCTAAGTGCTTCACGACGTCGCCGACGGTCTCGATTTCCTGCGCCTGTTCATCGCTGATTTCGCCGCCGAACTCCTCTTCAAACGACATTATCAGTTCAACCAAGTCAAGACTGTCAGCATCCAGGTCTTCCTTGAACTTGGCGTTTTCTGTCACCTCGTCCGGATCAACATCTAACTGATCCACAATAATGTCTCGAACCTGCTCAAAGGTTGTTGCCATACTTTGCCCCCTTGTTCGACCTTCTGAAACTGTGCCAAATGCTACTACTTTGCATTCTAAACCATAGAACACTAGAATCGAAGCAAAGTTACGAATTCAAGCGTCAAATCATGCTAACATTGATTCAATGCAATCCGAATGAGTTGATGGGGGGTCTCCCCCAGGTGGAGTCGGCGTAGGCGCAGGTCAGAAACATGATGTGCCTGGGCGGTAGCCGGACATGAGCCCCAACCAAGAGTGCGATTCGGAGGAACCGCTTGTCGAACGCCGGACGCAAGGATGACCACATTCGCATCAACCTGAAAGAGGACGTCGGCTTCCACGATCTGACGACTGGGTTCGAGCGCTACCGTTTCGTCCATCAGGCCCTGCCGGAGCTCGATCTCGATGCCGTCGATACTGGTGTCGATCTGTTCGGGAAGCGGCTCTCCGCGCCGATTCTGGTCAGTTCCATGACCGGGGGCACGGAACAGGCCGGCCAATTCAACAGACGGCTGGCCGAAGCCGTGCAGCACAAAGGCTTGGCAATGGGCGTCGGCAGCCAGCGGACCGCGCTCGAAGAGGGCGATTCAGCCGGCTCGTTCGCCGTACGCAATTACGCGCCCGATGCGCTCGTATTCGCCAACCTGGGCGCGGTTCAGCTCAACTACGGTTACACGGTTGACCAGTGCCGCCGCGCCGTCGAGATGGTGGAGGCAGACGCCCTGATTCTGCATCTCAACCCTCTGCAAGAGGTCGTGCAACCCGAAGGAGACGTCCGCTGGGCCGGGCTTCTCCATCGGATCGAGGCCGTCTGCACTCGTCTGAGCGTCCCCGTCATCGTCAAGGAAGTCGGCTGGGGAATCAGCAAACAGGCGGCCAAGCGGCTGATCGATGCTGGAGTCAGCGCGATAGACGTAGCCGGCGCCGGCGGCACCTCCTGGAGCGAAGTCGAAAAGCACCGCGCCGCCACCGAGCGCCAACGCCGGCTCGCCGCTTCATTTCGCGAATGGGGGATTCCGACCGCCGCAAGCTTGGCCTACGTCAAAGCAGCCCGCCGCGAAGCCGGAAAATTCGACATGCCGGTCTTTGCCAGCGGCGGCATGCGCAGCGGCCAGGATGTTGCCAAGGCTGCTGCCCTTGGAGCCGACCTCACGGGTCTGGCCTCCCCGTTTCTCAAGCGCGCCGTCGAGTCCACGCAGGCGGTTATCGACGAAATCGACCTCCTCACTGATGAGCTGCGGATCGCCATGTTCGCCTGCGGGGCCCGGGATATTCCGGCCTTGCGCAAGCCTGGCATACTAATCGAGGTCTCCGACCGGCTCAAAGGTGAGACCTCGAAGCCCCCCTGGGGGGATTCACCGCGGCGACCCGACGTGTCCCCGAATATCGCACAAGCGGTCGATTTCGCCCAATCCCCGAGGGCAGGCCGCGAAGAGCTGGCCGAGTTCGCCTCGCGCTGGCTGCCGCTCGTCGAAGAGGAGATGCGGGAAGTCCTGGCAGCGCCGCATGCGGCGCACGCCGCCCACTATGCCATGATGCACTATCACCTGGGCTGGGCAGACGAGGCGTTGCAGCCGCTGGGGGTGTCCTCCGGCAAGCGCATAAGGCCCCTGCTTTGTCTGATGGCCTGTGAGGCTGTGGGCGGCAACCCGGCTGGCGCAATCCCTGCCGCGGCCGCCGTTGAAATCCTCCACAACTTCTCACTGGTCCACGACGATATCGAAGACGGCGACGAAACGCGCCGCCACCGCCCAACCCTGTGGGCGCTCTGGGGCGTACCGCAAGCGATCAACGTCGGTGACGGGATGTTTGCCCTTGCCTACAAAGCTCTGTTACGCACGGGACGACGCGCCGACGGCACGGAAACATTCCCTGCCGCGCACGGTGCCCTCGAGGCCGCCGACCTGTTCTCGGAAGCATGCGTCAGACTGACAGAGGGGCAGCATCTCGATCTGAGCTTTGAGGAGCGGGTAGACGTCTCCTCATCCGAGTACCTGCAAATGATAGAGGGCAAGACGGCAGCACTGATCTCAGGCTCAACAGCCCTCGGCGCGCTCTTTGGCGGGGCAGAGCAGCGCCAAGAGCAACTCTTGGGCAGTTTCGGGCGCAATCTGGGCCTGGCATTTCAGATTCAGGACGACATCCTCGGCATTTGGGGGGATCCGGCCGTGACGGGAAAAGCGGTTGGCAACGACATCCTCCGCCGCAAGAAAAGCCTGCCGCTGCTCTACGCGTCGGAACATCCCGCCGCAGCCAGCCGCATGGTAGAACTTTGGCGAGGCGGGATCGAGGCGGAAAGTTTGCCCGAAATGTTGAATCTCCTTGAAGAGGCCGGCTCCAGGCGCCGGGCTGAAGACAGCCTCAGCCATTTCCACTACGAGGGATTGAGAGCCCTTTCCGCCGCGCTGGGTGACGGAGCGCAAGACTCACTGCTTCTCGCTCTCGCCGGCGAGCTATTGCATCGGCGGTTCTAGAGGGTTTGCTTCGCGTACTGCAACTCCGCCTTCCTTTATCCAGAATATCCCAATCCAATCTCTGGCGGGATCCCCTCGACGCTCCGCGTTCATTGTATCCCTTCCCGCCAATAAGAGAACGAGGCGCGGCACCGCGCCTCGTTTCGTCAGAATCTTAGATTTGGAGCGCTCCGCAAAGCGCTCGACCGCCGTTCGCAAGAACCTACGTCTACCGTATCCCCGCCATCTCCTGCAGCAAGTGCCAGTTGGCGAGTCGGTCGGCCTGGCTATCCATCAACACCTCCGACGGATTGCCCTCCTTGTCGAACTGCTTGGCGAACCGCCCTTCCGAACGGGCGAAGGTGATGAAGTCGATCGTCTCGCCCGTCTTTTTGATCGTGTACCAGTCCTCTTTCACCGCCGGGTTGCCCTGCAAACTCAACCGGTCGCGAATCGTATCGCCCTTGCGGGGGTCGTAAATGAACATCGGAAAGGCCCGGCTGTCAACTGCCAACTTGGCCTGATGGCGGGCCATATTGTCGGCCACACCGTGCTCAGGCTGGCACGTCGTGAATACGTTGACGATGGCCGGCCCTTCAAACTCGGCGGCCTCCAGGATCGACTTGTAGAAATGGTTGGGAACCGCCTGCACGGTCTGCGAGACATATGTGTTTGGGTGCATCATTGCGATGCGCCCCAACTCCTTGCGCATCTCAGTCTTTCCCGGAATCTTCTTTCCGTGCGAGTACATCTTGGCGTTCTGCCCCGTAAACGATGCCGTGCTCGTCTGACCGCCGGTGTTGGAGTAGACCTGCGTATCCAGCACCAGAACGCTGATGTTCATGCCGCTGGCAAGCATCCGGCTCAGCGCCTGAAACCCGATGTCGAGCATGGCGCCGTCACCGCCCATCACCCACAACTGCTTGTCCTCCCAGCCCAACTGGTCCCAACGCATGCGCAGACCCATCGCGAAAGTTGGGCCGTCCTCAAACAGCGAATTGCTCCACGGCACAATGTAGGGATTGTACGGGTAGGTGCTGCCGTAAACAGTATTACAACCTGTGCTCGCGGCGATTCCGACATTCTCGGCGCCATACTTGTAGCCGAGCGCAGCCAGCCACATGCGAATCGCCGTTGCCTCCCCGCACCCTGCGCACGAACCCGCGCCGCCCACATAGAGCATGCTCTGCTCCGCCAGCATCATATCCACCGCAACGCGCTCGTTTATGAACTCCTGCGGTGTGGGCGGAAGCTTGCGGAAGAAATCGATGCTCTTCTGATAGATCGGGACCGTCGTATCTTCCTTCTCAATCATCTTCAGGGCATGATAGCCCAGGTCGTCGCAAGCCTCTACGCATTCGGCGCACCCTTTGCATTTCGTCGGGTCAATGAAAATGCCGAACTTGCCAGGCGTCTTCTTGCGCTTGGCCGGAACCTTGTAAAACTTGTTTGTCTCGGCGAACTGCTTCGACATGAAAGTTCGTTCGGCCTCGTCGTCGATCTCGTCCAGCGCACTGCTGAGCTCATCTTCAGTCACGACTTTGCCCAGGATAGCTGTATCCGGGCACTGCGTGACGCAACTCATGCAGCCGGTGCAGTTCTGTTCGATATACTCCGGAATCTCTGGCGCAATATAGCTGAAGTCGCGGTAGGCCCCGGTCCCCGCGGGAATGACCGAACGCGCGACACCTGTATCGGCATCCAGCGTTTCTGGCCCCGGCCCCTCGTTATACTCCTGTACGACACGTTCGAAAAAGTCGTGGGCATCGACCACCGACGCCTCGAAACTATCATGGTAACCGTTCTCTTCCGCGCTTTCCTCGTGGCCGTTGGCCGTGCGCGTCAGATTGCGTATGTCAAATGTATTGATTGTAACGCCCATAAGAGTAGCCGCCTTTCGGTTGTGCGTGAATCAGTCGAGTAGGTACCGGATGCCTTTAGGAAAAGAGCGTGATCTCCGCGCCCGGGACCAGCACCGGAGCGGTGATGTCCTGGGCGATGACTTCCGGTGGAATCTCGAACGCCTCTTCATAGCCGCGACGAACACAGCGCATATTCGCCTGCACGACTTTCTCTCCGCGGCTGCCGAAATACTTCTGCAAAGCCTGTTCCGAGCGTTCCATCACATCTTTGTCTTCCAGGTTCGCCTCGCCCGCGAAAGGCGTCACTCGTAGGAAAATGCCCAGCAGCACAATGCCCTGCATACGAACTTCCAGGTCGGCAACTGGTGCCTCCTCGCGTGCGATCTTGGCGCCGTCCGCCGCAACTACGCGCAGCTGCTTGTCCCGTATCAATTCCTTCGCCTTGGGCGGCACATTTGCCCACACATTCTCCGGCGTGTCCTTGTTCGTCTGGACGAAAAGCGTTCCCCCGGTCTGGATGCCCGCCAGCGGCTGGCTCGTAAAGAAGGCGTTGATGTCGTTCATTGGCACGAAATCAACGTTTTTGAGCTCACAGTGGGTCAGAATCGGCTCGTCCGCCACCGTCAGATAGTAGGTCGTGGGCAGGCCCTTCTTCTCAGAACCGTACTTCGGATAGGCCTGCACTTTCTTGCCGAAAATGTCGCCCGCGATCGTGGCAATTACTTTGTTCGTCGTGACCGAGCCGTAGCCGCCAACCGAATGGCCGCGCATCGAAAATGCACCTTCCGGCCGTACATCCGGGTCCCCGTTCAGTGGCAGTGCAAGGTCATGCTTGATCCCTACAACGAAGAAACGCGGCCCTTCCTCTTCCATGTTGCGGGCGATTGAAACAAAGTGCCCGGGCCGTACGTCGCGGCTGCCCAGACCGGCCGAGCCGCTGTAGATCTTGGGTATGTCGTCAATTGCCGCGTAGCCAGGGCTGCCGGTGTAAGCGTCGGCGAACGCAGACTTGATGTCGTTCGTCACCGGATTGTTCGGCGCTATCGGATCGTCCATCCGCTCCAGGACGGTGAAGGCCCGCAAATGGCGCAACGCCTCGACGATCTCCTTGCTCGGGAATGGCCTGTAGCAGGTAATGTGCACGACGCCGACCTTGATTCCCTCCTCGCGCCGGATGTAATCTACCGTCGCTTTGGCCGTCTCGATCATGCAGCCCATGCCCACAATGGCATATTCGGCGTCTTCCATGCGGTAGCAGTCGATCATCTCGTAGCGCCGACCGGTCAACCGGAAGAACTCGTCCATTGCATTCTTGACCGCGTCCCCAACCTTCGAATAGTATTCACGCTGGGCGATCTTACCCTTCATGTAGCTGTCCTGGTTCTGCACAACCCCAGTCATAATCGGATTGTATGGGTTGAACAGGTTGACCAGCTTGTCTTCCGGCCGACCGATGTAATCCTTCATCATCTCCGGCTCGCACAACAGCACGTCCTCAACCGTGTGTGTAGTCAGAAATCCGTCCTGCACGTTGAAGAACGGCGTGCGGCTGTCTTCGGCTGCGCGGCGGGAGATAAGCGCCAGGTCACCCGACTCCTGGGCCGTCCGTCCGAATAAGATGCCCCAGCCTGAATCAGATACCGACATGACATCGTCGTGCCCCGCGTGAACATTCAGGCTGTGGCTCGTCAGCGCCCGCGCGCCGATGTGAAAGACAACCGGAAGCCGCTTGCCCGAGATCGTGTACAACACCTCGTGCATCAGAATCAGCCCCTGGCCCGACGTATAGTTGCTGACGCGCCCCCCGGCCACTGCAAATCCTTCACACGCCGCCGCCGCACTGTGCTCCGATTCCGGCTCGAGAAACTTTAACTCGTCCCCCCAAAGGTTGCGAACGCCATTCGAAACCGCGGCGCCGTAACCGCCGCCCATCGTGGTCGAAGAAGTAATCGGATAGGCGCAGGCAGCCTGTGTAATGTGCGTTTCTACCCACACCACAGACCCGGCCCCGTCCGTCGTCGTTGGGATACCCGGGTACGGCACATGACCGTTTTGGTTGTCTGAGAGGGCCTCAGGTAAACCGGAAACGTTCTTTGTGTCTGCCATGGTCATCCTCCTGATGCCAGCATAGCGGGCATGGCAAAGCCGTTTTCAAGCCTTGCTCTAGTATAGGCTACCTTCTGAACCAAGTTTACCACAGAACTGCACAACAGATCAAGCTCCTGCGTAGGCCAATTGTACAAATCGGCTCCCTTGTCTGTGGCTTCCCTGCAAATTGCATGATCCCTCTCTAGGCCCATTCTCTCCCGGCAAAAGGGATGGCTCCACACTTTTCCGCCTTCGTGATACCTGGAGACCCACAGTATGGTTCTCGATCAACAGGCAACTCTTCTATTCAAGGGTCACAATGCCATTCGGCGTTTCAAGCTTCGCCCTCATCGCCGCAACCGGTCCGGCGGCAACCAAAATGTCGATGTGCAGCGCCGACAGCATCGGCTGCACTTCGGCAGGACGGGGATGGAACAAGGCAAGCTCCAACAGCCTTGCCCCCTGTGAGGATGTCTTCGCAGGATGGGGCGTTCCCTCGCCCCACTCAATCAAAAACGGCACAAGGCCGCTGCCGGGAGGCGGCCAGCTTTCCCGCGCCTCCGGACGCTTCGTCGTTCGCCAGCGCAATTGAACGCCGTCCGGCCGCGTTCGACCCCCCTCGACGATCACTCCAGGGTCATAGCCCGCAGCCTGCGCAGCCTGTGCAACCTCTTCCAACGAAGGAGCCAGAACCGCCCAGGTAACCAGCTTGCCGATGTGCAAATCGTCCAGACCGAAGGCAAGCGGCTCCCTTGAACCACCCGAACGCTGCGCCGGATCGGGGGCGATGACTTCCAGATAACAGTTCTGGTTCAATGAAAGCAGCGCGTTATGCGTCCCGTTTGGATGCCGACCGCCTGCCGAGGGCCGCACACCGAGCAGTGCCGCCAGTTTGTCAACAGCCTTGCCCAGGTCAGGCGCCGCATATACAAGGTGATCGGGTGAAAGGGCCATACTTGCCTCTTGGTCTCGTCGTGCTATACCTGCAAGCCATCACGTGTTGTACAATCATGTTAGGCACTGTTAAGAGGGATTTACCCTCGTTTGGCCGGATTCCCGGCACCGCAGGCAGCATTGTAGCCTACTCACTTAAGCCGACAAAATGTGTACGTCAACCAACGGGGACAGCGATGAGCACCGAAAACCATGCAGTGTCCGAAATCGAAATCTTTCTGTTCGACCTGAGGGGTTATCTTCTGCTGAAGGGAGCCCTCACCCCTGCCGAAGTGGCCGCATGTAACGCCGAAATCGACGCTGTTCTGCCTCTGGAAGTCGGCAGCTGGGCGGGCTACATTCATGGCCATCAGTACGGGACCGACGACGGCCTCAACCTTCAGCAGATTTACGAGGCCGGGCCCGCCTTCGAGAATCTCATCGACCATCCTTCCTGGATCGAGAAAGTGAAACTCTTCGTCGGTGGCGAAGGCACGTTCGACTTCCATCATGGGCCGCTCTTCATCGACGAAAACTTCGCCAACCTGCGCGGGCCCGGCGAAGCCATCGGCATCCACTCAGGTGGACACTGGGCAGTAAAGCGAAACCAATTTCGCTTCCGTGCTGGGAGCTTCATGAGCGGACAGGTTAACCTCCTCGTCGCGCTGACCGACATCGGACCGGGTGACGGCGGCACCATGGTGATCCCCGGAAGCCACAAGTCAAACTTCCCACCGCCGCAGTACGATGAACACTCTATCGGGCTTGGTGGATCTGCCGATGCGATCATCGGTGCCGAAGAGATCTTCATGGACGCCGGCGACGCGCTGATTTTCGTCGACACCATCTGTCACGGCTCTGCCCGGCGCACCGCGACCGGCGACCGCCGCGTCGTCGTCTACCGCTACGGCCCCTCCTGGGGCTTCTTTCGCTTCGGCTACCGGCCGTCGCCGGACCTCCTGGTACGGCTCACACCCGCCAGACGCCACATCGTCTGGCCGCACGAGGTGATGCAGAGGGAACCTCAGAAGTAGGCGCCTGTGCGTTCATCGCATGCGAGAGGGCACAAACCACATATCGAGGCTTTCGCCCACCGCCTCTTTGAGCGGTTCAGTTGCCCGGGCAAGGCGGCATAGGACCTCCTCCGGAATCCTCAACTCAAGAGAAGGAAGGTTGTGGCGCACTTCGACGGCGTTGCGCGCGCCGACCAACAGCGAGGTGACGCCCTCTTGCTGTCGCAGCCACGCCAGCGAGACCGCAGCCATTGGTTCGCCCAACTCCCCGGCAATCTCGCGGATTTCGGCCACCGCCCTGAACAACGCCTCCTCGCAGCCAGGTTCGCCGTGCTCCGACATCGGCCGTGCGCTCGAATACAGCCGCGTGCGCGCCAGCCCTTCCGGTACTTCCTCAGCGCTGGCGTAACGGCCCGTCAGAACGCCCTGCGCCAGCGGGCTGTAACATATCACGCCGATACCGTTCGCTCGGCAGAGCGGCAGTACCGCCCGCTCTATGCCGCGCCAAGCCAGGCTGTACGGCAACTGATCGCTTACGCACCGGCCCAGTTTGACCATCTCCGAAAGGTCCCGTACCGCGAAGTTGCAGACACCGTAAGCGCGGATCTTGCCCTGCTCCACCAACCTCTCCAGCGCGCCGACCGTCTCCTCCAGCGGCACATCCCAGTTTGGCCAGTGAACCTGATAAAGGTCAATGTAGTCGGTCTGCAATGCCTTGAGACTGCGCTCGCACGCGCGCATCAGTTCTGGCGGGTCCAGGTTGCCGGCGCTGACCTTGGTGGCGACTATCGCATCGCCGCGGCGCCCCTTCAAACCCCTGCCCAGCACCTCTTCTGAGCGGCCGTAACCCTCCGCCGTATCGAAGAAGTTGATGCCCTCATCGAGCGCAGCGCAAACAGCCGCAATTGAATCAGCATCCTCCTGTGCTCCCCACACGTCGCCGCCCGCGAACGGCCAGCAGCCCAGCGCAATCTCGGAGACCTGCATGTCTTCGCGTCTTCCCAATGGCCTGTACCGCATCCTCCGCCCCCTTTCCCAAACTCCATTTTCAGTACGCTACCCCAGTCGCGAGGCTTTCGCAAGAGCCAAACTCGTGGTACGCTCTAGGCTAAATGCGCTGAAACAGACGTGGGAGTCCCGACAGTGCCTAGTATCCGCAGCCTCCTGTTCAAAGAGTTCTTTCGCTGGCGCAACAGTCGCCTTCCCCTTGACCGCCCCATCGATGACCAGCGCAACTCGATCGATGCGCGCGGTGGAAGGCTGCCGATGGCCCCGGCGATTCGGGCTATGCCTGTCGACGCGTTCGGCGTGCCGGCCGAGTGGCTCGATGCCCGCGACACTCGATCGGACCGGGCGTTACTGTACCTGCACGGAGGAGGTTTTTTCATCGGCTCGTGCCGCTCCCATCGCGGTTTCGTCTCCCACCTCGCCGTCGCCTGCCGTGCCCGCACTCTGCTGCCGGAATACCGCCTCGCCCCGGAAAATCCGTTTCCTGCCGGCCTGCTGGACGCACGCGCCGCCTACAGGTTTCTGCTGGCCCAGGGCTATCCGCCCCACAGAATCGTTGTCGCAGGGGAATCGTCTGGGGGCGGACTCGCTTTGGCGCTTCTGTCTACCCTGCGCGACGAGCGGATGCAAATGCCCGCCGCAGCCGTTCTCCTCTCTCCCTGGACCGATCTGCTGGGCACGGGGGACAGCGTGCGTACCCGCGCCCGCCGGGACCCTTGGCTGCGCCCAGCCGGCATCGAGCTCCTGGCCAATCGCTACCGCAACGGAACGCCCATCGACCACCCGCTGGTTTCGCCACTCTATGGCGATATGCACGGCTTGCCGCCCTTGCTGATTCACGCCGGCAATGACGAAATCATACTGGACGACTCGACCCGCTTGGCGGAGAAGGCCACCGCCGCCGGCGTAGAGGTGACGCTAAAGGTCTGGGAAGGACTCTGGCACGCCTTCCATGCCTTCTATCCCTGGGTGCCGGAGGCGCGGCGGGCCCACCACGAGATCGGCCAATGGGTCGCCGCCACCCTGCAGAAAGAGACCGCTGATGATTCGCTCGGCCGATGTGCGCAGCGACGCCGAGGCGCGCCAGTGGGAAACGCGCCTCAACAGGGATTGGCCCCAGCGTTCGCAGGTGGCAGCCTGGATCGTGTCCCGGATCGACTGCCCGCCGGCAAGCTCGCCGCGAGTAGTTGAGCTGGCCTGCGGCGCCGGCTACCTCGCGGCAGCCCTTTTCCATCGATTCCCTGCTGCCCATTTTTGTGGCTTCGACCTGTCGACCCACCTTCTCGAATTCGCGCGCCGTCGGTTGACCGGGAAAGAGAGCGACTCCCCCACTGACAGAGTGGTCGAATTGCGATCCGCCGACCTGGCAGGCCCCAACTGGGAAGAAACACTACATGAGCTGGGCTGGGCAGGACAAGTGGACGCCGTGATCTCCTTGCAGGCGTTGCACGATCTAGGCGGACAGACGCAGCAGGTCGACGTGCTGGAACGTTCACGCGCTTTGCTGCGCACAGGCGGTCAGCTGATCTACGGCGACCTGCTTGTGAACGCCGGCAATCCGCACCCCAGCCGTTTCACCGAGGGCCAGCACGAAGAAATGCTGCGCGCCGCCGGATTCCCGGAAATTCAAGACCGCAGGGGCGCGGACGGCGCCGCGACGGCCCGCTTCGGCGATTTCGGTTGCTTTTGTCGCCGCAGATGAACACGGAAGATCCCGCTCGTCCAGGGCCGGAGCCCGCAAAACGCTCTTCTCCATCGCATTCGGCCCTGTTTCCCTACTATGAGAAGGGCGACCAGCTGATGGCAAAGCATCTGCGCTCAAACATGGCGTCCGGCCGTCGATTCGAATTCTGGGCTCTTGACTTAATTCCCCTTCATTCCGAAGCAAGGGTCTTGGACGCCGGCTGTGGCTGGGGCCGTTTTGCCTGGCCCCTTGTCGAAAGTTATGGGCTGGCCTCCGCCGCCGTCACTTGCTGCGACAGTTCCTTCGGCATGTTGCAGACCGCTGCTCAGGAGGCGGCTCGCCACGGCCACAGCCCACATTTCGCTGCCGCCGATATCCGGTCGCTGCCATTCCCCGCCAGATATTTTGACGGCGCGATGGCCAATCATGTACTCTACCATCTGTCCTACATTCGCGACGGCATTGGCCAACTGGCGCAGGTCGTCAAAAAGGACGGCTGGTTGCTGGCCACGACCAACAGCGATAAGGCAAAAGTGCCTGTCCTGGAGTACCACTATGCCGCGCTAGACGAATTGGAGATCGACTACAGCAGGGAATCCCGCTCCCCATTTTCCATGGAGAATGGCCGTCGCCTCCTGGAATGCCACTTTGGCAAGGTGCGTTCCTTCTCCTTTGAGGACGAGACCCTGTACCACTCCGCAGATGAGTTCCTGGCCAGTTACATGACGATTGGCCGCTACCGAAATCTGCTGGCCCGCGCCGACGTCAGCCGCGCGGCAAAGGAACGGCTGCCGCTTCTCGTGCGGGGAAAGGCGGAAGAGATGATTCGCCAGTGCGGGGTATTGCGATCGCCCGTCCGCATGGGGGCATTTGTGTGCAACGAGCCGATGGCTTGAATATCGGCAACTGAAGAAATCCCCGCCCCGGCAGCCTAAGCCAAAAGGGCGGGAAAGAGTCAACGAATCCGGAGATCCATACATGAGCGGGCTGAATCCCGAAAGCGACGTAGCGAAACTGATGGCAAATCCGACCAGAGTTGGCAAGGTAGAATGGATAGGACTGCGCGCTGAGCGGCGCGGCCCTCCTCAACCGGTGGACGCGGTCGACGCCGCGCCCGGAAGCGGTCTGGAGGGAGACCACTTCCATGGACAGGGAGACGGCAAGCGCCAGGTTACGCTGATCCAGGGCGAGCACCTCGATGCCGTGGGCGCATTTCTACAAAAACCGTCGCCCGACCCGGCGCTGACGCGGCGCAACATCGTTGTGCGCGGTGTCAACCTGTTCAGTCTGCAGGACAGGCGCTTTAGAATCGGCGAAGCGGTCTTTGAGCACAGCGGACCCTGCCATCCTTGCAGCCGCATGGAGGAGAATCTGGGTCCCGGCGGCTACAATGCCATGCGCGGCCACGGCGGCATCACCGCCAGGGTTGTCGAGGGCGGGACAATTCGCGTGGGCGACGCGGTCGAGCGGCTCCCTCTCGGCGAGGAATTGGCCGAGAATAGTTAAACTCTTGCGGAGACAAGCGGGGCGTAAACGGACAGGAGACTTTCCGCCTCGTCGTCGGGACTCTGGTAGGACGCCGCCGTCCGCCGTCCATTCCGAATGACCGGCGCAAAGGCCGCCGGGTCGACGGATAGCCGGCGAAGCGCTTTTTCCAGCTGCTCGCCGAAAGCAGGCAGGTTTCCATTTTCCACCAGCAGGCAATTCCGGGCCTCGCCAGCGCCTTCCATGTAGAATCCGCCGATCCCGCTGTAGCCGACGACCAGGCAGCCGCAGGCCATCGCCTCCAGGACCGATGTGTTCATACCCTCTTGCATATTCGTGGAAACGTAGACCGAAGCCTCTCGCAGATGGCGGGCGTACTCGTCCTCGCTCAATTCGCGCAGGGGCATCCATTCGAACTCGGTAAAGGGTGTTCCTTTGGCGTAGAGTATACTGTGCAGCCAGGCAGCCGAACGCTCCTTGCGTGTGAGGTAGCAGACCTTGGCGCGCTTCCCTTCCGGATCAAACCGATAGCGCTCCTCATTCACGTATTCGCTGATCAGTGTCGCCTCGATGTCCATGCTCCAGCGCAAATAGTCTTGGATGAGCGGCGATTTGGTGATCACCCGATCGATGCCATAGGTCCGCCAGTCTTGCCCTGCGGGGAGATTCCAATAGGTCGGCGACCAGCTCAGCGCGATCACAATCCGCTCACCCGCGAATCTGGCCGTTTGTTGCATGATCTGGGGCATCACTTCGGGGATCACTAGGATGTCCTGCGACGTGAACTGAGGCCGCTCCGAAAGCCAAATCGTCGGCGCCTCGTAACCGTGCCAGGTCACCCGGAAAGGGCGCTTCTGGTGGACGATCCAGGCATCAAATCCAAGTTCCACAAGGCGTTGCGCATGGCGGTAAAGCGTCTTGATGCCGCCCGAAGGCTGGGGAAAATCAGGACAGAAGTAGAGTATGCGTGACATCGGGCAACTGCCTCTTCGTTGGTGTCGTTCCTGTTCCCGAGACGGTCATGTTGGCACGCCTCGAAACAAATCGCAAAGGAGAATCCCGTGCCTTATCAAGTCCTGACCGATTCCGCGCTGCCGCCAGAGATGGACGACATGGTAGCCGACAGCTGTGAAGTGCACATCTGGGACCTCACAGAGAATGACCCGATCCTGCCCCGGATAGAAGGATTCATCACCTACGGCCACCCGATCGTACCCGGCTCGCTTATGGACAAGATGCCCAAGCTGCGCTGCCTCAGCAATTTCGGAGTCGGCGTCGACCACATCAACCTGGAAGACGCCAAGGCCCGCGGCCTGCCGGTCGGCTTTACGCCCGGCTTCGTCAACGGCGTCACCGCTGACATGGCCTTCGCCATGCTCATGGCCATCGGCCGCAACATCATTCAGGGCTGGCGTCACGCACACGGGCCCGACTACCTCTTCTACGACGCCAACATTCTCCACGGGCACGAGGTTTACGGCTCGTCACTCGGCATCATCGGCATGGGACGCGTTGGCCGTGAGATCGCCCGCCGTGCCAGCGGGTTCGACATGACTGTTCTTTACTACAATCGCAACCCCAGCCCACACGCCGCCGAACTGAACGCCTCCTACCGCACCTTGGAAGGGCTGCTGGACGAGGCCGATTTCGTGGTTTTGAGCGTGCCCATGTCTCCTCAGACCCGACACTTAATTGGCGCGGCCCAACTGGAACGCATGAAAGAAACGGCCTACCTGGTTAACGTCGCCCGCGGCGGCGTCGTTGACCACGACGCGCTCGTGGACGCGCTGCAGCGCAATCTGATCGCCGGCGCCATCATGGACGTGACGGACCCAGAACCACTGCCACGCGACCATCCACTGCTGCGGCTCGACAACTGCGTCATCCTGCCGCATCTTGGCAGCGCCACCTACCAGTCGCGTTTCATTATGGCCCGCCGCACAGTCGACAATCTCCTCGCCGGACTGCGAGGAGAGGAGATGCCCAGCCGCGCCGCCTAGCACATCGCCCCAGCCTATTCCCCATCTTCCGGCGGCCTCAGCAGCACCGGCGGCGCATTCGGCGGCGCACTGAGTGTCAACAGGAACGCCTTGAGCGCGTCGCTCTGCTCGACAGTCAAGGCCAGCGGCACAAGGTCGGAGTGGCCCGGAAAGGCCGGCGGCGCGTGGTTGTAGTGGCGGATCACCGCGTCGAGGTCGGGGAAGATGCCGTTGTGCATGTACGGCGCCGTATTGGCCGTATTGCGCAGCCCCGGCACCTTGAAAGCGCCGACCAATTCCTCGCCCTCCATCTTGATAAAACGCAGCTCCACGCAGCTGTCCTCGCCGGCATCGCTGAACGGGCCCAGGCAGTTGAACGCGTCATCCACCACCCTGAATGTCCCCAGCGAGCGGCCCTGATCGAAATTCTCGCCTTCCTGCAGCGGCAGGCCGATATTGTGAAACGTGCCGTTCGTGAACAGCGGCCCGTTGTGGCAATCTGTGCACTGGCCGTCGCCGATAAAGAGCCGCAGCCCCGCCGCCTCTTCCGCGCTGAAAAGGTCAGCCATGCGGCCCTGGTCATTTGCGACCGCCGCGGCCGCGTAGTCGTCAAAGCGGCTGCGGCCCGGCAGGATCCGCCGCGAATAAGCCGCGATGCTCTTGCCGATGTTGGCGAAAACGCGGTTGACCGCGTTCTGGTCCGCCTCCGTCATTTCATCCCAGGCCGCGCCAAGAGTACCATCATCCACCGGCGCCGCGTTCAATGGAAACCGTCCTTCGTCGTACAGATCAGGTGCGGGGCCAAACAGTGCCTCGTACTGGCTACGATAGGTGTCCAATACGTGGCGAGCGTGCGCGACGCGATTGCCGCCGTGCTCGATCGCGGCCTCCTGCGGCGCGAGCGCCTGAGCCCACTGGCTGTCCTTGCGGCCGTCCCAGTAGAACCAGTCGCTGTATCCAATCCCGACGATCGTGGGGGTGTGGCGCGGCGTATCCTGCCCGCGCACGTTGGCGCGTACCTTGCCGTCGGTGAAATAGAGTTCTGGTATGTGGCAGGTGGAACAGGAAACGGACCCGTCCGGGCTCAGGCCCTTGTCGAAAAAAAGGGTATGACCTAGCGTGACCGCCTCCGGGTCGTCGCCAAACGCGTTGGATGGATCTGGCGCGAGGGGCGGCAGCCGGTCAAGGCTGAGGGAGCCGATCAGGCCCCGTTCGGCCGCGGTCCAACCGTGCGCCCCCCTCCCTGTCGAGCGCTCTTCCCCCGTGAGAACGGACCAGACCGGGCCCGCCGGAACGAAGCCAAACAGGACGAGAGCAGCGCCTGCAACGAGGACAAGCAGAACCGCCGCGGCTGCAACTAAGATTGTGCGGCGCACGCCTCAATTCAGCTCGAACTCAAATGTAACCGAGTCACTCGCGCCGCCCGAGCTGATCTCCAGCGTGAGGACCCAAACGCCGCCCATGTTGAATCGCATGCCTTCTAACAGATAGTCGCCCCTTCCCAGGTTCTCGGTCACCCGCGGCGCGGTCGGAAAACCGTGATCGTGCTCCGGCATGCCCCCATCCACCGAGATCTCGGCATCGGATATCGCGTTGCCGTCCGCGTCTTCGACGCGTAGCGTCCACGCGTGCGTCTCGTTGATCACAACCGGGTCCAGACGGCTGACCGCACTGACCGTGAACAGGCCGTTCTCGCTCGTCTGGGGTTCGAGCGCATCCGCCGCCATCGAGCCGCCCGACATGTCCATCTCCATACCATCGTCGTTCATTTCCATGCCCCCGCCCTGGTCCGGCATGACCATATTGCAGGCACCTGCGATGTAAGCCAGGGTCAGCAAGCAGACGGACAAACAGACTCTCATTCACAATTCTCCCCATTGAGCAAAGTGATTGAAGTGTACCGAATAAGTGTATCACAGACCTTGATTTCTCTAACTTTCTGCATTAGCGACTTTCCATCCGCCGACTCTGAGGGGCACTCCGGAGTTCCAATTACAGCCTCTGGACCGGGGTTCATCACCAAAGGCCCCGCGCATGCCGCGGAAGTTCCAGTTCGGCTCCTGAAAGCCGGAGTGCCGGCAGACCGTCTTTGCCTGGGTCGTCTAGTCGTCAATTTTGAAGAATGCAAATGGGCCGTTTTGAAGCGCGAATGCGGCCGATTTCAACCTCCTCCTCGCAGCAGTTTTACACAGAAAGTTAAGAGAAGAAACCTGTTAGACTACCCAAAAGAACTGGATCGTCTAAGATAGGACTCTTCCCAGGTTCGTACGACTCTTGAAGGTTCAGAATGAGTTGCCACATCGGCATAGTGGCGGCTGCCAATTGCAGCGTAAAGGGAATGCAATCCACGTATAATGTGCGGCGTCCAGCCAGTGCAGCCAAGAGACGGTGGACTCTCAACGGTCGGGTGGGCAACCTGCAGAATCGGTGTTTCAAGTAGAGAAGAACATAGATCAATGCGGCAAAAACCGCTATGAATCAAAGGCCGTCATTAGTTCGATTTGGGGCCTTTCTTTAGCCGTACGGCGGTTCGGACAGCCTCGCTCCAAATGACTCTTTCTTACCGTCAGAAAGGCCGCGATCCGGCGCCATGTTCTGACCTTGCGCTTCTCCAAATTGCAGCCGTTCTCTACCTCGTCAACGCCTCCCACCGCGCCGCCAAACCGCGTAGCTTCTCCTGAAACACCGCCGTCCCAATCACCTCGCGGTTTACCACATACGCCGGAATCTCCCCCCTGAACAGCGCCAGCAAACTCTCGCACGCCATCGCCCCGTTCAGCTCGTACAGGTCATCCGTCCACGCCAGCGCATGCGGCGAGAGGATCACGTTCTCCAACTCGATCAGCGGATGGTCCACCGGCAGCGGCTCCGGCTCGACCACGTCCAGACCCGCGCCCGCGATCGCCCCCCTCTGCAGCGCCGCAACCAGGTCGTCCTGGTTGACAATCGGCCCGCGCGCCGTGTTGATGAAGAACGCGCTCGGCTTCATCAACCCGAGCAGCCGCGCGTCGACCATCCCGCGCGTCTCGTCGCTCAACGGACAGTTGACCGCCACAAAATCCGACTCGCGGAACAGTTCCTCGATGCCGACCATCTCAACGTTCAGCGCCGCCGCACGCTGCGGGTCGAGATACGGGTCATGTGTGATCCGCCGCCCCAGGTCGAAGGGCCCCAGCAGCCGGAACATTTCGCCGCCGATGTTGCCCATCCCGACAGAACCGACCGTCTTGCCGCTCAGACCAAGCCCGCTCACCTCCATCTTCAGGTCCCAGCGGCCTATGCGCACAAGCTTGTCCTTGGCCACAACCCTCTTCGCCAGCGCCAAAATCAGCGTCAGGATCGCCTCGGCTACCGGCTTTCGAACCGCGTCCACCGCAATCGTCACCAGCACGTGGTTCGCGGTCAATGCCGCCGTGTCGACCATGTCGTAGCCCACGCCCCAGCGCGCCACACAGATCAACCGACCGCCGCCGCTGACCGTGGCCGCGGTGTATGGGCTGCCCAGCGCGATCACACCGTCAAAGTCGGCGACCGCCGCCGCCTGCACCGGCTCGCCGTAGTCGACGTCAAAATAGTCCCATTCGACATGTGGTAGCGGGTCAATCAGGCGTGCCAGGACCGGCTCGATTGTGCCCGGCGCAAACGTCTTGAAACCGGCCGATGCGCCGATGCGGAAAGGCTGTGTCATGCAGTAGCTCCTTAGGTGCTTGTCATCCGGTTCGATACCCCCGCCAGGCGCAGAGGCTATCCCCGCTCCCCATCAAACAGCGAGGCGCGCGAGTTGAAGTAGGGCTGCTCGAACAGCAATTTCTGCCGTGCCGTTAGTTGGACGCCTTCGGGCGGCCGCGTGTAGTTTGCGCTCCACGACTGCTGGCCGGGGCTGTACTTGAACAACAGCGAACGCCGCTGGTAACCCGCGGTCCATGCCGCTGTACCGTGCGTCAGGGCCTCCGTGAAGATGACGACCGACCCGGCCGGCGCCTCCGGCACCACGACCGCCTCGTGCGCCGCGTGCGCGGACTGGATGCTCGGCGGACACGGGTAGTTCGCCTTGTGGCTGCCCGGCACCGCGCAGAATCCACCCACAGCCGGCCCCGTGTCGGTCAGATTCCAGGCCGCAACCGTTAGACCGTTGTACATCCGCCCGTCGCGAAATTGGTAGAACTCCGGCGGGTCGTATGGCGTGTTGCCCCCGTGCAGCCGCAGAGACTCCGTGCCGGCGCGCATGTAGATGCCATAGTAGTGGTCCAGCCGGAATCCGTCACCGAGGACCGCCTTCAGATACGGCATGATCCGATCGTGGTCGAGCAGGTCGCAATACACTTGTCCCCACGCCAGGAATCCGCCGAAGCGCGCGCTCAGCGTGTCGTCGCCCGGTTGCGCAAGCGCCTGGCAGTCCATCAGCCGGTTCAGCTCAGCCAGCCCTGCCGGTGGCAGCACCTCCCGGATCACCAGGTAACCGCGCAGGTCAAACAGATAGCGTTCCTCTTCGTTCATCGACTCCCTCCTCCGGCACGTATGCGCTGCGACTTACGCCACCAGATTGTCCTCGATGTACTCCCAGTTGATGTCCTGTCCCAAGCCCGGCAGCTGCGAAATATGCACGAAGCCCTCCTCGTCCATCGGATCGTCCAACCGGTTCAGCCACGCGGCCGGCTCGTCATGGTCGATGAAAGGGTGCATCAGGCCCCGCTCATAGTACTGGCCCGGTATGCCCATCGCACACAGGGCATGCAGATTGCCCGGGCCGCCGCCGTGGACCTCCATCCGCATGCCGAACGACTCGGCCAGATGCGCCACCTTCATCAGCGGGGTCAGCCCGCCAAGGTCGCCCACGCCGCCCCGCACCAGGTCGCACGCACCCGCCTTGATCCACTCCGCCCGCGTATACATCTTTCCCTCCGCCGTCTCCGGCCCGCAAATCGGCAGCGAGGTCTGCTCGCAAAGCCACACGTAGGAGGACATGCTGTGCTCGTCCATCGGCTCTTCCATCCAGTAATAGTCCAGCTTTTCCAGCCCCTTGGCCAGCTCCAGCGCCTCCAGCCTTGAGTAGTAATGATATGGGTCGAGCATCAGGTGCGCGTCCGGCCCGTATACCTCCCGCACAGCCGCGCACGCGGCCAGGTCCCGCTTGACGCTGGGCGCGCCCTCGTACGGTGGCTGCCACGTGTGCAGCTTGAACGCCGGGTAGCCGCGCCCGATGCACCAGGCGGCAAAGTTCGCATAGTCCTCAGGCGAACCCAGCCCGCCGCCAACGTCGTCTCCGCACATCGTGCTCGCGTACGCCGGCACTTTGTCGCGCGTCGCGCCCAGCAGCTTGTGTACCGGAATCTCCAGCGCCCGCCCCGCCAGATCCCACAGTGCCAGGTCGACCGCGTTGAGAAGCCTGTCCGACATCGTCGCCAAATTGAGCCGTTGTCGCTCCTTCAGATTGTGCCAGATCCGCTCGCGGTAAAAGGGGTCTTCCCCGCTGATAAATGGCTTCACCAGCCCGTCGATCAGCGCCTGCGGTGGGCTGCCGAAAAAGTAGCCCTCTACGCCCTCGTCGGTATGAATGGTGAGCAGCGACTGCTCCGCCTCGTGTGGATCGCCCGGGTGGCCGTGACCTTCGGAATCGCGCACAGTGTTCGAGATGTAGCGAAAGCGGCGGACGGTCATATCGGTGATTCTCATAAAACTCCCCTGCCGGCAGAAAAGTGGGTTGGGAACTTCGAGGCTGCTGAGCGCGCCGCACCAATGGCGGCGGCATTCGCCCTCAGCCGCAGTGTAGCATAGGCCCATAGTGGGCAAAAGCCAGGGCGTGCGGGCACAGTCCAAAACTGGAGTACAGATTCGTATACCCTGGGCACTGCCCCGTCAGTTCCTGCACACTGGCCACTGACCACTGCCGTTTGGGCGGTCGGGCCGCTCCGGCCCTCTCTTGTGCGGGGGACTTCCCCCGCAGCGCTCCCCTGACACCTCTCCTCGCGCCGCGTGTAGGCTCTAATGTAGTACAGTGCAACCGCGACCCATCGCGCCGCCACCGTGCATGCTTGACTCCAACCTGTCGCCGACCCCGGCACGCCGATGCGACAGCGTCCGCGTGTCGCCAGACGCTTCCCACCCCAAGAGTGAACTGCACCAAAAGAGGCCCACTACTTCCCCATCCGAATTGCCAAATAGACCATCTGTCAAATTGTGGTTTCCCACTCCGGATTAAATGCGTCATCCAACTTCCAAGGGGCACTCGCACTTTTCGACATCGAAGACCGCCCCATGAGCCCTTGCTCTCAAAAATGTCCATCACAAAATCAGACGATCAAGGGTTCAGACCAGTGTCACCAAACCCTACTCAGAAGCAACCCGTTTTTCCACCCGCCAAGAGCCCAGACAGCGCGCCGTGCAACAACACTTACCCTCATTCTCTTGCTCCCACTCGCAATTCTCATAGCATCCTGAAACCCCATTCCCACCGAGCAACAGTCTGCCGCCTACGCACAGGCACTCGTATACGACGCCATCCACTACTACATCATGAATCGACGCGAAACCGCCGTCAAACACTTCAGCTCGGTCAACCAGGCTGACTGACAGTGGTACGTCTCGATATTCGACGAATACAGCGCCTACCTCGCGGCCCTATACACGCGACTCATCGGCAGAGAATTCTCAAGGCTCAAGGACGTCAACGACATCAATTGCAGCGCACACATCGCAAGCGTCATGACGGCAGGCAAGTGGCTCAGCTACGTCTTCCCCAACCCCGAAACGAACGAGCAGCAAACGAAACACGCCCGGTTCATTCGGCACGACGGGCTTGTATTCGCATCCGGCTACTACAAATTACTGCACATTGTACAAGCGATGTAGCGACGATGCCTGAATGCAAAAAGCCTCCTCAACGTCGATTTCCACCAGTATGACGCGGTCCGTCAGCCGTCTGCTCGGCTGACCGCCCATCTCGACGTCTACAACCATGAGAGAGCGCATCAAGGTCTCAACTGTCGCACGCCGGCAGAAGAGTACTTCGTGCTCTGAGGGCGGCCGACCGCATCCGTTAGAGTGCGCCTTATCTTAGCCGTCTTGTGGTCCAAAGATCGGGGCTCACAAGATCGAGGGTTCTGTGCAGGATCGCCCCTATTTCCGCCAGTCCCGATGCCGGACAATTCCCTCACCAAAAAAAAACTTTTGCGACATTGGTCGACCCATAGCGCCAATACGAGAGGCGTTCGGTCCCACTAGACATTGGAGCAGGACAACCGCCATAACAGTGCCGCAACTATGTGATTTTTGGGAAAAACAGCCGCACGAACCATGATCGATCTGAAAGGTCGATGAGATTGGAACTTTCCATCTCTTATGAGGATTTCGCTTGCGTTTGCCGTGATCAATTTGCTGGTCGCCAGCCTACCCCTGGATCGCAGCCTCTCGCCGCCAATCGGCCCCACAGGCATGTCATCCCGTAGGCGGCAGTTGTGAAAGGCAAAGTGTTGAGAGTGACGAGGAACGCTCTTACCCTCCCACTTACCCATTGGGCTGCCGCGCAGCTGCCGGGGTTGAATTGTCAGCCGCCTCACTTTTGAATGAGCGCTTCTGTGGTACAATGCCGATATGCTCCCGGCCAGCATCGAACCGTTCAGCGCGGGCGCCTGCCGGCGCGCTGTACGCGCGGGACCGGCTCTTCGGGCCGATTACCAGTGCAATGGCCGGAAGCCGCGGAAAGGAGCGCTCGCACGGTCGAGAGGCGGAATTTCCTATCAGACGCGTCGGGAACAATATGAGCGACGAAAAGCAAGAGGAAGAACACAACGACATAGAGCAAGAGGATGCGGGACAGCCCGAAAGCGGACCCGAGGAAGGGCAGGAAGATCAGTCTTCGGCAGCGGCGGAAGCCGCCGCCGAGGTCGGGGAACCTGAAGGCAACGGGGCCGAGGACGGAGGGAAGGACGGCGAAGGCGCAGAGAAGTCTCAGGTGACCGACGTTGCCGACGACCTGCCGGTCCTGCCGCTGCGCGGCATCGTAGTCTATCCGATGATGTGGCTGCCGCTGACCATCGGCCAGGAACGCAGCATCAAGTTGGTCGAGGACAACTTGCCGCAGAGCCGCATAATTGCCCTGGCAACAAGCAAGGATGAATCGATCGAGGAGCCGTCTCCCGATCAGATTTACCATATCGGGACCGCGGCCCAGGTCCATCGCGTCCTCAAGGCCCCAGACGGTACCGTCCGGCTTGCAGTACAGGGCCTCGAGCGCATCCGCCTCACCGAATACATCCAGGAAGAGCCCTATCTGCGCGCCCGCGTCGAAGTCCTGCCCGAGACCCTTGAGGAAGGGCTGGACATCGACGGCTCCGCGCGCGCCGTCACCGACCTCTTCCGCCGGCTAGTCGAGCTGGACGGCCAGATGCCCGACGAGCTAGCCGTCATGGCCGCAAACGTCGAAAACGCCCGTCAGCTGGCCTATCTTGTCGCCAGCAGCGTCCGCCTGGAAATCGACGACGCCCAGCAACTGCTGGAGATGGACAGCGTCCAGGAAAAGCTCCTCCGCCTCACCCAGCTGCTCCATGGCGAGGTCGACGTCATGGAGCTGGGCAACAAGATCCAGTCCCAAGCGCAGGGCGAAATGGAGAAGATGCAGAAGGACTTCTTCCTGCGCGAGCAGATCAAGGCAATCCAGAAAGAGCTGGGCGAGGAGGACGAGCAGGAAGCCGACATTCGTGAGCTTGAGGAACGCATTGAGTCCGCCGGCATGCCGGAAGAGGCGCACAAAGAGGCGACACGGGAACTGAACCGGATGCGGCGTATGCCAATCCAGGCGGCCGAATACAGCGTTATCAAGACCTACCTCGATCTCATGGTCTCACTGCCCTGGCAGCAAACAACCGAGGACAATCTCGACATCAACCACGCCCGGGATGTCCTCGAAGAAGACCACTACGGCCTTGACGAAATCAAAGACCGCATCGTAGAGTACCTCGCCGTACGCAGGCTGCGAGCGGCGCGCAAGGCTGGGCGGCCCACGGAGAAAGAAGAGGACGCGCGCGATAAAATCCGGCGCGAACGGGAGGGCGTGCTGCTCTGCTTTGTAGGACCGCCGGGTGTCGGCAAGACCAGCCTCGGAATCAGCATCGCTCGCGCCATGGGACGGAAGTTCATGCGGCTGGCGCTGGGTGGCGTGCGCGACGAGGCCGAAATCCGGGGATTCCGCCGCACCTACATCGGGTCGATGCCGGGCCGCATCATTCAGAGCCTGCGCCGCGTCGAGACCAAAAACCCGGTATTTATGCTCGACGAGGTTGACAAGCTGGGCCGGGACTTTCGCGGCGACCCCACCAGCGCGCTGCTCGAGGTCCTGGACCCGGAACAGAACCGCGAGTTTCGCGATCACTACATCGACGTTGCCTTCGACCTGAGCGAGGTCATGTTCATTACGACCGCGAATGTGCTGGACACCATCCCCGGTCCGCTGCGCGATCGGATGGAGGTCATCCAACTCAGCAGCTATACCGAGCACGAAAAGGTCAAAATCGCGCAGCAATATCTCGTCGTGAGGCAGATCAAGGAGAACGGTCTGCGCGATGGCGAGATCGCCTTCACCGAAGAGGCCCTGCACAAGATTGTACATGATTACACCCGCGAAGCCGGAGTGCGCAACCTGGAACGCGAAATCGGGAAGATCTGTCGCAAGGTTGCCGCAACCATCGCCGCCGATGTGCCCTTCCAGCTGCAGGCCCCGCTTCCTCTCGGCCTCGATGAGACGCCTTCGCAGCAGGGCTACGTCGAGGCCGGAGCCGGAGGAAACTCCAAGCGCGGAAATGGCGCCTACTCCTCCGAAACAGTCCGCATTACGCCGGATTCCCTGGTCGAATACCTGGGACCGCGCCGCTTCCAGCGCGAGGAGATCGCCGACCGTACGCGTATGCCCGGCGTGGCCGTCGGTCTTTCGTGGACGATGACCGGTGGGGAGATACTCTTCTTTGAGGCTACCAAGATGCCGGGCAAGAAAGGCTTCGTTCTGACGGGCCAGCTGGGCGAGGTCATGAAAGAGAGCGCCCAGGCCGCGCTCAGCTACGTTCGCAGCCGCGCCCGCGAACTCAACATTCCTCCCGACTTCTTTGAGGAAGTCGACATTCATCTTCACATTCCCGAAGGCGCACTGCCCAAGGATGGACCCAGTGCCGGGGTGACCATGGTGACCGCAATTGCCAGCCTGCTTACCGGTCGCTCCGTTCATCCCGATATCGGTATGACCGGCGAAATTACGCTGCGCGGCAAGGTCCTGCGAATTGGCGGGCTGAAGGAGAAAGTGCTCGCCGCAGCCAGGGCCGGCCTGAACACGATCATCATGCCAGCAGCAAACGAGGCAGACCTCGAAGAGCTGCCCGAGAACGTGCGCGACTCTATGAACTTTATTCCTGTCGAGACAGTCGACGAGGTGCTCGAGACCGCCCTACAGCCCGAGCTGGTCCCGGAAGCGCAAGCTGACGCCCCCGAAACGACCGCTCCCGCCAATGACGGGCCCGTCAGCGAGAGCGATAGCGACCCGGTGGAACAGATCGAGTACGCCTCATGAACAGGACTGTCCTGCTAAGAACGGGGCAGTTTCAAGATAGAATATGAGCAGAAGAAGAAGATCGAGAAGTGCCCCTGAGGGTGGCGCGCAAGCGCAATCCGGCGCCCGACAGAGCCCCGGAAGACTGCGCTGGTACAAGGTGGATTTGCACACCCACACGCCGGCCTCGAACGACTACGAGGAGCCCGGCATCACCTACCTCGAGTGGCTGGCCACGGCACGCAAGCGTGGGCTGGACATCGTCGCCATCACCGATCACAATACCGTTGCCGGCATCGACGCAATCCGCAGCGAAATCGAGTGGTTGACCCGTCTTCAGCAGCAGAGCAGGCTGACCGACGCTGAACACAGCAACTTGGAGCAATGGCACAAACTGGCGAACGAGATTGTCGTACTTCCCGGCTTTGAATTTACGGCAACCTTCGGCTTCCATATCCTCGCAATCTATCCCCCCGAAACAACCGTCCGCGAGTTGGAGCACATACTCTTGCGCTTGAATGTGCCCCAAGACAGGCTGGACGCAGGCTCGACCGAGACCGGAGCCAGCACCGACGTCATCAGTGCCTACGAGACAATCGTTGACTCCGGCGGCATCGCCATCGCCGCACACGCCAACAGCACCCACGGGGTGGCTATGCGCAACTTTCCCTTCGGCGGCCAGACCAAGATCTCATATACCCAGGATGCCAACCTCAGCGCACTCGAGGTGACCGATTTGGAAAGCCGCAGCCGCAAGGCGACGTCCCGTTTTTTCAACGGCTCTAAGCCGGAGTACCCGCGCAAGATGCACTGCATTCAGGGGAGCGACGCCCACCGCCTCAGCACCGATCCCCGCAACAGTAGACGCCTCGGCATTGGCGAGCGTTCAACCGAGCTGCTCTTGCCCGATCCGTCGTTCGAGGCGATCAAAGAGCTCTTCTCCAGCCGCTGGTTTGACCGCACGCGCCCCTTTCGCGCGCCGGAAAAAGTGGTCGATCACCTGGCCGCCGCCAGGGCCGAAGGCCCCAACCAGACCCAAAGTTTCCACGAGTCTGCCAACAGAAAGGGCGGCCGGCAAACGGTCGTCCTCGCCGACCTTTGCGCCTTCGCCAACACCGACGGCGGCACCATTTTTGTCGGCGCTAACGCCCGCAAGGGCAAAGTGAAAGGGCTTGCCAACTCGAAACAAGCACAGAAGGAGATTCAGCAGGCCATTACCGAACGGCTCACCCCGCCACTGGAGCCCCGCTTCGAAGTCATTTCGAATGGCGGGGCCGATGTCCTGCGCATCGGCGTCGACGCTGGCGACGAAAAGCCCTATTGCCTCGACGGCTCCAAATTCTACGTCCGCAACGACGCCGAAACCAGCCAGGCGCTGCGTGACGAAATCGTGGCTTTGGTGCTCGAGAGCGTAGGGCTCAACGCCGACTTGGTCGGGGCCGATGAAGGCCATGATGCCCCAGCTGACGACGAAACCGCAGGCGAGAGCAGGTCCGGCGCAGCCGCGCGCGCTGAATCGAAGGGCACGCGCAGCCGTGCGCAAAAGGCATCACCAAAGGAGAGCGATCCCTTCTTTCTTCCTCAGGACGGCGTCGAAATCGTCGACCGCGAGACGAGGGGAGATACGACATACTACGTCGTGCGCAACTTACGCAACCATCGCTCTGTCGGCAATGTTACCCGCAAGGGCGCACGCAAGCTGTGGAATTACGCCATAACCCAATACGAGGACAGCCCAGTCAAGTCAAACCAGATCCGCTGGAAGGAAAATGTCGGCATCGTTCGCTCGGCCAGGCGCGCCGGCAAAGTGCGTTTCGATCTGGCCCTGCGCCAAGGTTCCGATATTCGCATCTTCTATGGTGTTACCGAAGAGGGGATGGAAGGCGACTGGGCACAATTTGTCGAAGAAGCCGAATAGTGGTATTTAAAGTCAACCGGTTTCCGAAAGCTTGCATTCACCAAATGTAAATGACGGCCACCACCGATAGCAGCCACAAGACTACGCCCGCGAGCAGCGGTCGATCTGAAAAGAGTAGATCTTCCGGCGCGCCCCCTCTTTGCTCCACATGAATCAGGTAGAAATAACGGAAAACAACGAAAACGATTAGCGGGACCGTCAGCATCATCTGCGCCGGCCCGGCCAGGGCAGTCTCTGCTTCGAAACTGTATAGAGTGTAGCTGATCAAGCCGCTGACCGTGACGAGACCTATGATTTGATCGAGAAAAGGCAGATTATACTTATCCAGGCTGCTCCTGTGGCCAGATGCGGATTCCTTGAGCAACAGGATTTCGTGGCGGCGTTTGCCGAAGCCGACAAAAAAGGCCAGCAAGCTGACACATATATATAGCCACGGGCTGAATGCACTGACATCCACCGCGGTCAAACCGGCAACGACCCGCAAAAGAAAGAAGACCGCGATCATCAGTACGTCTATAATCACGAGCCGCTTAAGATAGAAAGTGTACGCCGCATTCAGAGCCAGATAGGCGGCCACCGTCAGCCCAATCTGGGAATTGTAGAGGCCGGCGCCGAGCACGCTTACAGCCGCCAGGAAGACGAGAGCCCCTTTGGCCACTGCGGGGTTGAGATGCCCGCTCGCCAATGGTCTAAGCCGTTTGCGCGGATGAAGGCGGTCACTTTCTATATCGACCAGGTCGTTCAGAAGATAGACACTGCTGGAGACCAGACAGAAGGCGACGAAGGCTATGGCCGCGGCAAGGCCGAGACCCGGGTCAAGCAGTTTCCCATCGAAGATCAGCCCAACCAGCACGAAGCCGTTCTTTGTCCACTGCTTGGGCCGCATCGAACGCAGCAGGCCGTGAAGTTGAGTTCCCATGCCTGTCGGTCTCTCGCTTGCCGCATGAATGCCGCCCCCGGAGACCGACGGGGACGGCTCGGACGCGCTTGGCATCGTCAAAACTCCTGATCGCACTTCGTTCGATCCACGCAAGAGAATCGCGGGAGAATTCTGCCAATGATACTTTACGCAGCTTGGCGAGGCCAAACCTGAGTTCTAGCCGCGCCGCTTGTCCCGACGGTCCGCTAGCGGCGACAAGTGCCGCATCTGATGCCGTATCCTGATACCAGCCAACAACCCAAGCCATGGCGATAGTCCTCATAGTTCTAATCGTTTTCCTGCTCATCACGCTAAATGGGCTCTTTGTTGCCGCCGAAATCGGCACCGTCGGTACCCGGCGGGCGCGCATAGCCCAACAGGCCGCCGAAGGCAACCGCTTTGCCAGGCTGCTGCTGCCGCACCTCGAAAGCCCCTCCAAGCTGGATGACTACATAGCTGCCTGCCAGCTCGGCATCACACTCTCAAGCCTCGTGCTGGGCTTCTACGGACAGGCCGCTATCACGCCGCTTGTGGCGCCGCTGTTGAGCAGTTCCGGCCTTGTGGCACAGGCCGCCGCAACCTCCATCGCAGCCACCGGAGTCCTGATCGTGTTGACCGTGATCCAGGTGACGCTCAGCGAACTCGCTCCCAAAACCGTCGCCATCCAATTCCCGGAACGGACATCGCTCCTCCTCATCCTGCCCGTTAGCTGGTCGATGGTCGTAATGCGGCCGCTCATCTGGTTCTTCAACGGCAGCGGCCGCCTCATCTTGCGCCTCGTCGGGCTGCGGGCCGTCTCCGAGGGCCTGCACATTCACGCGCCCGAGGAAATCCTGATGATGGTACAGGAGAGTGGTGCCGGCGGCCTTCTCGAAGAGGGCGAGACAGAGCTGCTGGAGAACACCCTGCAGCTGCGGCAGCGATCCTTGCGCAGTGTCATGGTGCCCCGTACACAGCTTCTTGCCGCGCCCGTGGAGCTCGAATCCGACAAGCTTTTGGACCTGCTGGCCGAATCAAGCCATTCCCGCCTCCCGCTCTACGAACAGTCGATCGACAACATCGTCGGTGTTGTGCATTTGAAGGACCTGCTCTCCCTTCGTCTCTCGTTGGGTGAAACCCAGCCAGGACAATCGGCTGGCTCACCCGGCGCCGACAGCGGCGTTCGATCCCTGATGCGCCTGCCTCCATTTGTCCCGGAATCGGCCTCGGTTGCCACTGTCTTTCGCCAGTTGCAGCGCGATCGCTTCCACATGGCCGTTGTCATCGACGAGTATGGAGGCACCGCGGGGATCGTAACTTTCGAGGATCTGGTCGAGGAGATATTCGGCGATATAGCCGATGAATTCGACTCCGACAGCCGGCAAATCGCGCTGAACGAAGACGGGCGCCTGCTGCTCGATGGAGACGTGGAGTTGGACCGGCTGGCAGAAATCCTGGGCGCACGCCTCCACATCGAAGACGTGGACACAATCGGCGGAGCAATACTCGCGGCGCTGGGGGCAATTCCGGAGCAGGGCCAGGAAGTGCAGCTGCAGGACGTGGAGTTTCGCGTCGAGCAGGTGAGCGGCTACGCCGTCGCCCAGGTCAGCGTGGCGCTGCCTCCGAACGCGGGGCCGGACTGGCCGCAGGACCTTGTGCCAACTGCTCGCGGCGACCGGCAACCGCCGAATGGGAGTTGAACCGGTGGAATACCTGCTTCCAACCTTCATCATCGCCGCGCTGATATTCTTCAACGGCCTCTTTGTCAGCGTTGAGTTCGCCGTCGTGGCCTCCTCCCGCGCGCGTATGGCACAACTCGCCAACCAGGGTTCAGCCTCCGCTGCCAGGATTCTGCGCATCCTGACCGAAACGCGCTGGCAGACCCGTTTCATCATCATGGCACAGCTCGGCATAACGCTCTCCAGCCTTGGCCTCGGAATGTACGGCGAGCACACGGTCGCGCACTGGATGCTTGAGCTGCTGGAACACTACGGCGTCGAGCGCGGACTCTTAACGGTCGCCACTGCACACAGCGCCGCCTCCGTCCTGGCTATCGCCCTGATGACCTACCTGCACGTAGTTCTTGGCGAGGTCATGCCCAAGTCGCTCGCGCTTCAGGCGCCGGAAACAACCGCCCTGCGCGTCATCGGCCCCGTCTCGTTCATTCAGCGCATATTTTCGCCTGTCATCTTTGTCCTCAACGCGCTTGCGCGCGCTATCACCCGCGCCTGCGGCGTGCCCGAACGCGGCGAGCACGACCACATGGTCTCTGCCCAGGAACTCGAAATGATCGTCGAAGAAAGCTCTGAAGAGGGCCTCCTCGCACCCTCCGAACAGCTCTACATCGAGAATATCCTAGACATGCGCGAGCGCACCGTCGGCCAGGTGATGACCCCGCGTACGCGCATCGTCGGCATCTCCGCCGACGAGTCACAGGAGACCGTCCTGCGCCTCGTCTGCGACTCCAATCACTCCCGATTTCCCATCTACGAGGGCGATCTCGATCAGATCAAGGGCTTCTTCCATGTCAAAGACCTGGCCCGCCACCTGATGCGCGGCGAACCTGCTGGCACCCTCGACCTGCGCCGGATGGCCCAGAGCCGCCCCGTCATCGCTGTGCCCGAGACACTCTCGCTCGACCTGATGCTGCGCCGGTTCCGCGCCGAAGGCGGCGCGCTTGCCGTCGTCATCGACGAATATGGCGGCACCGCCGGAATTGTGACTTTTGAAGACCTGCTCGAGGAGGTCGTCGGCGAAATCCAGGACGAATTCGACATCGAACGCGCACCGTTTGAACAGATAGACGAACGCTGCCTGAGGGTGGACGGCTCGCTGCTGTTGCACGAGCTAAATCAACATTTCGATATCAAGTTCGAGGACCAGGAGGTTGACACCGTCGGCGGCCTGATCATGGCCCGCTTGGGCCGGATTCCCCAGGTTGGCGACACCGTCGAGTTGGACGGCGTCCGCTATACGGTAGAGCTTGTCGCCGGCCGCGCTGTCGAGTCGGCGCTGGTTGAGCTGCCCGCGCAGAGTCCGGCTCAACCGGAGAGCCAGCGGGAAAACGACGAGTCAGCAGGTGTCGAAGATTGACAATAGCAGACGACGCGGCTAAAATCTACGCTGCACTCGCCCGACCGAATACGCTCAGGCATGCCAGCCGGTCAGGCAGGGCGGGGAAACGACAAAAGGCGTTGACGGAGAGGAGTAGCCGCCGGCACATCCTCAGCGAGTCCGGGCAGGTGGGAGCCGGATGGGTCCCTGGGGCGGCGAAAATCACTCCCGAGCTGCGGCCAGAAAGGCGGTTCCCGCTGACTAGAGGCCGACGGTCACGTGAACCGTTACCTTCACCGCCGGAAGGCAAAGCAGTTTCGGTAGTACAATTGCAACCGGCGAGGAGTTGCCCGGACCTTACTCCGGGAAACAGGGTGGTACCGCGGACCGAAAGGCCCGTCCCTGACAGGGGCGGGCTTTCATTTTGTCCGAAAGTTCATGCGTCGCCGGCATCGCCGCGAAACGCGAGACAATAATGACCGAACTGCTATTCTACGACGATTCCTACCTGCAGGAATTCGACGCCGCAATTGTCGCCGTCGACAAGAAAGACGGCCGGCTTCGCGTCGCGCTCGACCGTACCGCTTTCTACCCCGGCGGCGGCGGCCAGCCCAACGACAATGGCTGGCTGACCGTTGAAGGACTCAGGCTGACCGTTGACGGAGTCAAGCGCGACCGCGGACAGATCTGGCACGCCCTCGGCGGAATGAAGGGCGCGGCCGCCCGCATTGCTCCCCGCCAGCGCGTGCATTGTGAACTGGACTGGACGCGCCGCTACACTCTCATGCGGACACATACAGCGATGCACATCCTCTGCGGGGTCGTCTGGCGCGACTACGCAGCCTCCGTGACCGGCGGAGACATGAAACTGGGCGCAGGTCGCATGGACTTCGAGTTCGCCGCTATGAGCGGCGAACTGGTCGCGGAAATCGAGCGCAGTTGCAACACCGAGATCTCGGCCGCGCGGCCAGTTATCACCAGGACCCTTCCGCGGGAAGAGGCGTTCGAAATCCCCGACCTGATCCGCACCAAAATCAACCTGCTTCCCAAACATATAGAGGAAGTGCGAACGGTCGAGCTGAAAGGCCTGGACCTTCAGGCCGACGGCGGCACACATACCGCCAACACCAGCGAAGTCGGATCGATGCGCGTCGTCAAATATCAAAGTAAGGGCGCCATCAACAAACGCATCTACGTGGAGATCGGCGAGCCACAGGTTTAGCAAACCGCAGCCCGCCTGGCAACAGAGGAAATTCGATAATGAAACAGGCACCCACAAGAACCGAGGCTTCCCACCTTAGCGACGACCCGGCCGGCCGCTATCAGGCGGTGCCGGCCAGCGTCTCCTTTCCCGAATTGGAGGAGTCGATTCTCAAGCTGTGGCACAGCAAAGACGTTTTCCAACGCTCGATGGAAGAGCGCAAGGACGGCCCCGAGTACGTCTTTTTCGAGGGGCCCCCCACGGCAAACGGCCGCCCGGGAATCCACCATGTGCTGGCCAGGGCCTTCAAGGATATGTTCCCACGTTACAAGACCATGCAGGGCTACCATGTTCTGCGCAAAGGTGGCTGGGACACGCACGGTCTGCCCGTGGAGTTGGAGGTCGAAAAGCAGCTTGCTCTCACCGGCAAAGAGCAGATCGAAGAGTATGGCGTCGCCCGCTTTAACCAGATGTGCAAGGAGTCGGTCTGGGAGTATCTCAGCGACTGGGAAGCCCTTACAGAACGGATGGCTTTCTGGGTCAGTTTGGACGACGCCTACGTTACCATGACCAATGAGTATATCCAGTCGCTCTGGTGGATTCTGCGGCAGCTCTGGGACAAGGACCTTCTCTACGAGGGCTACAAAGTCGTTCCCTACTGCCCTCGCTGCGGCACGCCCCTGAGCAGCCATGAGCTCTCTCTGGGCTACCAGGAAGGTACCGTCGACCCCAGCATCTATGTAAAACTCGTCGTCAAGGGCGAGGAAAACGCATTCCTGATGGCATGGACGACCACGCCCTGGACCCTGCCGGGGAATGCCGCGCTGGCAGTGGGCGAGAAGATCGACTACGTCAAAGTGCGCGACCGCGGCGGTGCCCTCCTCTACCTGGCCAAAGATCGGGCTCAAGCCGTTTTGGAGCCGGGCTACGAACTGCTGGAAGAAATGAGGGGCGCCGCGCTCGTTGGGAAGGAGTACGAACCCCTCTTCCAGTTCGGCCCCGCGCCTGCCGAACGCTACGCCTATGTCATCGCCGCCGATTTCGTCAGCACCGCCGACGGCACCGGCATCGTCCACGTCGCCCCAGCTTTTGGCGCCGATGATCTTGTGGTCGGACAGGCCCACGGGCTGCCTGTCATCCAAACGGTCGACACCGCCGGTCAGTTCAAAACGGAGGTTACACCCTGGGCCGGACTTTTCGTCAAGGACGCCGACCCCCACATCTCTGCCGACCTCGACGACCGCAGCCTCCTCTACAAAGCGGAGACCTACGAACACACCTACCCGTTCTGCTGGCGCTGCGACACGCCGCTCATCTACTGGGCCAAGCAGACCTGGTATATCCGCACTAGCAGCTTTAAGGAGCGGCTGGTCGCGCTCAACGATTCCATTAATTGGGTGCCCGACCACGTCCGCAACGGCCGCTTCGGGCGCTGGCTCGAAAACAATGTCGATTGGGCCCTGGGCCGTGACCGCTATTGGGCCACGCCGGTCCCCATTTGGAAAAGTGATGCGCCCGGCAGCGACTACATGGAGTGTATAGGCGGTCTTGCCGAACTCTCCCAAAAGTGCGGCCGCGACCTGAAAGGTCTGGACCTGCACCGGCCTTACGTCGATGACATCACCTGGCCGGCGCCCGACGGCGGAACCATGCGCCGCGTTCCCGAACTCTGCGACGTCTGGTTCGACAGCGGCGCCATGCCCGTCGCACAGTGGCACTACCCCTACGCCAACCAGGCGGAATTTGACACCTACCAGCAGGCCGACTACATCTGCGAAGCCGTCGATCAGACACGCGGCTGGTTCTACACGCTCCACGCCGTCAGCACGCTCCTGTTCGACCGCCCCGCCTTCAAGAACGTCATTTGCCTGGGACACATCCTGGCCGAGGACGGCTCGAAGATGAGCAAGTCCCGCGGCAATGTCGTCAACCCCTGGCAGATTTTCGCCGAACACGGCGCCGACGCCACGCGCTGGTACATGTATACCGCCGGCCCACCCGGCAATGCCCGCCGCTTCAGCGGCAACCTCGTCGCCGAGGTCAAGCGCCGTTTTCTAAATACGCTCTGGAACACCTACAGTTTCTTCGTCGTCTACGCCAACCTCGGTCCGGCAGCCGGCCCGCCCCCCGCGGCGGACAGAAACGACTTCGACCGCTGGCTACTTTCCGAGCTCAACCGTCTCGTCCGCGACGTGACCGCCGCCTACGAGGCCTACGACGTCACCGCTGCCACGCGCCCGATCGCTGACTTCGTCGACGATCTCAGCAACTGGTACGTGCGGCTCAACCGCCGTCGCTTCTGGGATGGCGACGCCGCTGCGCTCTCCACATTGCGCCACACGCTGGTCACACTTGCAAAACTGCTCGCCCCGGCCGTCCCATTCCTTTCCGAGGCCATCTATCAGAACCTGGTCCTCTCGGTCGAGCCGGACCATCCCGATTCCGTGCACCTCGCCCGCTGGCCGCAGGCCGATGACCACGCCATCAACCACGAACTGAGCGCAGCAATGGCGCTTGCCCAAAAAGTCACCACCCTTGGCCGCGCGGCCAGGGAGTCGGCCGCACTTAAGGTCCGCCAGCCCCTGCAACAGGTGGTCGTCCGCACCCGTGCCGAGAACGAGCGCCCCAGCCTGCAGCGGATGCGGAAGCTCCTGCTGTCGGAGCTCAATGTGAAAGAGCTGACCTTCGCCGACCAAGGCGACGAACTGGTTGATGTTGAGGTCTTCCCCTTGCCCAAGCAGTTGGGCCAGAAGTACGGGCGCGGCTACCCGGTCATCCGGCGCCTCTTTGCGCAAATGGACCAGCGGGAACTGGCGCGACGTTTCGGCGAGGGGGAGATCGTTACTGTGGATGAAGACGGCAGCTCCTATGCAGTCGAAGCGGAGGACGTCGAAGTGCGGCGAACACCGCGCACCGGTTTCGCCGTTGCCGAAGACGGCGGCTATCTCGTCGCCGTCACCACCGCCCTGACCCCAGAATTAGAGCAAGAAGGCCACGCCCGCGAACTCGTGCGGCGTATCCAACAGTTGCGCAAGGACAGCGATCTGGAGATCAACGACCGCATCAGGCTCCTGCTGCCAAAAACGCCGCAGTTTGACAGCCTGCTGTCCGCCCACCTTGATTACATTGTGGCAGAGACCTTGACACTGGAGGTAGTCTGGCAGCCGCCAGCCGATAACTCGGACGCTCAAGCCTGCGCTACCTTCTCCCTTGGCGAGGAAAAGGTTACAATTGGACTGGCAAAGTTTGAAACAGGCAACCAGTAGGCGCTGGTGTTCACAAGGAAGTGAAGAATGGCATCGTACCAATATGAATCCAATCTGAAGTATGCCGATACGCACGAGTGGGCCAGGCGCGATGACGCAACCGTTGTGGTCGGAATCAGCGACGCCGCCCAGGACATGATGAGTGATATCGTCTTTGTCGAACTGCCCGACATCGGCGAAGCTGTCGCAGCCGGTGACGCGATCGCGGTCGTCGAATCTGTCAAGGCCGCCGAAGACATTATTTCGCCGGTTACGGGGACAGTCTCGTCCGTCAACGAGGCGCTTTTGGATGCGCCCGAATTGGTCAATAGCGACCCGTACGGCGCCTGGTTCCTCAAAATAGATATCGACGACGAGGCTGACAGCGAACTCGAAAAGCTGATGGACGCGGATGCCTACACCGCATTTGTCGAAAGCGAATCGTGACGTAAGCAGACGCGCGGGCCGGGATGGAAAATGCGCACAGGGCCCAGCGCCCAAACTGAATCCCCGCTCGCTGCTCGCCGTCCTTCTGCTGTTGACGCTGCCGCTGGTGGGCTGCAGCGGGCCGCCCACACGTCCCCAACTGCCGGCCATTCCCTTTCTCAACCCAGCGCCCGAAGACCGCAAGACAGGACGCGACCTGCACGTCTTGCTTCCGCACGAGGGCGCTGTCACCGAGGCCCTCCGCAGCCACATTCATGCCTGGGCAGCCGAGCGCGAGCTGCAGGTCAACGATTCGTCCGTTGCCGACTACAGCCGCGAACTCGGCGACCGCCTGCAATCGGAGACGCCGCCCGACCTCTTTGTTGTCACAGGGTTTCTCTTCCCCGATCTGGCCGAGTCAGGTCTCCTTGCACCGGCCCCGGACGGCAGACTTGACCCGGCCGGCTTCCCCCCTCACCTGACCGCTGCTTTCGTCTGGCCGCCAGACAGCGATGACGCAAACCGCTACTGTCTTCCCCGCGAAGTGCGGACCCTCGCACTCGTCTACGACCGCGTCGGCCTGGCCTCCGCCGGACTTACGGCCCCCACCGACTGGGAGACGCTGCGGGCCGCGGCCGAGGCCCAGACAAACGTTGATCTCAACCGCTTCGGCTTCATCGAAGCGCCCGACCTCTCCCGCTGGCTTCCCTTCTTTTTCGCTGCAGGTGGTACAATCATTGACGAGAGCGGACGCATGGTCTTGCAGTCCCAGGCCGCAGATAGGGCGATGGAGTGGTACATCCGCATCTTCCGCGACAACTTCGCCGGCCATGCCGGCGAATCGAACAACGAGTGGGCCGGCGAGGTACTGGCCAAGGGCAAGGGCGCCCTGACAATCGAAGGCAACTGGATCGCTCCCTACTTCGAAACGCATTTTCCAGCCTTCGCCTACGGCGTTGCGCCGCTGCCCACGGGCCCGGCGGGCTCAATTCGCACCCTAGCCTTTACGAGCTGTTATGCTGTCCACGCCCGCTCCCCGTTCGCGCAAGAGGCCTTCGACCTCGCCGCCCTTCTCTCCAGCGCCGAACTGGTCAGCGCGTTGCCGAACGACGGTGGCTGGATGCCGGCGGGCAACGCACTGCGTGACGAGTGGCGCCGGGAGTTTCCACATCTCGCGGCCTTTGCCGACGGTGTGCCCGGCGCCTGGGTCTGGCAGTTCCCGCCCGGCCTCGGGCCGTTCCTACGCAGTTTCAACCGCGGCATGGTCCAGCTGTTCGCCGCTGAAATCGAGGCCGGCGCCTTTCTGGCTGAGATGCAGCAGATGGGAGAGCAGCTGCTGTCGGGGCCCGGCGACCAATAGCCGGCAATACGCCACCTTCCATTTCCGGGAACGGCTTGCAATTGACTGCTGAGAAACTGTTCGCTGACAGAGTTGCTCTCATAACCGGCGCCGCCTCCGGGATCGGTCGCGCGGTTGCCCGCCGCTTTGCCGATCTGGGCGCGGCCGTCGCTGTCTGCGACGTCGACGAAAATGGTGGCGCCGAAACTGTACGTCTCGTACACGAAACTGGTGCCCCCGCGCAGTTTGTCCGCTGCGACGTCGCTGACCCCTGCTCCGTGGCCCGACTCCACGACGAGATAGTGAGCCGCTTTGGCCGCGTCGATTGCGCCGTCAACAACGCCGGCATTGGCGGGCCGTGGGAGCGCTTCGAGTCCTATCCCCACGACGGCTGGGAAAGAGTGCTGGCGGTCAATCTGACCGGCGTCTTCTACTGCATGCAAGAGCAGATTAAGCGAATGGCCGACACCTCCGGCGCAATCGTAAACATATCATCCATCGCCGGCAAGCGTGGGCTGCCCTACCAGGCCGCATACACCGCATCCAAGCACGGCGTCATCGGCCTCACGCGCGTCGCCGCCCAGGAAGCCGCTCGCCACAATATCCGCGTCAACGCCGTTTGCCCCGTCTATACCCACACGCCGCTCTTCGAACCACTGATCGCCGGCAACCCGGATCGGGCTAAAAAGATGATGGAGCGGATACCCATGCGCCGCTTCGCACAGCCGCAGGAGATTGCCGACACCGTGATCTGGCTCTGCTCAGAGCAGGCATGCTTCATCACCGGCCAGGCGCTCAACGTAGATGGCGGAATGACCGCCTGAAAAAGACACAACCCAATCGAGTCAAATGGAGCAATTCATGTCCAGACAAGCCGCTCTGGCGGATCTTCGCACCAAAATCGGCGTTGAGTCAGACGCCAGCGACTGGTTCGCGGTAGGCCAGGAGATGATCAACGACTTCGCCCGCGTCACCCGCGATCACCAGTGGATCCATGTCGACCCGCAGCGGGCTGCGCGCGACTCCCCCTTCGGCGCGACCGTAGCCCACGGATTCTTCACACTTTCTCTCATCCCGCACCTGACAGGCATGGTCGAACCGGACAAGCCCCGCTACCCGGGCGTCGCCCTTACCGTTAACTACGGGCTCAACCGCGTCCGCTTTCCCCATCCCCTGCTGGCTGGTCAACGCATCCGCGCCCGCTCCCAGTTGCTGGCGGTCGAAGAGGTCAGGGGCAACGGCCTGCAGATGGTGCACCAGGTCACTGTAGACGTTGAGGGCGAGCAAAAGCCCACCTGCGTCGCCGAAATGGTCTCGCGACTCTACTTTCATCCCGAATGAGCGATCAAGGCCCAGAACCATGTTCAACGGTCAGACCGTCATCATAACTGGAGCAGGACGCGGCATCGGCGCCAGCGCCGCTCGGATGTTTGCCCGGCACGGGGCCCGCGTTGTCGTCAACGACCTCGACGCCGAACTGGCCGAAGAGACCGCGCAACAGATCGTCGACGCCGGCGGGCAGGCGATTCACCTGGCCGGCAGTGTGACCGACACCGGATTCCCCTGCCGGCTAATGCAGGCCGCGGTCGACGCTTTCGACCATATCAATGTCCTCGTTAACAACGCCGGGTTCACCTGGGACGGCATGGCACACAAGATCACCGCAGAGCAGTGGCAGGCTATCCTCGAAGTCCACCTGACCGCGCCCTTCCGCATGACTCAGGCCGCCGCACCCTACCTGCGCGACGCGGCTAAAGCGGAACTGGAGTTGGGCGCACCGTTTAGCAACCGCTGTATCGTCAACATCTCGTCGACGTCCGGCCTCCACGGCAATATCGGCCAGGCCAACTACGCGGCCGCCAAAATGGGCGTCGTCGGCCTCACAAGGACGGTCGCCAAGGAGTGGGGCGCCCTCGGCATTCGCTGCAATGCGGTCGCCTTCGGTTTCGTCGACACCCGCCTGACGCGCCCCCAGGAAGCCCAGGAGGAAGCAATCGAAATCGATGGCCGGGAGCTGCTGCTCGGCATCCCCCGCAAAGTGCGAGACCTCCTCGACCGCGACATCGGCCAGCGCATCCCCCTCGCCCGGCCCGCCGCAGTCGCCGAGGCCGCCGGAGGCATCGTCCTGATTGCTTCGCCCCTCGCCTCTTACATCACCGGCCACGTGCTCGAGGTCACCGGAGGAATGGGAATCTGAACTCCACCCACGATGCCCAGTCGGCCCTTACCTGGGGGCATCGCTGGCCAGCCCGGCCAGTCGACGCCCGCACGCAGAAACTAAAGTAGCGAAAATGGGGCAAGTCTCTGGTAAGACAGTCCTCATAACCGGAGCGTCAAGCGGCATCGGCCGCGCCTGCGCCCTGCGCTTGGACCGCGCCGGCTGGCGCGTCTTCGCCACTGTCCGCCGCCCGCACGATGCCCGCCAGCTGCAGCATGACGCCTCCGGGCGCCTGCATCCCATCCTTCTTGACGTGACTGACGCAGCCCAGATATCCGATATGTGGGACTCCTTGGAACGGCTCCTCAATTGTGACGGCCTGTACGGTCCGGTCAACAATACCGGCGTCCCCACCGGAGGCCTGCTCGAATTTCTCGACCTCGACGACCTGCGCCGCTGCCTCGAAGTCAACACCATCGCCCCCGCCGCCGTCACACAGGCCCTCATTCCGCTCCTGCGCAAAGCCGCGGGTCGCATCGTAATGATCAGTTCGGAGTCCGGTTTCAGCTCTACACCTCTGGTCTCACCCTACAGCGCCTCCAAGTTCGCCCTCGAAGCCCTCACCGACGGGCTGCGTCTCGAACTGAAGCCCTGGAACATCGACGTTGTTTCCGTCCAGCCCGGCGCAATCCAGACCCCAATCTGGGGCAAAGACCGTTCCTTTGCCGAAAGCGCACTCAGCAAATACCCGCCCCGTGCCTCCGAATTGTACGGCGCGCTGCTGGACAAAATGATCACTGTTCTCCGCGACCCGGGCGGCATTCCGGCCGATTCAGTCGCAGAAGTCGTCACACAACGTCCTGGCCGTCAAGAGGCCCAAAGCCCGCTAACTGGTTGGCCGCGACGCAACCATGCGCCGCTGGATCGAACGCCTTCCCACCTCCCTTCGCGACAGGCTGATTCTCAGCCAGATTCCGAAGTACGGTCCCGGCAGTTCATTGGCCGAAACTACCCTTCCCCGCGCGGAAGGCGACTGGCCGTACGGAGCCCCCGGTTGAACTTGCAAATGCCTACTCCTTTAACAAACCTAATCTGAACTGAGATGCCAACAATGACTCTGACAAACAGCAAGACCCTTTGCCTGCTGGCAACAGCAACCCTGGCCCTTCTCATTGCGGCCTGCACGCCCGCAATGCCTCCATCCGCCGCATCCCTGGAAGAACTAGGCACGGCAAGCGCAGTGGCGGACCAGGAAAAGCCCGCTAACCCCATCCGTATTGGTGCCCTTGCGCCCCTCTCTGCCCCCGGCTCGGTTGTCGCCGGCGAAGCCATCAGCGACGCCATGAATATCGCGATTGACGAAATCAATGCCGCTGGCGGCCTGTTGGGTCAGCCGGTTGAGCTAGTGATCTTCGACAGCGAGGGCCTTCCCGAACGCGGTACTGCCGGCGCCGAACGCCTCATCAATCAGGATAATGTCATCGCCATCGCAGGCGGCAGCCACAGCTCCGTAGGCGTTGCCGCCAAAGAGGTCGTACACGACAACGGAATCCCCATCGTCCTCGTCAACACTTGGAACGATACGATCACGAGCGTCCAATATCCCGAAGTCTTCCGTATTGCACCGCTAAGCTCCGAAGTGTCGACTATCGACGTCAACTTCATGAAGTGGCTTCGCGACGACGTTGGCATTACCCTCGACAAGGTTGTCCTGTTGACCGAGAATACCGACTACGGCATCCCCGCGGCTGAAGACACAACCAGGCTCCTGGCTGAAGCCGGCATCGACTCCGTCACCTTTGGCGTCGACATCGGCACCCAGGACTTCGCCGGCATTATCGAACGCATCAAGGCCGAGGAGCCCGACCTGATCATGTCGCTGGCCACTGGCGAGGCCTCTTACAACTTTGCCCAGCAATCTGCCGACGCCGGCATCGGCCCCCAGGATGTCCCCACCATCTGTGATCATGTCGCCCTCGTGAGCGATGCATTCTGGTCCAATGTGCCCGACGGCAACTACTGCTTCGTGCGACGCATCGGCCTGCCTCCCCCGCTCTACAACGACTTCGCCCACAGCTTCCTGGCCAGCTACGAAACCCGCACCGGCAAAGTGGGGGCTGAGTCCTACGCCTTCGCCGCCTACGACGCCATTCGATTGATTGCCCAAGCCGTAACTGAGGCCGGGACCACCGAGCCCGGCGCGCTCATCGCCGCCTTGGAAAACATCACATACGATGGGGCGCTTGGTACCATCACCTTCCCCATAAACAGCAGCAATACACCGCAGCAGGCCGGCGTCGATCCCAAGTGGTGGCACCAGTTTCCCGACCCGGCTGTCACCATCGTGCAGTACCAAGTGGAGGGTGAAGACTCGGAAGGCGCCGCCGTCGTGTACCCCCATACTTACCGCACAGGAGACCCTGTCATCCCCGGCCAATAGGAACGCGACTTCGCCGCCAAATCAAAATCGACCTCTCGCCGACACATCGCCCTCCCCTGCACGGCAAACGAGGAGGCCCGACCGCGCCCAAAGCCGCCCGCCGCCCCTGCAGGTCCGCATTTCCTGGCCACTATTCACTATTCACTGCCGTCGGACGGTCGGGCCTTTCCGGCCCTCCCTTGTGCAGGAGGACTCCCCCGCAACGTCCCCCTTACACCACTCCAGCCAGGTGTAGGATCCAATGTAGCCCTGTTGAACTGCGACCGGTCGCGCCGCCACCATGCGTGCCCGCTGCCAGCGGGTCGCCGACGCCAGCGAGGAGGATGCGGCCGTCTGCGCGCGTCGCCAGCATCGCCGGTCGAGTTTCGAGTTCCGGCAATTCCAGCCACCGCTGGCATGAATTCCCCGCGGTACGATTCCCACCCCCAAAATGGGTTGTACCCGTAAGTTCGGCCTCTTGACTTTTCAAGAGAAATGTTGCACAGTAATCTTCGCACTGCACACATTTCCAACAGGAGTCTCTTCCGCTCCCAGGATCCGGCCAATTTGACCTACGTGGGCCTGTAGGCCGCGCCTGCCCGCCCAATTCTCAGCCAGGAGGAAAAACAAATGGCAAAGTCCCGAACTCTTGTCCGCATTGCGCTCTTTCTGGCGCTGCTGGCGCTCATCCTGACCGCCTGCGGTGGCCAGACAGAAACCGTCGGCGAGCCGGAAGCAGAAGCCGAACCCGCAGCCCAGGAAGAGGCTGCCCCGGCTGCGACCGAAGCCCCTGCCGAAGAAGCTGACGACATGGCCATGGAGCCAATAAAGATCGGCGCACTGGCCCCCCTCTCCGCGCCGGGTGCCGTTGTTGGCGGTGAAGCTATGCGCGACGCCATGCAAATTGCAGCCGACGAGCTCAACGCACGCGGCGGCATCCTCGGCAGACCTGTCGAACTGATCATCGTCGACACCGAGGGCCTCCCCGAACGCGGCACCGCCGTCGTTGAACGTCTCATCAACCAGGACGGCGTCGTCGGCATCGGCGGGGGCTACCACAGTTCCGTGGGTGTCGCGGCCAAGGAGGTCGCTCGCGACAACGGTGTCCCC
>DAOUHX010000360.1:0-2092 GCA_034428395.1 Caldilineaceae bacterium
GCGCAGCGCGTCGCCGATGAAATTGATGCAGAGGACAGTGAGCGTGATCATGAAGCCGGCCGGCAGCCACATCCAGGGCCTCTTTTCGAGGTTGTCGAGCGAGCGCACCGCGCCGACGACGTTGCCCCAGCTGGCGGTCGGCTCCTGCACGCCAAGACCGAGGAAGCTGAGCGACGTCTCGGTCAGGATCGCGCCCGGCAGACTGAAGGCGAGCTGGACAACAAGGTAGGGGACGACGTTGGGGAGAACATGGCGCAGAACGATCTTTCTCTGCGTCACACCGATGCTGCGCGCCGCCATGACAAAATCCTCTTCGCGCAGCGACAGGATCTGGCCGCGCACAAAGCGGTAGATCTCTCCCCAGCCGAGCAGACCGAGGACGATCATGGTGACGACGATGTTGGGGTCGCCGGAGAGGGCGGCGATGCTGATGACGATGATGAGTGCGGGCATGGCGTTGACGATCTCCATCGTGCGCTGCAGGATGACGTCAACCACGCCGCCGGCGTAGCCGGAGACGGCGCCGGCCACGATGCCGATCGTGAACAGGATGCCGGTGATGACGAGTGAAACGGAGAGTGAGACGCGGCCACCGTAGAGCACGCGGGCCCAGACATCGCGACCGACGCGGTCGGTGCCCAGCAAGTGGTCGGCGTCGGGCGAAGCGAAACGATTCATGACATCAAGATAAATGGGGCCGTGGGGGGCAAGAAGGGGCGCGGCGATGACCAGCAGCAGAATGACGGCGAGGACGACAGTGCTTGCAATCGCCAGGCGGTGACGGCGAAAGCGTGCCCAGGCGCGTGAACTGAGTGTTTCGGTTGGCTCTTCGATCTGCAGTACAGCCAAACTTATCTCTCCAGGCGCACGCGCGGGTCAACCATGGTGTAGACCACGTCGGTCAACAGGATTACGACGATGCTCAGGAGGGAGCTGATCATGACCAGACCCATAATCACCGGGTAGTCGCGTTCTCTGACCACGCGGATAAACAGGAGGCCCAGCCCGGGCCATGCGAAGACGGTCTCGACGATGACCGAGCCGCCGAACAGCCACATTATCATCCCGCCAACCAGCGTGGTGACGGGGATGAGGCAGTTGCGCAGGGCGTGCTTGAGCATGACGAACTTTTCTGACAGCCCTTTGGCGCGGGCGGTACGGATATAGTCCTCGCCCATCACCTCGAGCATGGCGGTGCGGGTGATGCGCATGATGTAGGGCAATCCGCCAAAGCTGAGCGTGGCAGCGGGAAGGATGAGGTGGCGGATCCGGTCCCATAACGAAAAGGGCATGCCCACGGTTTCATAGCCGCTGGTCGGCAGCCAGCCGAGCACGAGCGCGAAGATGTAAATCAGGAGCATGGCGAGGAAGAAGCCGGGCATGCTGACGTAGAAAAAGGAGAAGAAGGCGGCGGTGTAATCGAAGAGCGAGTATTTCCTCACCGCCTGAAGCACGCCCAATGCGACCCCGAGAAAGGTGCTCAAGGCGATGCTGAGGATGTTCAACTGGACTGAGGGCCAGGTAAAGTCGCCGATGATCTCGGAAACGGGGATTTTGGAGACCATCGAGCGCCCAAGATTGCCGCGCAGGAGCTCGCCCAGCCAGAGGACGTAGCGCACGTACCACGGGCGGTTGAGGCCGCGAATTTCGCGCTGCGTTTCGATCATCTCATCCAGCTTCTCCATTGTCATACGCGACCCGGCGCCGGAGGTGGCGAGGATGGGGTTCATCATCAGGGTGACGGGGTCGCCCGGCGCGAAGCTATAGAGAGCGAAGTTGACCAGGCTGATGACAAACAGGACCGGGACCATCAGCATCAGGCGCTTGACGAGATACCTGCCCACAGGCTACGCCTTTCGCACACATCGGGCAGGCGGTCGGCGTCGGGCCAACCACCTGTCCAGTTCAGCATGAAGGCGGCGGGCGCCCGCTGCGCCCGCCGTAGTTGAAGGACCTGCGCCGACTACTCTTTGAGGTACCAGTCGGCGGCGTTGAAGGAGGTGTCTCCCAGGCTGGGATTCCAGATGAAGTTGCCGACCTTGTCGCTGACCAGATGGCAAAGCGGGTCCTGCGTAACCCACAGGTAGGGCAG
>DAOUHX010000361.1:0-2431 GCA_034428395.1 Caldilineaceae bacterium
GAGCGCATTTCCGAAATGGCGCACTTCCGCACCGACAGCCATTCTCACGAAGGTAACTGCCAGTGGGCGGTACTCGATTTTGACATACAGAATCCGGGCCTGACCTACGTGGGGCGGAAGTTGCATATCATTGTCGGTGAAGAAAGGACTGCCGTCTGGGCGGGCACCTTTTACAACAACCGGAGCTTGGATGACGTTCCCGTCCTCTACCGACAGGATGCATCCATCCGTTTCGATTGGCAGGCAGGCCATCCGGGCACGGGAGTCTTCAGCGACAACTTCAGCGCTGTCTGGACCACCACCAGCCACTTTCAGGCCGGTACATACCGTTTCTTCACACTCGCGGATGACGGCGCGCGGGTCTATGTGGACGATGTTCTGGTCCTGGAGGACTGGAACATCCATCCCGCCACGCAATCATTCGCAGACGTCTACCTGAGACAGGGCAATCACACGATTCGAGTCGAGTACTTCGAGGCCGAAGGGCTCGCTTCGATTTCTGTCTGGTGGGAGAAGAGATAGCAGCACACGGCCGCAGGGCGCGCCGCTTCCGATCGGAAGCGGCGCGCCCTGCGCCCCTCCCAAAGCCGGCATACAGTTTCAGCCACCCTCGGCATGAGCGCCCTGCCAGGCCATTCCCACCCCTAAAGTGGGTTGCACCCCCACAATCCCTCCCCCCATTTACACACCGCCAATTCACGGTTACAATAGACCCAACTATCCACCAACCGCACCACAGCGCACCCACGCGGGAGACAGACCGGCTTGATCGAAGAAAAGAACCCACAATCGGAGGAGCCAAACGCCGCCGCAGACCAAGCGGAGGGCCAGGCCAGTGACCAGCGCGACAAAGAGCCGCCCCCGCGCTCAACCTACCTCTTCCTCGTCCGCCACGGCGAAAATGAGTGGACCGAACGCGGCGCCCTCGCCGGCAGAACCCCAGCCGTCGCCCTCAACGACAAGGGCGTAGAGCAGGCCCAACAGGTCGCCCAACGCCTCAAAGAACAGCCCATCAGCGCCATCTATTCCAGCCCCCTCCTCCGCTGCCTACAGACCGCCCAGCCCCTCGCCGACACTCTCAACCTCCCCGTCTCCATCGACCCCGGTATCCTCGAGGTCGACTACGGCGACTGGCGCGGCGGCGACCTCAAAGAGCTCGGCAAGCGCCCCGAATGGCAGCTCGTGCAGATCTTCCCCGGTGGCTTCCGCTTCCCCGGCGGCGAAACCCTGCGCGAAACACAGAACCGCGTCATCACCGCGCTCGAGCGCATCCGCACCGACCACGAGGGCGAAGCCGTCGCCGTCTACGCCCACGGCGATGTCCTGCGCACTGCCCTCGCGTACTATCTCGGCACGCCGCTCGACCTCTTCCAGCGCATCCAGATCAGCACCGCTTCCATCAGCCTCGTCGCCTTCCATCGCTTCGGCCCCAGCATTTTGGCAGTGAATGACAGCGGCGCCCTCCCTGTGATAAAGTGGGAGGACAAAACGGCATCTTCCCGCGAAACACAGGCGGACGCGGCGGACGCTGAAAACGAATAGTTGAAAACCCGCATGGAATCACAGTTCACCTTCGACTTCAATCCGGTCAGCGCCATCGTCGCTGATGCCGTCGGCCGTCCCGGTCAGCGCACCTTCTTCCTGCAGGCGCGGCAGGGCGCCGACCTCGCCACCCTCGTCATGGAGAAGGAACAGGTCGCCGCGCTGGCGACCTCGATCCTGCAGCTTCTCGAAGAACTGGAAAAGGAACGCGCCGACCTGCCCACCACCGAGGAACAGACCGCCGTACCCAACCTGCGCGAACCGCTCGAACCGGCCTTCCGCGTCGGACAACTCGGGTTGGGCTACGACGAAAAACAGGACCTCATGGTCCTGATCGCACAGGCCGTCCCCGAGGCTGAAGAAGAAGATCCCAGCGACCCGAAAGCCCGCTTTTACGCCACCCGCGCGCAGATGCGCTCCCTCAGCGAGCATGCCCTGCAGGTTGTCGCCGCCGGACGTCCCGACTGCCCCCTCTGTGGGCGGCCCATCGAGCCGGACGGCCACTTCTGCCCGCGCACCAACGGCCACGCCTACCCGTTGTCACTGTAGATTCCAGGCGGCCCATGTCACGCCGCAAACTTCCGCCGCCGAACGTTGCGCCATCCAGGCCGCGCCATTTCAAATGACAGACCACGACACGAAGGTCGAGCCCCAGGAACGAGCTGCAGACGACGACCGCGTCGTGGTAGACCAGCCTGCGCCCGCCGGCCCGTCAGCCGCCTCTGTCGACCATGATATCGTGCGCGCCCTCGCAGAAGGTGAAATCGAGGAAAAGGGGCTGCTGCCGTACAGCTCCAACTACACCTTCCTCATCACCGTGCATTACCGTGAGCAGGAGTTCCCCGCCGTCTACAAACCGCGCCGCGGCGAAAATCCCCTCTGGGACTTC
>DAOUHX010000362.1:0-35336 GCA_034428395.1 Caldilineaceae bacterium
ACCGACGGTTGGAACCGGCTGCAAGTGAACACCTACTATCCCGACACCGAGTACGACACCGATAAGCCCTACGTCTTTTCGGTAAGCAACGACAACGCGGTGACCCACATCAGCTGGTAGGAAGCCGAATGCTTGGTGAATCTCTCCCAATATCCATTTCGGGAGAGGTTCACCCTCCCCTCCCCTCTTCCTCCTCCTCCATCGAACCAGGACGGACTTCTCGTCAGGCCAGTGGTCGGGTCTCGTTGACGTTGTAAGGATTCTGTCAAATCGCCTGCAATCGTAGGAAGTCTACCTATTGGATTGCAGATCATCCGTGGCAGAAGCTGTACGCATTTCTGCAGGGCACCCTCGTGCCTATGCCGTGCAATAGGAAGGGTGCCCCCGTATCTTCGAAGCAATTTGCCGGATACTGCGCACCGGCGCACGGTGGCGTGAACTGCCAGCCGATTTTGGCAAATGGAACAGCGTTTTCGAGCGCTACGCACGCTGGGAAGAGAACGGCGTTGGGGCCTACATGTTCAAACAGTTCGCCCAAGACCCGGACATGGCAGCGGTCATGCCCGACAGCACAGCTGTACGCGCCCAAATGTGCGCAGCGGGCGGTTCCAAAAAGGGGGACGCCAGCATGAACAGTGCCTAGGTCGGAGCCGGGGTGGCTTCAGCAGCAAGATCAATCTCCGCAGGGCATCCGGCACTATAGTGCCTGGCAATCTGTAGAGTCCAGCCTGCCGCCGCCAACTTTCTCCCAACAGACTTGAGCAGAGGCGTCCTTTGAAGGGCCGGCATCACACGGCCAGGATATCCGGTCCCTCAACGGTGGCGGCAGCTTCCAACGCGCCCGAGGCGACCATCTCACCCATGGTGGCGAACGACCCGCCCGGCTTCCGGCCCACGTGCTCCGAAACAGCGTCGATCAGGCGGAATGCATGTGCGTAGTCGTCGGCGATTCCCTGCGTGTGCATCAGCAGGACAACGACCGGGCTATGCACGCCGATTCGGTCCAGGTCGCGGCGCGCCAAGTCGATGAATTCCTCACTGCGCTGCCCGGACCCCAACCATGTGTATTCGTTCAGGATCGGCACCTCAATGACATCCTCATACCAGCGGAAGGGGCGGTACGGGATCGTGTCGACCCATTCCTGGGAGATGCGGCCGCCGTTGTGCGGCAGATGCCCGTAGCCGCTACCGCTGATATGGGTGCTCGAATGGTAGCCGATTCCGACCTCGCGCAGGGCGCGGAACATCGTCTTGGAGATGGCGCAGCAGGGCGCGCGGAAGATGGTCGGCTCGACGCCCAAGTCAAGCCTGAAAACCTCCATGCCCGCTTCAATGCGGGCGCGCAGGTTGTCCGCGGAATAGCGCAGCATCAGCGCCTCGCGGCGTTCGTCGAACTCCGACTGCAGCGCGGGCTCTACGCAGTCGCCGGCCAGGAGGGCGGTCCGAACTCGTAGCCGTCGGCATGGGTCACGCCGTGAAGCTGCAGGTCGTGGCCTGCGTCGCGTGCGGCGATCAGGGTCTCTTTCCACGCCGCGGTCATCGGTTTTCCTCCTGCCTTGGGTACGGCGAACCAGGTCGAACCCAGACCGCGTGAGTCGAAGAATTCGATTGTGCGGCGCGCAGGTTCCACAAATGCAGCGCCTCTTCGGAGGGCATGCGCGAGGAGAGGAAGTCCTCGACCTCCCCCGTTTCGTTAGGGAGGGTGATCACGCCGTAGCGGGCGCATGTCAGCGAGCAGGCGGAGTCGAGGACGCCCTGCAGGACGGTGTCGAAGTCAAGGCTCTCGTTGATACGCAAGCTGGCCCTGCTCAGACGCGACAGGCGCTCCCGTAATGCTTCAAACTCGAGTGCAAGTTCTCCAGGTCCTTTCACTTTCTCCTCACCTAATCGCAATAGGAGCGCGTCAGCTGGAGGGGGGCAAGTTTTGAGACGCGTATACGCTAAACGATCTCTATTCTACCATTTGTAGACATATTGCCACAAGACTGCCATAGAAAAGGCCTAGAATAACATATGAATGACATATGAATCACATTCTCTTGATGTATATTTGAAGCTCCGCCCTCTGCCAACAGAGACGGACGCGTATGTGAGTCACACTTTCGGCTGCGCCAGCGTAAACGCCGGCCGCCTGCTCCGCCCAAGAACAAGGAGGGCCGCGAGAACGCCCAGGGGGCCGTTCACTGCATTATCGTTGAATCAGAATTGTTTACTATGAAACGCAAGTTGATCTTTCCGCCCAAGCTGAGGCGGCGCATGTACACCGACAGACAGATAGCGCAGGCCCTGCAGATATTGAGTGAACTCAAGAAAAACCAGCTGGCATCGGAGAAGACAGGCACTCCGCGCAGTACGCTCAACCTGAGGCGCATGCGATACCAGGCCGGCGAAGAGTTCTCCCAGCGCATCGACTTGCTTCTGGCAGAGAGTTAGGGTCTGCCTTCTCCTTCTGCTGCCCGAGCCCCCTGAGGGAAAGTTCGTACCAACTCGCTTGCCAGCCACAAGCGCAACTGCTTCCCCCGGCAAAGAGGAAGACAAAATGTACCTGTTTCCACGCGGACATCTGGACATCCGTGCGGTGTCGGCGCTCACATTGCAATTCCACATTGCAATTCCACATTGCAATTCCTTGGCAAGCGAAACGAGGCGAGCACACGAACCGCAAGAACACTTGGGCTGCGGCACTGGGCTGCCTTCTGCTGTTAAGCCTGAGTGGAATCGCGGCGGCCATAGACGATGAGGAAGACAGCCTGGTCACCCGGCTGGCAGAACGGGTTGAGGAACTGTTCGGGCGGGTAGAGCGGCACGAGGGGCTATGGGAAGGGCCGGGCCCTGCCTACCTCGACAGCGGCAACTGTGTAATTGCAGCTGTCGAACCGATGCAATACAAACGCGTCCTGCAGAACGAAACGATTCTGTAGCACATGAGTCAGTTCGACGTCCTTCCCCAACAGTATCAGCTCAGGTCGGTTCAGGTCGACCCAAAGAGCGGGAAATTGCAGGCACTTTACGGCACCTACGGCGCGGCTCGCGCGTGGGTAATCGAGCGCCGGTTCGGCTGCGAATTCCAGTGCAGCACCGATTGGAGGGCCGCCGAGGGCTGAACGATGACCGTACGGCAAGAGGGCTGCTGTCTGCCACCGGCTGTACTCAGCGGATAAAGCGGGGCAGGTGTAAGCGGGATATGAATGTGGGATACGCCCGTCCTTTTGTTGGAGGATGACGCGATGTTCCATCGCATAGAAGGGGCTGTTCGAACCGTATTGACTCCGATAGCAAAGAGGGCGCTTCCGGCCAGGGAGTACCTGGAAGCGGGTGTCAACTATGACCTCCCCTGCCGCCATGGCCGATTCATATGTCCTGTATGTAGAGTTGCGGCAAAAGGACCCCATCCGCCGAATGAGGCTGATCAACGCCTCGGCGATGACCGACTACGAAGACGTGGAGGCCGTGCTGCTTTACCACAAGCTGTTCCCGAGCGGTGAGAACAAACTGGTATTTGCACCTTGGCGGACGACGCTCGATCTCGACCCCCCCCCGATCACACGCGCCTGCGTGCGCTGGTCTCCAAAGCCTTTACGCCCAGAGCCGTAGCCGCGCTCAGCCCGCGCATCGAAGAGACCGTCGGCGTGCTCCTTGATGCACTTGCCGGCAAGGGCAGATTCGACCTGATAAGCGAGTTTGCATATCCGTTGCCAGATATCGTCATTGCCGAAATGTTGGGCATCCCGGCACAGGACCGCGATCGCTTCAGAGGCTGGTCTGACGACATTGCGTCGGCGGTCGAGCCAATCCTCACCGACGAAGAGACAGCGCGGGTGGAGAGGTCTTCCGACGAGATTGTCGAATACTTCGAGGATGTAATTGAAGAGCGGCGACGGTGCCCCGAAGACGATCTTGTGAGCGCCCTGGTCGCCACAGAAGAAGCAGGCGACAGTCTCAATCACGACGAACCGGTGGGGAATCTCATGCTTCTTCTGGCGGCCGGAAACGAGACCACACGCAACCTGATCGGCAACGGCATGCTGGCGCTGCTCCGGCATCCCGATCAACTGCAACGACTTCGAGAGAGGCCGGATCTGCTCGAATCGGCCATCAATGAGCTTTTGCGCTACGACAGTCCTGTCCAGCTCAATATCCGCGTCGTTCGTGAAGACATGGAATTCAAGGGAAAGCGGTACAGGGCTGGCCAGCGGATCATGGCCTTGTCAGGGGCCGCCAATTGCGGCCCCAAGGTCTTCCCCGCCCCCAGCGTCCTTGATATTGCCCGCCGCGAAAAGGGCCACATATCCTCTGGCCGCGGCACCTACTACTGTCTCAGTGCGCCCCTGGCGCTGCCGGAAGCGCGCATCTCCTGCGCCAGCCTTCTTCAACGGTTCAGCTTGATACGTTTGCTGTCTGAACCTGTGGCCAAATGTCAACTCGTGTTGCGCGGCGTTGAAGACCTGTGGGTAGAGGTCGAGTGTTCGCCACGGAAAAGAGAACCAACATCCGTCTGAAAGATCCTGCCGGACCGAAGGTGTTCCCGCAGATCTCAAAGGCCCTCGAGCCGGCAGGCCGTACGTCAGTTAGCCGCCAATGTGGAGGCTGATTGGCTGTGCTCAGGTGTAAACAGTTCGGGACAAGGAGGTCAGACTGCCGATAGGCCGAGGAAGTTGTGGGAAAGGAACGGAGGTCTTGGCCTGGCATCCCTGGCCGCCCCCTGTGCGCTCCTGCAGGAGAGCATCTGAATGGAAACTGTGAAAATCATACTCAATCCTTACACCGAACGGGGGCGCGGCAAGCGAGTCTCCGGGGAGGCAAAAGCGGCCTTCGAGCGCGCCGGGGTCCCCTACGATCTGGTTGAAACGACCGCGGCCGGAGAGGCGACATCGCCGGCTCGCGCCGCGCGGCTGGACGGTTACGCGATCGTAGCTGCGGCGGGCGGCCGGATACGCATACCGGAGGAAACACCTTGAAGCTGCGCTCAACCATCTCTTTCATCGCCCTTCTCATCTGCGCCTGCGTTCACAAAACGCCCGAACCCGGGCCGTCCGGACCTGCCGCAGCCGACTGCCCGCACGGGTATCTCAGCATCCGGCCAGGCCAGAACGTTCAGGACCCATCCTCCGCCGAACTGCCGGATTATATCGACATTGTCGGCATCGAAGCCAGCCTCGCCGGAGAAACGCTAACCGCTACCATCTACCTCAGAGGAATCCCCCAAGAACTGACGATCGGCCGCGAAGGCGTCGATCCCGGCACTATTGAATATATGTGGATCGTCGAAATCGATGTCGACACAATACCCGAGGACGACTTAGACGAATACCATGCCCCGCCACTCGATTACGCACTCGGCTCCCTATCCCTTTTTGGAATACCGATTTCAGAAACCGAGACAGGCATGAGGCCGTTTGCACACGCACTTCGGACCGAAGTGTGGCGATACGACTACAACGATGATGACAATTTCATCGAAATGAACCAAGTCAACGCAGCTTCGCTCGAAGTCTCGCACGAAGACAACAGCCTCACCTTCATCGGCGACGTTCCCAGCATCACGCCCCATTCGCATCTATACTTTTGGACCTTTGACTTCCTGTCCGGCCAGGACGGGGTGTCCTGTTCGCCCGAATAAACCGGCCAGCCTCCCGTGCGCCCTGCGGGCGTGTACCCGGGTAAAGCTTGAGCAAACTGGCCATGTGGAACGGGGGGCGGCCGGACTGGAATCATGGACGTTTTGCCCAAATTTGAAGAACGTCTCAGCCGGAGGAGAGGTCAATCATGCCGATACGGCCTAAGAGTAAGTGATACAGCTGGTGGCTGAAGCAGGCGGACTGATGCGCTGGACGATGCAGAAAGGATTTTCTGGCGGCGTTTGGGTCATTGTAATCGACGAGAGGAGCTGGTTTAAGCAATTGACCGGAATGCCCATGTTTTCCCCGGCGACGATGCCCGCGAACGCCTGCTGGCAAGCCTCAAGTAAGGAGACAGTGCCATGCCCAACGGACCCGAGCACAGACGACCAAGGCGCCTTTACGAACGCGCCGAAATGTACGCCAGCCATCTGGCGGCCAGCTATCTGCAGGGCTACCGTGACGGGTTTGAAGGCGAGCCTTTCAACATGGGGGTTATCAGGCTGAAAGGCCGGGAACATCTGATTGGCTACGCCTTTGTGGAGGGCTGGCACGACGGCAACCAGGACCGCGAGCGGCGGGGGCCGAAATGAGCGCACTGTTGGGGCGGAAGGATGAATAATCACCATGACATCAGGAGGCAACCACCCTTTTCGCAACGTTCCCTCCAGTAGCTCATACAGGTCAAAGCAACTCGCATTCAGCTAATTCCAGACAAATTGACATAATTTTGCCACGAAAAGGAGCTTGAAAGACACGCCAAAGACATTTTGAGACTGTATGATGAAAAGAAAGCGGCTTCGTGCAAGCTCGACTCAACCGCATGGGTCTGATTCACGACGAGAACTGAACAGGGTCATCCCTCGGCGATTTTTGAAACAAGCCGGCTGGGGCGAACCGTCATACGCAGGGCAACCCGTTGAACAGCACCCCGACCCCATCCCGTTCCCGGCCGGAGGGAAGATTCCGTCTCGCCAGCTCCTTCACCTGTCTGCTCCTGCTCGTCCTGCTTTTGGCCGGCTGCCGCAACAGACGCGCGCAACCTACGCCGACCGCCGCGCTGACGGCCGTTGCCAATTTCGCTACACCAACCTCCCGGGCCCCGACGCAGGTCCCGACCCGGCAACCGCCGGCAACATCTCCGCCGCCACCGTCCCCGCATACCCCGACCCCCCGTCCGCCCGCGTCCGCAGAGCCGCTCGCTCCGGCATCCCTTCTCGAGCAGGCCGCCTACCTCCATCGTATCGGCGACTACAGCCACGAGCAACGCCTGCTGGAAACCGCGCTGGCCGAACTCCAGACAGCGCCTGCTCAACCGCAGGAAACGCCCGCCGCCGCCCCCGTGCAGGAACGCAGCGCCCTGCTCTATCAGCTGGCCCTGGCCTATCTGGCCGGCGGCGAACCCAGCGCGGCGCTCGACGCGCTCGAACGGCTCCAGCGCCTGGGCGACCTGCTGCCGGCAGACAGTAGCGGCCCCCAGCCCGCAGACGGCGATGCCGTCGCCCAGCGCGTGATCGACGGCATTTTCCTGCGCGCCGAAGCGCTGGCCGGCGTGGGCCGTTCCGCCGAAGCCGTCTCCGCCTACCGCGCATTCCTGGAAAAGCGCCCCCAGCTTATCGACGTCGTCGAAGAATCTGTCGCCGATGCCTGGCTCGCCGCCGGTGAACTGTCGCCGGCCGCCAGCGCGCTGCGCCAGGCCGCCAATCACGCCATGAACAGGCGCGAAAAGACCCGTCTGCTCGACCGGCTGGCCGGCGTTCTCGAAAACTTGGAGCGTTGGAATGAGGCCGCCTCCGTCTACGATGAGATCCTCAGCAACCCCGATTCCGACAGGGAAGGTCCGGACCCCGATGAAGCATTCCCTGACCGCGACGATCTGCCCGGCTTCGGCCAGTGGCCCATCTACCGCGCCGGTTATCTCTACCGCGCCGGCATCGCCTATGCCACCGCCGGCGACGAAGAGACCGCTGTCGCCCGCTGGAAATCGGCCCTCACTGCAGAGCCGGCCAGCGAAGCCGCCTACTTCTCTCTCGTCCAGCTGGTCAACAGAAACGTGCCCGTCGACCTCTTCCTGCGCGGCGAGGTCAGCCTCTTCGCCCAAGCCTACCTGCCGGCCACCTATGCCTTTGAACGCCTCCTCGACGAGTCGCCGCAGGACACCCGCGCCGGGGAAGCCTGGTTGGGTATCGCCCGCGCCCAGATGGGGTTGGAGCAGTGGACCGCCGCCCGCTTCGCCATCGAACAGGTGCTGGAAAACCATCCCGACTGCGCCTGTTTCGGCGACGCCTGGCTGGCGCTTGCCCAGCTGGCCTCCGCAGAGGGCGCGCCCGACGAAGGCCGCCGCATCTACCGCACCTTCGCCCGCCAATACCCTGCCGATCCCCTCGCCCCCCAAGCCCTCTGGCTCAGCGCGCGCTCCTCGCTCGAAGCCGGCGCGCCCCCTGCCGGCGTCGCTCCCGACCCCTTCGACGAGGCCGTCGCCGATCTGCTCACGCTCGCCAGCGCCTTTCCCGCCAGCAGCCGCGCCGCCGATGGACTGGCCCTCGCCGGCATCGGCGCCTTCGAACGCGGCCGCTATGCACAGGCCGCCAACACCTTCAGACGGCTGCTTACCCACTACCCCAACGCCCAGCCCGACTTCGCCACCTACTGGCTGGGCCGCGCCCGCCATGCCCAGGGCGAATTCGCCGCCGCCCGCTCCCTCTGGCTGGCGCTCGCCGCCCGCGCGCCTGAGACCTTCTACGGTGTCCTGGCCGCTTTGGAAGCCGACGCCCACCGGCCGGGACAGGACTTCGTCCCCCGCATCGGCGCTACCGTAAAGCCTGTGTCCGCCCTTACCGGCGACGACGGCAGCCGCGCCTTTGCAGAAAACTGGCTGCAGGGCCCGCATGGCTTCCCGGACGCAGAGTGGGGCCGGTCACAGTCTGTTCCCGGCGGCCCCATCCTCATCAAAGGAGAGCTGCTCGTCAGACTGGGCCGCCGCGCCGAAGGACTGTACCTGCTCCAACTGGTCTACTGGTATTATCTCAACGATCCGGCCGCCCTCTACTCCCTCATGCTGCGCTTCGATGCCCTGGGCGCCAACCGTCTTACAATCTCCGCCGCCAACCGTCTAATCGAGCTCAGCCCGGCCGAACGCATCGCCGAGACCCCGCTCTTCCTCCAGCGTCTCGCCTACCCCAGACATTTCGCCCGCCTCGTCGCGACGAACGCATCAGACTTTGGGCTCGACCCCCGGCTCCTCTACAGCCTCGTCCTGCAGGAGAGCATCTTCGAGCCGCAGGCGCGCTCCTACGCCGGCGCCATCGGCCTCACCCAGATTATCCCCAGCACCGGCGTAGAGATCGCACAACGCCTCAACTACCCCAACTACTCCACCGAGCTCCTCTACTTCCCCATTGTCAGCATCCGCTTCGGCGCATACTACCTGCGCTGGGCGCGCGATTTCGCCCACAACAACGACGTCGCCGCCCTCGTCGGCTACAACGCCGGCCCCGGCAAAGCCTACACCTGGTTCCACTACACCGCGCCCGACGAAGCCCTCTTCATCTACAAACTCCCCTACGCCGAGACCGGCCGCTACCTCAGGCGCATCCTCACCCACTACTACCACTACACCCGCCTCTACCCGCGCTAATAGGGTACGCCATGCGGCCCAACAGCGTGCGTGGAAGGTGTCTTGTTGGCGGTGGTTTCGCAGTCAGCGAGAGGAACGGAGCGAGGCCGGGGGGCGCGATGGCCCCCTACCGCCTCTGTCGCCGGCGCACCGACAATTGACGCCAAACCGGGTTCCTCAGCCAGCGGCCTTGGCCAGCGCCGAGCGTGTTGGAGAGCTACCAGGCGAGCAAGTAGCGGTTGTGCGAACCCAGAGAGGGAGGTACGCCGCGTCGGCCGTCCCGCTTTGGGAGAATCCGCGAGCTGCGGCCTGTGATTTGACTGAGGGTTGAGCCGTCTGCTTCAGCGCAGCTCGTAGGTGATCTGCAGCTGCATTGTCAGCATGAGTTCGCCGGGGTTGATTGGGCCGATGCCGCTCGCGCTTTCGGCGATCGCCATCTGGGCGAAGTTGCCGCCGTAGAAGCCGCCGCCCTGGCCGATGATCTCGCTGATTCCGGTTACACTACTTACCTCAACTCCGATCAGTTCCGCCAGTTCATCCGCCTTGGACCGTGCGTCGGCGACGGCCTGCGCGCGCGCCTCGGACTCAACCGAGGTCGGGTCGGCCAGGCTGAAGTCGACGCCGTATACGTTGTTGGCGCCCGCGTCAATGGCGGCATCCAGGACGTCGCCGATACTGGCCAGGTCCCGTATGGTGATGTAGACAGTGTTGCTGACGCGGTAGCGGGTCTCGTCCTCGTTCAGCAGTCCCTCCGGGCCGAAACGTTCGGCATAGATGCTGAAGTGTCTTGTCTGAATGTCGACCTCGTCGATTTCTTGCGCCAGCAGCGCGTTGAGCACGCTATCCATGACCTCTTGCGCCGCGGCGCTGGCCTCTTTCACCGAAGGACGCATCACTTCCACGCCGATGTTGGCGGTGGCGATGTCCGGGTCGATGGAGACGGTTCCCTCGCCGACCACCGTTACAGAATGGGAGCTTACGGGGGCGACTCTCCCTTCGCTCGCCTGAGCGGCCGGCGCGGGTGTCGCGGTCATCACGATGGAGATTACGATCAGGGTCAAGGCCATCAGGGTGACAAGGCCTATGGCCGTTCCGGATGATTTCTGGCTCTTCATCTGCCTGCTCCTCACGTCCTGGCGATTTGCTGTAGTTTGGTGACGAACTCCCGGCATATATCTCTTGACGACACAACGGGCCAATAAGTTGCCTTGCGGCAGGGATTGGCACGGGAGGCCGCCTGTTCTTTCGATGGCGCTGCGTGTGATACCATCGTTTCTATCATGGTGTCTCCGCTTCCCTTTTCTCGCCGGGCGAATCTATTGGCTGGGCTTGTGTTGCTGGCGCTTGCCGCCGGCTGGCTGGCTGGTTTGGAGGCGGATACATTTTCTCCGCTATTTCGACAAGCGGCGGACACGTCCGTTGACCGACCGCAAGAGCCGGCTGCAGGAGGCGGACGCGAAGTGCTCCGCAGCGGTGCGATCGCGTCGATGGACGACCCGGCTTTCAGCTATGAGGCCGGCTGGTTGGTCTCCGCGGAGGGGGCCGACACGACCGAGCCGGCGTCGCCCTGGGCGGAGCCGTCGGGGCGCATGAGTTTTCGATATTACGGCCGCGATCTTGCGCTGCAGCTGGCTCTGGGCGACTACTGGGGCTATGTTTTCGTAAGTGTGGACGGCGGGCCGGCCAACCGCCTGCCCGTTCTGGGCGGCAACCCGGACAGCAGCGGACAACCGAGCGGCTACAAGCCACTTTTTTCACCCGAGAAACATACGCCTTCCGGTCCGTCGGCCGAGTGGCTGCTCGTTCATCGAGCGGCAGGAGAGGGGCCGCACGGAGCGGTGGTCGAAGTCTGGCGCGGATGGGGGCAGACCGTTTTGCGCGGTGTGGCCGTCGATGCGCTGCCGCCCGAGCCGCTTCCGCAGTGGCCGGGTGTGCTGGCGGCACTTCTGGGGGGGTGGCTGGCCGCGTCGGCGGTGAGCACCTGGCTGGCAGAGCGGCGGGCGGCGGCCTCACAGGCCGACGATAGCGAGGGAGCTGCCGAGGGAGAGAGCGTCGGCCCCCAGGTGATTAAGGTTGTTGTCTTTCGGCAACTCTTGGGTCTGAGTATCGGTCCATTTACCAGTCCCTGGCCCCGCGCCATTTTCGCGGCGGTCGCGGGCGTTGCCATAACCGGCGCGGGCGTTCTCATTCAGAGCTGGATTGTCGTCATTGCCGGCCTGGTCGTGCTCGGTATCGCTGCGCTGCCGCGGCCGGTGCTGTGGACCGGGGCGTTGCTGTTCGGCCTGCCATTCTACCTCCACCCGCTGCCTGTTCTGCCGGGGCGGGCATTGAATCTGATCGAAGTCGGGATCTATGGCGGCCTGGCGCTCTTTGGCGTGCGCATGTTGGGGGGGATCCAACTTGCCGGCGACGCGCACGGGTCAGGCGGCGACAGGCGCAACCTGCTCATCTTACTTGTGGTCGGGCTGGCCCTGGTCGCGGCCGTCGCCGCGGAGCAGAGGGACGTGGCGGCGCGCGAGTGGCGAACGGTGTTTTTGAGCGCGGCCATGTTCGCGCTGCTCCTGCACGCGACCTTGCGGAGCGCAACTGACATCAGCGCGACCCGTACCATACTTGCCCTGGCGTGGCTGGCCGGCGGGGCGTTCGTCGCCGTCACCGGCCTGTGGCAGTACGTTGCCGAGCAGAACATAATCCAGGCAGAGGGCGTCAATCGCGTGCGCGGGCTTTACGGTTCCCCCAACAACCTGGCGCTCTACCTGGAACGGACGGCTGCGGTCGGGCTGGGGCTGGCCATATTCAGCGCGCGCAGAAAGGGCGATGGCCATGCCGCCGGCGGCGAAGCGGCGGGCGGGACGCCGGCGGTTGAACCATCGCGGCAGCACTCAGCGTGGATCGCGGGCGTCGGGCTCCTGCTCACAATCCCCCAGCTGGCGGCGCTGCTTCTGACCTTCAGCAAGGGGGCGCTTTTTCTGGGGCTGCCGGCGATGCTGTTGGGGCTTGGCGCGGCGGGACGGCGGCTTCAGGGCGGGCGTAGCCTGCGGTTGCCGGCATGGTGGGGATGGGGGCTGGCGGCGGTGGCTGCAGCGATGGCGGTGGGCCTGGTACCTTTTCTCGGCGCAGAGCGGTTCCGCAGCCTGCTGGATTTCGGACCGGAAAGCACAGGAGGCCTGCGTCTCAGTCTTTGGCGCAGCAGCGTGCAGATGGCGCTAGATCATCCCTGGCTCGGCGTGGGACCGGACAACTTTCTGTACAGCTATCGCAGCGGCTACATCCTGCCTGCGGCGTGGCGCGATCCAAGTCTCAATCATCCGCATAACGTATTGCTGGACTGGTGGACCCGCGTCGGACTGCCGGGCCTTGCGCTGGCTGCGGCCTGGCTGTGGCTGGGCATACGCGCCATGTGGCGGGCCGCGACCGCAGACGCGCTCGCGGTCGGTGCGCTTGGGGCGACGACCGCGGCATTGGGCCACGGGCTGATCGATGCCTCCTACGCGCTGCCGGACCTGATGCTTGTGTGGGTCTTCCTGCTGCACCTGTTCGGGCCGTACGCGGCGAAGAAAGATGTCTAGGGCTGGGCGGTGAAGGGCGTGCGGACTTAACCCGAAGCTGTACGCTACAGTTCTCGCAGGCGGCGCTCGATGTGGTAGCAAATGCCGGCGCCGGCGCCGTGTTCGTGGATGAGCGGCACTGCGAAGGGGAGTGAATCGCGGTGTAAGCGATGGTATAAGCCCTATAGGGATGGCAGATGGTCCTGTTCCACGCGGCCGCTGTGTATTTTCAGGACGCGGCCGTCGCCGATGGCGTAGACCGCCGAGGTCATACCCCGGTCCAGTGGCGTTACGCGGTCGATTCTCAGGCGATCGAGAACCGCGGCAAGCCTCGCCTGCTCTGGTTTCACTGCAGTATGTCGGCGATATTTTCCGCCAGGATGACGCTGTTCATCTCGCCGGACCAAACGCTGCGGATGACGCCGTCGGCGTCGATGAAGTAGGTGAGGGGCAATCCCTGTACATTGTAGAGTTGCCCCACATCCAGGCCGGTGTCCAATGCGATCGAGAGTTGGGAAAAGTCCGTATCCCCATCCGCTGTCGTGACGGGACCGCCTGTTTCTCCTCCGATTTCGGTCAGAAAACGCTCGACCGTGGACGCGGTCTCCCCCTGATTTACGCCGACGATGAGGACACACTGCGCGTTGTTATCGGCGTTCAAGCTTGCCGCCGGGCATACCCCGTAGCGGGCGGCCGCGGCCTGCAGCGCGGGAAACTCCCTGCGGCAAGGCCCGCACCAGGTCGCCCAGAAGTTCAACACGACCGGCGTTCCCCGCAGTTCTGACAGGATAAACTGTCTCGTTTCGGCGTCGTTCCCGCGATAGAGCGGCAGTGAGAAATCTGGCGCCGGATGGTGCAGCAGGGGTTTGGGCGCATCGAAGGTCGACAGGTCGACCGGAGGGCGGCTGATCCAGATCCACCAGGCGCCGAAGAGCAGGATTAGGGGGACGGCCGCATGCCAGCCGTTGAGCCGGGAGAGTCGAAGAGTCCTCAAATCAGATGCTTTCCCTGGCAAACGCCGGCTATTCCCACTCGCTGTGGAAGATCCCTGCGCGGTCGGTACGCTCGTAGGTGTGAGCGCCGAAGAAGTCGCGCTGGGCCTGAATCAGATTGGCGGGCAGGCGGGCGCTGCGATAGCTGTCATAGTAGGCCAGGCTGGCACTGAAGGCCGGCGTGGGGATACCGCGTGCGACGGCCAGCTGGACCACGTTTCGCCAGGCGGGCAGTCTCTGTGTGACGGCGGCGCGGAACTGGTCGTCCAGCAGCAGATTCGTCAGCGAAGGGTTGCGGTTGTAGGCGTCGGTTATGTGGTTGAGGAAGCGGGCGCGGATGATGCAGCCGGCCCGCCAGAGCGCGGCGATTTCCCCCAGGTTCAGCCCGTATCCGTACTCCTCGCTGGCCTGCCGCAGCAGCGCCATCCCCTGGGCGTAGGCGCTGATCTTGCTGGCGTAGAGCGCGTCGCGCGTGGCGTCGATCAGCTCCTGGCGGTCGCCGTCGTACGGCCCGGCCTCCGGGCCGGGCAAATGGCCCGAAGAGACCAGACGCTCCTCTTTCAACGCCGAAACGATACGTCCCGTGACCGCGCTGTTGATGGTTGGGATCGGCGCGCCCAGGTCCATTGCGTTCTGGCTGGTCCACTTGCCGGTGCCCTTCTGTGCGGCCTTATCCAGCACCATGTCCACGAGCGGGTTGCCGCTTTCTTCGTCGATCCGGCGGAAGATTTTGCTGGTGATTTCGATGAGAAAGCTGTCCAGCTCGCCTTCATTCCAGGATGCGAAGATGTCGGACAGCTCCGCTGCGCTGAGTTTCAGGACCTGCTGCAGGATATCGTAAGCCTCGGCGATGAGCTGCATGTCTCCGTATTCGATGCCGTTGTGCACCATCTTGACATAGTGGCCCGCGCCGCCGCTGCCGATGTAGGTAACGCAGGGTTGTCCGTCCTCTTCGGCTTTGGCGGAGATTGCGCGCAGCATCGGTCCGACGGACGCCCATCCCTCGGGCGCGCCGCCAGGCATGATGGACGGGCCCCAGAGCGCGCCCTCCTCGCCGCCGCTGACGCCGACGCCCATGTAGACCAGGCCCTTTTGGGTCAGATCCCTGCTGCGCCGTTCGGTATCGGCAAAGTAGCTGTTGCCGCCGTCCATGACGATGTCGCCGTCTTCCAGTAGGGGGACGAGTGAATCGAGCACGGCGTCGACCGGCCGGCCGGCCTGCACCATCAACAGAATGCGGCGCGGCCGCTTGAGCCCGGCCACGACATCTTCAAGCGTCACGGCGGGGATCAGCTTCTTGCCGACGTTCCCGGCCACGAAGTCGGTCATTCTGGAGGTCGTGCGGTTATGGACCACGACATTGAAGCCGTTGCGCTCCAGGTTGAGCACAAGGTTCTGGCCCATGACGGCCAGGCCGGAAACGGCAATATCGCCACGCGCTGCTGCAGCATCACTCATCGATACTCTCCTTGAGGCCGTGCGAAAAGACTCTGTCCGAACTTTCGCTTAGTATAGCAGACGGCAGGGGGATCATGGCATTTTTCGTGTCTTGCGGTCGCATCAAAGTTGGAGAATGCAGTGAGCCCCGAATCGAAGTCAACCTGGCAAGATATGTCGAGTGCAGCCCACTTTTGGGATGGGAATCGTCGGGCGGGGAGTTCATTCCAGCGGTGGCTGGAACTGCCGAAACTCGGAACTCGAATCGTCGAAACTCGAACGGAGAAGCTGGCTACGCGCACACACAGCCGCAATGTCCACGCTGGCTTTGGCGACACGCCGGCAGTGCGCACGTACGGTGGCGTCGAAACGACTGGCGTTGACGGCAAGCTGGAACCGCGCACGCACGGTGGTATAGCTACGGGGGGCGTTGCGGGGGGAGTCCCCCCGCACAAGGGAGGGCCGGAACGGCCCGACCGTCCGAGCGGCAGTGGCCGGTGGTCAGTCGCCAGTGGGCAGTGGCCAGGAACTGCAGGGGCCGTGAATGGCGCGGCTGCTACCCGAGACGTGGGAATCCTTCCTCCAATTCTGGACTGCACACGGATATGCCCGGCAGTTTGTGGCCGGGGGCGAAATCGTGCTAACATGAGACTCCAACAGAGACCGGCTCCTCGACTGGCGGCTTGTGTGGAGAGATACCACAGGGGAGAGGAATTGCCGGGGAGAATCATCTCTGATTTGCACAGTCGAACGCCTGGGCTGGGGCAGTTGGTAGATTCCGACTGCCCTTTTTGTTTGCCCCGGGCCGCGCCGTTCCGACAGGAGAATTCGCATGGCGTTGCGCGCACTGTTTTCCGTTTCCGACAAGAGCGGACTGACCCCGTTTGCGCAAAAGCTGCACGAGACGGGCGTTGAGCTGATAGCCAGCGGAGGGACGGCAGACCAGCTCGCGGATGCCGGCCTGCCGGTTACGCCGACCGAGGCGTTGACCGGCTTTCCCGACCTGCTCGGGGGACGGGTGAAGACGCTCCATCCGGCCATCCACGGGGGCATTCTCGCCCGGCGCACGCCTGAGCATCTGGCTGAGCTGGCCCGGCACGGGCTGCCCACGATCGACCTGGTGGTCGTCAACCTGTACCCTTTCCGGCGGACTGTCGCTGCGCGGGATGTGTCTCTGGCCGACGCGGTCGAGCAGATCGATATCGGCGGTGTGGCCCTGCTGCGCGCCGCGGCCAAGAATTTCGAATCGGTAGCGGTTGTTTGCGAGCCGTCGGACTATGATCGGGTGGCGCTGGCCTTTTCCGAGGGGGGGCTGGACGGCGGGACGCGACGGGAGCTGGCGCTGAAGGCATTCCGGCATACTGCAGGTTACGACGCAGCCATCGCAGGCTACTTGGCGCGGCGGGAGCCGCCGGCTACAGTCTCTACGGCGGGCGAGGCTGAGCTGCCGGCGCAGATCGATCTACGGCTGGAGCGGGTCCAGGCGATGCGTTACGGCGAGAATCCCCACCAGCAAGGGGCGCTCTACCGCTTTGCCGGCGACGAGGGGCCCGCCTTCGAGCAGCTTCACGGCCGGGAGATGAGCTACAATAACTGGCTGGACCTTAATGGCAGCTGGCAGGCGGCGCAGGACTTCGACGCGCCGACCGCGGCGATCATCAAGCACAGCAACCCGTGCGGGCTGGCATCAGCCGATACGCTGGCCGCGGCCTACGAGCATGCGCTGGCCTCCGATCCGGTGAGCGCATTCGGGGGGATCGTCGCGGTAAACCGCCGGCTGGACGTTGCGACCGCTGAGCTCATGAGCGAGCTCTTCATCGAAATTGTCGCCGCGCCCTCCTTTGATGAGGAGGCGCTGGCCCTGCTGGGGCGAAAGAAAAACCTGCGCATCCTGCGTGCGACCGGCGCGGCAGGGCATCCTCTCAGCATCCGCAGCGTCTATGGCGGCGCGCTCGTACAGGAGCTTGACAGCAGCCGTGAGGATCTGGATCCGGCCAACTGGCAGGTCGTCAGCGAGTGCCGGCCGCGAGAGGAGCAGCTGGCCGATCTGGCTTTCGCTTGGCGGGTCTGCCGTCATGTCAAGAGCAATGCGATCGTCTATGCAAAGGGGCGGGCGACGGTGGGCGTTGGCGCGGGGCAGATGAGCCGCGTGGACTCGGTGATGCTGGCCGGGCACAAGGCGGGCGAGCGCTCGAAGGGCGCGGCCATGGCGTCGGACGCTTTCTTCCCATTCGCCGACGGCATCGAGGCCGCGGCCGCGCACGGCATCGATGCGATCGTGCAGCCGGGCGGTTCGATCCGGGACGAGGAAGTTATCGCGGCGGTCGACCGGCTGGGGTTGGTGATGGCTTTCACGCGAACGCGGCATTTCCGCCACTGACAGCTCGCCCGTCTGCACACCCGTTGCCGGATGTGGCGCGATTGGCTAGACTGAAACTGTTTCGAAGTTCGGCAGCGGCAAGAGACGCCCATGCAAGTTTTGATAACCGGCGGGGCCGGCTTCATCGGCAGCCATCTGGCCGAGACGCTGCTCGACCGGGGCGAATCGGTTGCCGTTCTCGACAATCTGAGCACAGGCTCGATCGGAAACATCCGGCGCCTGCAGGACAATCCCCGTTTTTCCTTTACCAAAGGTGGGCTGGACGACCATGCCGCTCTCGACCGGCTGGCCGGCCGCGCCGACGCGATCGTGCATCTCGCGGCTGCCGTCGGCGTTCATCTTGTGCTGGAGCGTCCGACTGCGGCGATTGAGACCAACGTGCTGGGGACGCACGCGCTTTTGGGCGCGGCCCGGCGCTTCGGCTGCCGTACGCTCTTTGCCAGCACGAGCGAGGTATACGGCAAGGGCGCGGGCCTGCCCTTCGCCGAAGAAGACGACCTGCTTTTGGGACCGCCCAGCCGCAGCCGGTGGGGCTACGCGGCGAGCAAACTCCTGGACGAGTTCCTGGGCCTCGCCGCGCACCGGGAGTTTGGTCTGCCGGTCACGATCGTGCGCTTTTTCAACGTCGTCGGGCCGCGTCAGACCGGCCGCTTCGGGGCGGTCGTACCGCGATTCGTGAACCTTGCGCTGCGCGGCGAACCGGTGACCGTATATGGTGACGGCGCCCAGACCCGCTGCTTCTGTCACGTGTCCGACGTTGTGCGGGCGCTGCTGGGCCTGCTTGACGAACCGCTTGCCACAAGCGGAGAGATATACAACGTGGGCAGCGACTTCGAGGTCTCGATTGGCGACCTGGCGCGGCAGGTAGTAGCGCGGGCCGGTTCAGCGTCTTCGATCCGCAATGTTCCCTACAGTGAGGCCTATGCGCCGGGGTTTGAGGACATGCGGCGGCGCGTGCCGGATATTTCAAAGATCAAAGCGGCTACCGGCTGGACGCCTTCCCTTTTGTTGCCGGATATTCTGGATGATATGATTGAGTTTGAGAAAGCGCGTTTGGCCGGCACAGGCTAGTCCGGACGCGTCGTATACAGGGCCTGTTCCACCGGGGCCGCAAAAGGATGCCAGGAGATAACTATGAAGACACGAACGGCCCAACGAATGCTGGCCGCGATTGCTGCGGCGCTGCTTCTGAGTCTGATGCTTGGAGCAGCCGTGTACGCGCAGGGGAACAGCGACCCGCCGCCGGCGGCCCCAATCGTCAATGACGACGGCGGCGCGGTCAGAATAACAGGGCAGGTTGACTATTCGTACCCCTACTTTACTAGCGGGGTGGCGCAACCGATGATCATCCTCGAAGACCAGGCCGGGTTCGTCGATCGAAACGAACATTTCCTGATGCCGGTCGCGTCGCAGACGATTGGACAGATCACGTCGGACTTTTTCACCTCGCCGTTCACATATTCGATTGCGTTGCCGATCGAACCTGCAGGCACCTATTCCGACGTTGATAACGACGACACGGAAGACCAGGGTGTCCAGGTCTTCGCGATCGCGTACTGGGACAATACTTTTGGCGATCCTTTCCTGGAGGAGCGCGATCTGCACGGAGGCGGCTGGTCGACCGCCTACGCCTCGACCCGCATCAGCGAGGACATCGAGACAGAGAAGGAGATCGTCGGCGGCATCTTTCTTGTCTACGCGCCCGATGACGAGCAGGGCTTCCCCTCCGGATTCGGCGAAGACGGGCTTCTGTTCACCGAGGACGATCCGATCGTTACGCTGCCCCAGGGCTATACGATCGTCAATATGGACGCGGAGCCGTTCACTTTTGACCGTTCCCGCAACCCTGTTGTCGACCTGATTGAGCCGCAGGGCATCGCGGAGGTCGATTATTCGGACCAATCTTACCCTGACGCTTTCAATTCACTGGTTGATCTCCTGATCAAGGAGTATGCCTTTACGGAATACAAGGAGATCGACTGGGAGGCGAAGCGGACCGAGTTTTTGCCCCGTTTCCAGGCCGCGGCAGACGCCGAGGATAGCATGGACTATCAGCGTGCGCTGCGGGACTTCGGCTGGTCGATCCCCGACGGGCACGTGAGCGGTTCCTTCATTCGCGAGGATTTCCAACAGGCGATTGCCGGGGGTTTGGGCATCGCGATCCGGGAGACGGACGAGGGCAAGATAATCGTTAATTTTGTCGGCGAAGGCAGTCCGGCCGAGACCGCCGGCATCACCCTGGGAACGGAGATCACAGCCATCGACGGTGTAGCGATTTCCGATGCCATCGACGATGCCATCGCCCACTCGGCGCCGTTCAGCACGGAGCACTTCAAGCGTCTGCAACAGATGCGCTACGTGGTACGTTTCCCGATCGAGACGGAAGTGGCGTTGTCCTGGATCAGCGCCGACGGCGTTGTTACGGAGACGATGAAGGTTATCAGCGAGTATGACAGCTTCAGGTTCTCCTCGTTCGCCAGGGGTCTAACGGGATTCGAGCTTCCGGTCGACTACCGCCTGCTGGAAGCCGGCGATTACGGGGAAAATGACCTTGGCTACGTAAAGCTGGACAGCTTCTCCGACAACAGCCTGCTGACGATTCAGCTGTGGGAGCGGATGATACGGGCGCTCAACCGCTACGGCGTGGGCGGGCTGATCATCGATATGCGGCAGAACGGCGGCGGCAGCGGCTTCCTGGCCGATCAGATGGCCGCATACTTCTATCATGAGCCGCACGTACTGGGGAATACCGGCTACTATGAAGACGATCACGACGGTTTCTACTTTAATCCGGACGGTTCGGAACGGTTCTATCTGCCGCCCGATAATTTGCGCTACGACGGCAAGGTGGCTGTGATTGTCGGCCCGTTCTGTCTAAGCGCGTGTGAGTTCTTTAGCTACGACATGACGATCGACGACCGGTCCGACATCGTCGGCCACTACCCGACCGGCGGGTTGGGCGGCAGCATCAAGAGCATTAAGATGCCTGAAGATGAGTACTTCACGTTCACGATCGGCCGCGCGGTCGACGCCGACGGCGAGATCCATATCGAAGGCAAGGGTGTGGCGCCGACGGTGGAGGTTCCGGTGACCGCCGAGGTGTTGCTGGCGGACGAGGACGACGACGTGCTGCTGGATGCGGCAGTTGCGCACTTGGACAGTCTGCTGGCGGTCGAAACGATCGACGGCGGCGAAATCGCGCTCGGCGATACGATTACAGGGACGCTGGCGGCCCAGACCGTGGTGCAGTACACGCTGCCGCTTTCGGCCGGCGACGTCATCAGCATCTTCGTGAACAGCGAGGAGTTCGACACCTACCTGGCGCTCTATCTCGGCGGCGAAGACCCGATCATGTCCGATGACGATTCCTACGATACGAACGCCGCGCTGGAGGAGCTGGAGGTCCCCAGCGACCTTGTGCTGACGGTCGAAGTCAGCTCGGCTCTGGGCGATGAGGAAGGGGCGTACACGCTCGAGGTCAGAGACGTGCGGCCGGCCGAAGAGGAGGAGGAAGGGGAAAGTTCCGACGACAGTTAAGCTTGATAGGATGGTAGGGCGCGGTGTGGGCATCCCTCACCGCGCCCCCTTTCCAATTGTCTCCGTTCGTTACCCTCGCATTGGAACGACCAGGTCATAGGGATAGTTGGTCAGCCAGATCATTTCGCCGGCCTCGTTGAACGCGACCGCGTCCTCGACGCGCACGCCGAAGCCGCGGCTCGGGTAGTAGAGCCCGGGCTCGATCGTGACGACGTGGCCTGGCTTGAGAACAGCGTCTTCCCCCTGGGCGTGGCTGAAGCGGGGCCCTTCGTGGATCTCCAGGCCGATGCCGTGGCCGAGGCTGTGGACATAGCCTTCTTCGGTGCCCGGATGGCTGCGGACGGTCCTGTGGCCGTGCGTTTCGTAGAAGTCGCAGACCATGACCTGGTATTCCCGCGTTGGCCGGCCCAGTACCAGCTCCGACATCACGCGGTCGAAGATCTCCCTGGTCTGGTCGTAGGCCGCCTGCACCTCGTCGGTGGCATAGCCGAGCGACCAGGTGCGGGTCATGTCGTGGAAGTAGCCCTCCTCGGTCGTCGGGTAGATGTCGAAGATGATCGAGCGGCCCAGCTGCAACGGCATGGCCGGGTCGCCGCTGTTGTGGGGGACGCCGGCGTCGCGGCCCTGGGAGAAGATGGTGCCGTGGTCCTCTGCCAGGCCCTTGGCGTGCAGGCGGCCGCGCATGAACTCCTTGACGTCGCCGATTGTCAGCGGGTCTCCGCCGGCCTTCAGGACGGTCTCGTCGCGGCCGACGGCATGCTCCTGGATGAATGCCTGCACTTCGCCGACGACCGCGCAGGTGAGCCGTCCGGCCCGTTTCAGGATCTCCAGTTCGGCGTCGTCCTTGGTGACAAAGGCCTGGCTGAAGAGCGTTTCGCCGTATTCGCCGACGACTTCGATCTCTTCGATCATCTCCTGGACTTTGCTCATCAGGGCCATCGTCGCGCCGGCATCCTGCAGTCCGTAGACGCCGACCCGCCCGCGCAGCCCCATCATCTCCATCGCGCGCGCGAGGTAGGCGGCGCTTGCGGCCAGCCGGTCGCCCTTGAACTCCTTGAGCAGCTCATAACCGTTGAAATGCTCCTCGCGGTTGACGGTGCGGAGGCCGGTGGCAGCGGCCGTGTCCCGCTCCATCATGCCGTGCACGAGCGTCACCTCTTCCCCGCGCGCCTTGAGGAGGAGGGCGCCTTCGAAGAAGCCGCCATTGGTCAGATATTTCATTACCGGGCCGTGCCCTTCGCCCATTACCAGGAAGCCGTCCAGATTGCGCTCCGCCATCAGGCGGTCCAGGTCCCTCTTCATGTGAATCCTCTCTCTATGGTTTGCGAACGTTGTCGCCCGCGTCATGTTGCTTGCGACCGGCTCAGACTCGCGAAGGCTATCACCGAGACCTGCAGAAGTCAATCCCGACAGGTGGATTCGGGCTGGTATTGTCTTTGCTCCCAACGGTGAAGGAATGTGTCCGGCTGTAAGGGGGCGGAAGCCGGCGTCTTCGGTTGAACGCCGACGCCTCAGCCCTGGCTCCACCGCGATTGGCACTTTCCTCACAGAGGTTTTCAGCGCGATTCCTCTACACTGCTAGAATGGGTGATGACGTGGAGAGGGCAGCATAGGGCAAGGCAGTGCACATGGACCGGAGATCATGAATAACCGCGCACAGGACTCAGAGGAGGGCAAGCGGGACCTGCTCGTGCGGCTGGATCGGTTGAGCAAGTCCTACACTGAGGCCGGCCAGGAGAAGCAGGTGCTGGACGGGGTGGACTGCACCTTTTCAGTCGGCCAGTTCACCTGCCTGTTCGGGAAGTCAGGCAGCGGCAAGAGTACGCTCCTCAACCTGATCTCCGGCATCGACCGCCCCAGCGGCGGGCGCGTTTTCGTCCGCGAGGACGGCGGCGAAGTTGAGCTGACGGCCCTGCAGGAGCGGCAGCGAACGCTCTTCCGCCGCCGCAACATCGGCATTGTCTTCCAGTTCTTCAACTTGATCCCTACGCTCACGGTGCTGGAGAACGTCGCACTGCCGGTCGAGCTTGCGGGCGAGGACCGCAAGGGCCACCGCCGGGCGGAAACGCTGTTGGGCCGTGTTGGCCTGGGCGACCGCCTGGATACCTTTCCGGACCGGCTGAGCGGAGGCGAGCAGCAGCGCGTGGCGATTGCGCGCGCGCTTATCCATGACCCGGTCCTGCTGCTGGCTGACGAGCCGACCGGCAACCTGGACGAAGGCACCGGCGAAGCAGTTCTGGAGCTACTGCTGGAGCTGAGCCGCGACGCGGGCAAAACGTTGATCATGGCGACCCACGACCAGGACATCGCCCGATTCGCCGACAGGGTGTTTTTCCTCGAACGGGGGCGGCTCGTCACCGAGCAGGGCGGCGAATGGGCTCCCGGATCTTCAGCATGATCAGACGGCCGCTGCTGCGCCTGGCATGGAGACATAGCTGGCGTCGTCCGTTTCAGTCGGTCTTTCTGATCGTCGGGGTGGCGATAGGTGTGGCCATGATCGTAGCGATCGACCTGGCGAACGGCTCTGCCAACCGCGCCTTCGCCCTGGGCGCGGAGCAGGTCACGGGCAAGGCGACGCACCAGATCGTCGGCGGGCCGGACGGGCTGGAAACGGCGGTCTACGCCCGTCTGCGGCGCGAGCTGGGCTTTCGCTTGAGCGCGCCGGTCGTCGAGAGCTACGTCAGCGCGCCGCAGCTGGACGGGCAGCCGATGCGCCTGCTCGGGATCGATCCTTTCGCCGAACCGCCGTTCCGCAGCTATCTTGGCGACAGCCTGGTCCAGACCGACGGGACTGCCGCCGGCGCGGGCAACTTCCTCGCGCCTTTTCTCCTACAGCCCAACAGCGTGTTGATCGGGCAGTCGGTGGCGGAGCGCTACGGCCTGCAACCGGGGCAGAAGCTGACGGTCGGGGTCGGTGCCCACCAGCAGACGTTGACGGTTATCGGCCTGCTGGCGCCGACGGACGAACTGAGCCGGAGGGCGCTGGAGGGCCTGCTGATCGTGGACATCAGCACGGCCCAGGAGGCGCTGGGCAAGGTCGGCCGCCTGGACCGGATCGACCTGATCCTGCCGACGGACGCCGGGGGCGCGGCGAAGCGGGGCGAAATCGAGGCGATCCTGCCGCCCGGCGCGCGCATCGTCCGGCCATCGGCGCGCACGGCCACTGTTGAGGAGATGACCGCCGCGTTCCGCCTCAACCTGACCGCGCTCAGTCTTCTCGCCCTGGTCGTGGGGATGTTCCTGATCTACAACACGGTGAGCTTCAGCGTGGTGCAGCGGCGCCGCGTCCTCGGCATCCTGCGCGCGCTGGGAATGACGCGCCGCGAGCTTTTTGTCATGATTCTGACGGAGGCGGCTTATCTCGGCCTGCTCGGTACGGCGCTCGGCCTGGTGCTGGGCGTTTTGATGGGGCGGGGCGCGGTGGAGGCGGTCACGCGCACGATCAACGACCTCTTTTTCGTGGTGGCGGTGCGTAACGCCGAGGTGCCGCTGTGGACGCTGGCAAAGGGCGCGCTGAGCGGCATCGGCGCGGCCCTGCTCGCGGCGGTCGTGCCGGCCTACGAGGCGACGAGCGTGCCGCCCGCGGGCGCGCTGCAGCGTTCGGACGTGGAGGAGAAGGCGCGGCGCGCGCTGCCGCGTCTCACCGCTGCGGGCGGTGCGCTTTGCCTGCTTGGCGCGGGGATGCTGGTGCCCGAGTGGAGCCTGGCGGTCGCGTTCGCCGGGCTGTTTGCCGTAATTCTCGGCGCGGCGCTGCTGACGCCGGCGTTGACGCTGCTGCTGATGGAGCTGCTGCACAGGCTGCTGAGCCGACGCCTCGGCATCCTGACGCGGATGGCGCCGCGCAATATCATTCGCTCGCTGTCGCGCACCGCAGTAGCGATCGCGGCGCTGATGGTCGCGGTCAGCGTGATTATCGGCGTGGGCGTAATGATCGTGTCGTTCCGATTGACCGTGGAGCAGTGGCTTGACGAGATCCTTCAGGCCGACATCTTCGTCTCGGCGCCGGCGCTGGGGCCGAATCGCAACGACGCAACCTTGGAGCCTGCGCTGCTGGATGAACTGGCCGCGTTTCCCTCCATCGTCGACTTTTCGACCAGCCGGGAGGTCACTGTTTCGGTGACGATGCCGGACGGCAGGCGGGCCGACGTCCAGCTGGCGGCAGTGCTGCGGGACCTGGCCGGGGCAGACCGGCGTTACCGCGCTGCGGTTGGCGACACGGACGCCACCTGGGCCGCGGTCGAGGCCGGCGGGGTCGTGATCAACGAGACGATGGCGAACCGATTCGATCTGGGGGTCGGTCAGAAGCTGGAGATCCTGACGGATGGGGGCGTGCAGAGCTTTCCCGTTGCCGGCATCACCTATGACTTTGACGTGAATCCCACGATACTGATCGACGATGGCAGCTACCGGCGGCACTGGAACGACCGCTTTCTTACGACAGTGGCGTTGTTTGTCGAACCGGGAGCGGACGTGGACGGGACGGTCAACGCACTGCGCCGCGCGTACGCGGGCAAGGCCGAGCTTCTGATCAGCTCCAACCGGGGGGTGAGGCTGAATGCGCTCGAGGTGTTCGACCGCACCTTTGCGATAACGGTGGCTTTGCGTTTACTGGCGACGCTGGTGGCGTTCGTCGGCATCCTCAGCACGCTGCTGAGCCTGCAGCTGGAGCGGGCGCGGGAGCTCGGCGTTCTGCGGGCGACCGGCATGACCCGGCGTCAGCTGTGGGGGCTGACGCTGCTGGAAACGGGCCTGATCGGGACAAGCGCGGGGCTGGCGGCGTTGCCGACCGGCTTCATCCTGGCGCTGATCCTGGTCTACATCATCAACTTGCGTTCATTCGGCTGGACGCTGTCGATGCAGGTGCCGGCGGGTGAGTTTACGCAGGCGTTTTTGGTTGCGCTGGCCGCGGCGCTGCTGGCCGGACTCTATCCGGCCTGGCGGATGGGCCGGACCGATCCGGCGGAAGCGCTGCGGATGGAGTAGGGGGCCGGGTTGACGGAAGGCGTCCTGTGCGATGCCGGGTGCGTTGGCAATGAGGGCTTCGATTCTTCGAACGGTTCAGATTCATCCACGAATTGACACGAAGGGTCACGAAGAGGCTCATTCTGCTTGGCCCAAAAACTGGACCACAAGCTAAGGTGTATAGTGGAGTAGTTTATGCTCTGTCCAGGGCAGGCCCCATTCGCTAAAGTGCACCTCACTTTTCCCATTTCGCGGTCTGAGGATTGGGGCCAACCATAATCATCAGTTGGACCTTCGAGACATGAACAGAAGAACAGGTGGCTAAAAAGAGATTTTCTGCGCAACCGTTATTGTGATGAGCTTAACGGGTTGCGCCGATTCCGGAAGGCCAATCGGCCCCGGCCGTTTCTCGCCCACCGTCAAGGAGCGTCCAAGCCTCTTCCCAGCTATGTGCGTTCTCAGGCCATGGACCGGCTCGTTTGACGAAATCGAATATGAAACCACCTACCCTCAGTTGTCCGATTGTTATGGTCCCACAAAACTAACGCCTCAGGCCCGGTGAATTGCTCCACAATACATCTTGGCTTGTGGTCCAGTTATTGGGTACACTTCAAGGGCGGCTCGGACTGTTGACTTTGCTAGCGACCTGCCCTGGCCCGCGCGCCGGAGAAATCCAACAGGACACAACACTTGTTGTGCGCAAGATCGGCGATCGGGCGGGACTTTACCCAGCTTGCCAGAAAACTTAAGGAGATGACGATGGCTGAACGCGAACAACTGACGACGGCTCACGGTGCGCCGGTTGGAGACAACCAGAACTCTTTGACAGCGGGCCCGCGCGGGCCGCTGTTGCTGCAGGACTATCATCTGCTGGAGAAGATGGCTACTTTCAACCGGGAACGGGTCCCGGAACGGGTCGTGCATGCCAAGGGCTCGGGCGCCTACGGCACCTTTACGGTTACGAATGACGTTACCCGCTACACAAAGGCAGATATTTTTTCTGAAATCGGCAAACAGACCGACTGCCTGCTCCGCTTCTCGACGGTCGCGGGAGAGCGCGGCGCGGCCGACGCCGAACGCGACGTGCGCGGCTTCGCCGTAAAGTTCTACACCGAAGAGGGCAACTGGGACATGGTCGGCAACAACACGCCGGTCTTCTTCGTGCGCGACCCCTACAAGTTTGGTGACTTCATCCACACCCAGAAACGCGACCCCAAGACGAACATGCGCTCGAGCACGGCGATGTGGGACTTCTGGTCGCTCTCCCCCGAAAGCCTGCACCAGGTCACGATCCTGATGAGCGATCGCGGCCTGCCCCGGGGCTATCGCTTTGTCAACGGCTACAGCAGCCACACGTACAGCTTCCTGAATGCCGACGGTGAGCGCTTCTGGATCAAGTTCCACTTCAAAACAATGCAGGGCATCAGGACCTGGACCAATGCGCAGGCGGCCGAGATTGTCGGGCAGGACCGCGAAAGCTCGCAGCGAGACCTCTTCGAAGCCATCGAGAGGGGAGAGTATCCGAAATGGCGAGTCTGCGTGCAGGTGATGCCCGAAGAGGAGGCCGAGACCTACCACGTCAACCCCTTCGATCTGACCAAGGTGTGGCCCCACGGCGACTACCCGCTGATCGAAATTGGCATCATGGAGCTCAATCGCAACCCCGAGAACTACTTTGCCGACATCGAGCAGGCCGCGTTTGAACCCTCCAACATCGTGCCCGGCATCAGTTTTTCGCCCGACAAGATGCTGCAGGCGCGCATCATGTCCTATGCCGACGCACATCGCTACCGCATCGGGGTCAACTACGCTTCTCTCCCGGCCAACAAGCCCCAATGCCCGGTCCACACCTACCACCGTGACGGCAACCTGCGCTTTGACGGCAATGCTGGCGGCGCGGTCAACTATGAGCCGAACAGCATGGGAGGGCCTGCCGAGGATGCGCGTTACGTCGAGCCGCCGCTCAACGTGTCCGGCGATGCCGGCCGCTACGACCATCGCGCCGGCAACGACGACTATACCCAGCCCGGGAATCTGTTCCGCCTGATGAGTGACGACCAGAAGGAGCAGCTGTTCGGCAATATCGCCGCAGCGATGGCCGGCGTACCGGAACGCATAGTAATCCGTCAGCTTGTCCACTTCTACAAGGCCGATCCGGACTATGCTTGCGGCGTGGCCGGAAAGTTGGGCCTTGCCGATGTTTCCGAGCAGGTTGCCGAGCTTGCCGGCCTATCGCTGGCCGAGCTGACCGCGCAGACGAGCGCAGAGGCGTATGCGGAACTGCAGTCGAGCCCGGAACCGTCGCTGGCCAAGGCGGCTGACTGACCCGTCGGCAGCATGGGACGGGTTGACGCAAGGGTCATGGCCCTTTTGAAACTCGGTCCAGAATCATTCCGAACGGCCGCCTTGCGTCATTCCTGTCTTTGAAACGGCTCCAATCCTGACGTAGGTTTACCTAATTCGCTTCAAGGCTGTGGTTGTATCGATTGATCACAGTGCACTGAATTTACCGATTCGTCGGTAACACAGGCCGCCGGGGGCTTCGAGTCCCCTGCGCGGCCTTCTTTGTTTCCCTCTCCGACCGCGAATTCTCCGCCAATCTGACAATTTCAGAGACTGCCATACCGGTCCGCCTGGTGGCCTCATTCCAACGCTCCATGCTCTCGAGCACGCCGGCCAGCCGGTCGAGAAGCCGGGTATTCGTGCGCCTGTCGGTGGTGTGGTTGGCGGCTTGGCGCAGTGCGCTGGCGGCCTGCGAGAGTTCATCCTCTGTTAGCAGGGCATCGGCGACAAACTCCTCGACCGCGCCGATGAGCTGGGGCCGCTGCTCCAGGAACGCGCCGTAAGCGGCTACCGTTTCCTTGGGACGGCCCACGCCGACCAACGCTTCGGCGCGCGGGAATGTGCTGTTGATCGGCCGCTGCGCGAGGGAATCTCCGTGAGAGGAGTAAGAGCCGGCCCCGTCTACCGGCAGCGAGTCGCCCAGGCACAGGAGCTGCTTCAGGGCTTCGAGCGCCGCCGCATGTTGGCCGCCAGCCAGATAGAACAGGGCCAGCTGACAGAACAGGGCGCTGCGTTGCTGCGGGAGAGAGGTGGGAGCCGATTCCTGCGGACCGGCGGGCGCTGTCCGGTTGGCGGCCAGCGCGGTCTCCAACAAGAGCTGCTCCCGGCTGTAGTCGCCAATCCGGGGGAGGTAGGCAGCCTGCCAATGCCAGGGCGAACTGTACCAGTACAAAAAAGGAGTTCGCGATAAGGAGTTGTGCACCCGGATGAAAACGGGATGGGAGCGGTGCACTGTTCAAGGGGTTGCCGCGCCAAGGGCGGATTGCCCCACCCGGCTATCTTTGCAGATCGCCTCCGGAGGCTCCCGTTTTGTCCTCGCGGTACATCAGGTTCATGCAGCCAACTCGAAAGCGTTCGAAGCCGCTGTACTGGCATCATTCAGCCTACAAGTGCAATTAATCTGTTTTCCAGGGGCATTTTCGCGGCAAAAGTGAGCCAATTTGCCAGAGCATAGTTGAATTCTGGCCGCCAAGGTTCCGCGCGTCGCCAGAGTACCCTTTGTCGTCTTCGCTTGCGCCCCCACAATCTCCATTCGAACGACCATCTTGCCGGTCTCATGTGGGACAAACGTGTTGTCCCGGCCCAATGGCCAGGCATGAACAGTTTATGCAGCGCCGCGCTTCTGTCGATGTCAGCGAGTAGCCCGGAGAGCCTGTCCAGTCCGTAGATGAAGGTTTACGGGCAGTTTGTCGGAATCGCATCGGTACCCACATGGGACCTTGTGCGGCGGACCGGTAACAACTTAGGCAAAGAATGGCTCGTTGTGGCCATGGCAGCCCTTCGTCCAGTCAACCTTCGTTGCGAACCCGAGATTGGCGTTGCTGCATTAGTGCCGCCTGTTCTCATCTTGACGTTGCCCTTAGCAGGCGGCGTTGGCACTCCCGTCGAGAGCGACGGTCGAAAGTTTGACGGACACTGTCCTGGCGCAGAGGTTCTTCGCCCGACAAGTCTTTACGCCCAAAACCAAAATTAGGGGCAGATCAACACAACATTGCCACAAGTAAGTCAGGAAAAGACATAAGAATGACATTTTCTGCCGGTATAATTTGAGGTCAGACCGCATGCGGAGCGGCAATGACCGGGCAAGGGGGCAAATCGGGCGAGAACCGAAGAGCCCCAGCCGCGACCGACGTCCATAGCCTTCAGTGAACGATTCATTGGCCCGAGGACGCACTCTTGCGCGCGTTACTTTGCCGCAGTTTGGAGGGAAATGCTCAGTCTTGCCGGTCCAGTATCTTCCTGTACCCAGTTTCAATCTGCGTGCGAGTCAACTCTTCCACTGGATGAACTTCAGCGGTGGCAGAGAGTTCCCCCTGGCTCACTGTCTGTAGCGATACCTGTGAATGGCCCAGCGCCACTGCCATCTTGCCGGAGCGGGGGACAGCCGCGGTAGCCGGTGCAGCGCAGACCAAATCGTGGAGATCCTTGATTCTACTAGGCTCGGTGGGACTTTGAGGTTTAGGAGGGGACCGATCCTATGGCGGTGGTCCAGGCGGTTGGACCCGCTTCGTTCTGCGCGGGGCAGCGTCGCTTCTCAGTCTCCGATCCGACCCTGGCCGGACCGGAGTGGGAGTTTTTGGCCGGCCGGTCGCGGAGGTGAGAGTATATGGATGTCGCCCAGAACGGCACAGATCACCAAGCGAACAGACTCACGGGCCTTCTCCTGCGCGTCGCCATCACCCTCTGGCTGGCGGTCCTATTGCGCTGGCTGCTCGTCAAACTGCACGAGCCGGACTTCTACCTGTCCGAGCGTTGGGATGGGGCGCTATCGTTCTACCTCTTGTTTACGCTCATCGTTCTGACCTTGGCGTTGATCTTCATCGCCCCGCTCGTGCTTTGGCGGACAGGCAGAGTTCTCAGCCGGGCCGGTCACTTTCTGCTTCCAGTTGTTGCTGTCAACGCCGTCTTGCGTCTGCTCGACCTTCGGCGCTTGAACGCGATCTGCGAATACGAGTATGAGTATGTCGGCTATGAAACGGTCTGCTCCGACCTGTACCTGCAGGCCCTCTGCAGCGTGCCGTTTCTGTTGGCCGCCGGGATTATTCTCCTGGCGGGGCCCAGCCAAAGGTAAACGACGAACCCGGCCAGCCCTCTGTGCGCGCAAGCGTCAACCACCTGATTCAGTTCACTGTCAGCAAGGGTTTGGGGGTGGAACGGAGGGCGGCCGGACTTTTCTGCAACGAGGAGAAGATGACACCACAGCCGTCTATCCGTCGCGGCCACACCTGGCAGAAGATCAAAGCGACCGATTGCAACAGCAATGAGAACGGCGTCGAATGGCAGGAACTCTGCATCCACTGCTGTGCCAGGCGGCAGATGGGCATGCGGGCCAACGGCAGAGCACGCGTTCTGGGCACCGATCCCGATTACCTGCCGCGACAGTGCGTCAGCAGAGCGCGAGAGGAGAGCGGAGATGGAACGAAACAACCCGGACGGGATCGTGGAAGGCCCGCGCTTGGATGAACTACGCGCCCGGCATCCAGAGTTCCTCCGTCAAATGCTGGTAATCGGCTGCGATCGAGAGGCGACCAGGTCTGAGCTGGCCGCGGCTTATGCCGGCTGGCGCGGCATGGTAAGAGACAGCAGAGGGGCCTTGCACTATTCGAGCAATGACATTCACAATCTCTTCGCACTGATCAGATCGGTCCCCGGTGTAGCGGAAGATCCGACGGGGAGGAGATTCCTTGGGGTAGGCGTTGACGAAGGCGCTGCGGCCGATCTGCGCCGGCGGCAGGAGATACTGGAGAACGGGGCCATGGCCCAGCAAGAGCTTACACTCGAAGAGCTCACCCAGGCCGCCTACAGAAGGCTGCTTGGGCTCGTGGATAGCGAGAGCCCGTCGGAGGCGCTCCAAGCGATCCAGCAGATCATCAGGCTGGTTGAGCTGAAACAGTCAGCCTTGCAGCAGCTCGCCGAACTCGAGGCTCTTTCGGGCGAGGAAGTGCGATGAGGCGCTACTTGCCGCTTGCAGTTCCGATTGCGGCCAACTTTGGCGGCGGCGCAGCCGGAGTCGGCATTGCATTTCTGCTCGACCACACTGTACCGGCATTCGGGGGCTAGGCACGCCTCCTCGAACGCGACATTCTGCAGCCCTTCCAGCTCGGCTGAGCTGTGCCGACAGTGGTTTTGCCACTGCTCATCGGCCCCTACCAGGTCTACCGGCGATTTGGCCCTGCCGGGGATGAATAGCCTTGAAACCCCCGGCCCTTGTTGGCATCGCGGCTGGCATGGCTGGCGCGCTGCTAATTTGTGTAACTGTCCGACTTGCATGCTAATGGACGCTTTTGGGCAAATAAAAGTCATCAACTTCCTGCAATCGTTGCGAGAATTGCCGGAGAAAGCTGGTGGATGGATTGGATTTGACTGCTTCATTGAATTCCTCGTGGCCACTCTGATAGTGATGTCTTGCAATGGCCATTCTTTCGACCTCAAGCCAGACGTCAACAGCAGCCAGATTCTCATACGCGCGATACCCGGCCAGCCCTCTGTGCGCGCGAGCGTGTACCCGGGGACAAACTGAACGCATTCGCATAGGTCTCACCCAGTGGAACGGGGGGCGGCCGGGTCTTGTTCACTAAGGAAAGCACACATTGAATCCTAAACTGCTCACAGTCAGCGCTCTTGCTCTGATCGTTTCTGCCTGCGTTCCCATCGCGGCCGAACTGGAGACGTCAGTGCCAGCCGCGCAAGAAACGACGGAAGCAAAGGCTGGCCTGTCAGACCTGGCATCTTTCTTCGCAAAAGCAGATGATGCGGACGATCCTGGAAAGTACGCCGCCCTGATTTACGACATCGAGGACTGCCTGCACCCCAACATGACCGAGAAGGAAAAGATAGAGGGAATAGAGGACGGCGAAACCAGGGTCTCCCCAGGCGAGATAGTGGCCGCAACGATTTACTCGGTAGGGCTCTTCACTGCGCTTGGGCCGCAGGACCGGGTCTACCTGGATGATTCGAATGAAGAATTGAGCATGTATGAGCTCCTCGAACTGGCACTGGCCGGCTGTGTAGAAGGCCTGTAGCGCACGAGACGAAGCGCCCGGCCAGCCCCCTGTGCGGGCAAGTGTTCCAACCCGCCATAAGTTGAGCGTCAAGACTTTCTGGCGTGCGGGCTTGGCCCCAACACCTGGACCTCACAAGGCTCCCCTTTTCTTACTTCAGCAAGTAGGCAGTTCCCCACGACCTGGTCACTGTTCTCTCGAGCCCTAAGGGAGAGCAAGGCCGCCACCACAGCACATTCGGCAGAGCCTCCGGCATCGAACGGACTATGATGTTTCGGAAACTGTCGGCGGTCAACTGCAGCTATACGTGACATATTTCTGCAACATTTCATCGCTATCGTGAGTGATACCACAGGCAGTTTATGTGGAACGAACCGCAAACAGTTCACGAAAGGGGTGAAATGATGGATAGCAAGAGAGTAGGGATGAAGAGGTTCCTGATAGGCCTGGTCCTGGTTGCCATCGTAGGTGCAGGAGTCCTGGCCGGATGCAGGAGAGGCGGAGAAGGACGGGATTCCGGCGCAACCGAATTGCAGGAGAGTGCTGAGCAGGCCGGCAGCGAGTCCGGCGGCGAACACGGCAGCGGCGGTGAAGGTAGCGAGGGCGGAATTGAAGGCGCCGGCGAATCTGGTGCGTCCGGCAGTGAAGAAGCCAGCGGCGCCACACTGGCGCCGGACGAGACCTACGACGCCGTCCGCGCCGGCGCCCGGCTGATCTTGGCTTACGACGCCGAGAGCAACGCCTTTTCGGGCACCGCGGAGAACACGACCAACAGTACCCTGACCCGGGTGAGGGTCGAGGTGCACCTGTCGAACGGAACAGAGCTCGGTCCGACCACGCCGGTCGACCTGGCTCCGGGCCAGGTGATGGCGATCAACCTGCCGTCAACGGCAGCATCGTTCACCGGCTGGATCGCCCACGCCGAGGTTGGCAGTGGCGGCGGCGAGGGCAGCCAGTCGGGCGGCGAGTCCGGCGGCGAGCATGGCGGCAGCGGCGAAGGCAGCGGAGGCGAAGGCAGCGGAGGCGAGAGCGGTGAGTCAGGCGGTGAGGGGGGCGGCTCAGGATCAGAAGGATCTGCTGAGGCCGGGGAAGCCGCCATGTCGAGTCCGATCATTCCGCTCGACCAGACGTGGAACGGCATGCTCGGAGGCCTGGCTGTCTCGGCGCGGTACGATGCGTCAACCCAGTCTGTCCACACAACGGTACAGAACACGCTCGCGCAGGTGCTCTGCTACGTGCAGGCCGAACCGCACCTGAAGGCGGGGACGAAGACAGTAGGCGAGCTTGGCCCCGACGTGATGGGGCATCTGAGCCCCGGCCAGGAAGCGACCTCCAACATAGCGGTCGCCAGTGAGCCGAATCTCGCCGGAGTCACCTTCGACGGCTACGTTGTTCACATGGAACTGTTCGACTGCGGCGGTACCGGCCCCGTCCCTCACACGGGAGGAGAAGGCGCTGAAGGATCCGGCGGCGAAGGCGGCGGCAGCGAGTACGGATCCGGTGGTGAGGGCAGCGGTGAAGGTAGCAGTGAGTCGAGTGCACTGGGCAGCGAGGAAGGCAGCGGCGCCACCCTGACGCCGGACGAGACCTTCGACGCCGTCCGTGCTGGCGCCCGGCTGATCCTGCGCTACGACGCTGCGAGCAACACCTTCAAGGGCAGTGTGGAGAACACGACCAATGGAGTCCTGACCCGGGTCAGGGTCGAGGTGCACCTCTCGAACGGAGTGGAGCTTGGCCCGACGACTCCGGTTGACCTGGCTCCGGGTGAGACTGTGGCGATCGACCTGCCCTCGACGGCAGCATCGTTTGACGGCTGGATCGCCCACGCCGAGGTTGGCGGCGGCGGCGAGGGGGGCCAGACGGGCGGTGAGGCCGCTGGTGAGCACGGCGGCGGCGGCGAGTCCGGCGGCGAACACGGTGGTAGCGGCGGCAGTGGTGAGCACGGTTCCGGCGGCGAGGGGCAAGGCGGCGGCTAGAGCCACCCCAAAGTCGGTCAAAAGGAGATGACGAATCTTCGCTTGAAGTGAGATAATCTCCCTCGACACAGCCGGCGGAAGGACGCGGTGCCTACTCTAGGCACCGCGTCCTGTGATAGATTGTCAGCGGGGGTCCTGATGAGCGGCACGGTATTGATCGTCGAAGACGATACGAGGATTGCGAACTGGGTCAAGGTCTACTTCGA
>DAOUHX010000363.1:0-2442 GCA_034428395.1 Caldilineaceae bacterium
CGCCAGCTCAGCCCGTCCGGCGAGACCGCGCCGAACAGCACCTGCCCACCGGCATCCGGGAGCAGCTCAGGTGAATCGGGCAGTCCACCGGACGCCAGCGCCTCGAACTGGGCTGCAAACGCCTCGCCCTGCGAATAGGCGACCTCGGGCGGAATGCCTGTCATTAGGGACATCGGGTCGACCTGCTGGCCAGTCGCTTTGGCAAACTCCATCTGCCGCCGCGGAGACATCCGGCCGGTAAACATCACCTTGTACCGCGAGTCCGCCTCGGCCGACGGGTCCACAAATACCGAGCCGCCGCCGTACCCGATCTCCGGTTCGTTCATCGAACCGTAAACGATATTCGACGGCGCACCGTCCAAGCGAACATGCTCCATCTGCGGCAGGCGCCAGTCTACGCCGTTGTCAGATTCGGCGTAGCGCAGCACATTGCCCAGGTGCCCCAGGTCGAACCCCCGTCGCGAAGACGTTTCCTTCGTTGCCGCCGAAACGAATCCCTCAGGCTCTGTCGTGGGATACCATAGCCGGTAGGTGCCGCCGTCGTGGAGCATCGTGCCGCCTACCAGCTGCGTCTCCATCCCTTCCAGACTGATCTGCGGCCCTTTCCGCGCCGGCTCAGTTGCGAACGATACCCCAAATGGCACGCGAAATTCGCGGCCGACGACGTCCTCCCTCGCCAATTTGCGCTCGCCGTAAAACTCAAGCCCTGCATGAAGAGGGTGGGCTTCCCCCGACCCGCTGTCTTCCCAGATTATCATTCCGGGAAACACGAGTCCCAGGTCCAGAAACAGGAGCGGCTTCTCGTTCAGGTCGTAGACGAGCTCAACGCTCTTTATGTCCTTGTATCGGCAGTAGACGTTGCGCGCACCCTGGTACACGGTTCCACCCTATTCCTTGTCAGATAGGCACAATCTTCATACCCACTCAAAGCCGAACAACTCCGCCGACCGCAGTTTGAAATGCAATGTCACAGGCTCGCCATCCGCGCTGCCGATGTCGCTGTTGCCTCCCCAATAGACGGGCGCCGACAGGCTGTCCCCCGTGAAGGCAGCGCAATCGCTTACGGAACGGCCGGCGACCTCCTCCCTCTGCGAATAGAGGTCGCGTAGGTGGAATCCGCCTTCCGCCCGCCCCGACCTGATAACACCCACGCGTACCTCGCCTCCACCCCGCGTGCGGGCGTTCAGACGGAGCGATCGGCCCGCCGGAACCGTGGCAAATGTGAAAAACTCACCCTCCTCGTCAGCAACCACCGCGCTCAAGCGTCCCTTCTGCCACCAAACCCATCCCACGCGATGCGATTCAAGCACGTTGTCCCAGCGCGGATACTTGTGCGGGAACGGCGTCCCGTGATAGGGGACCGCGATGCGATCGCTTCCAAACGGCACCAGGTCCCGGCCCGCCGCAATAAACTCGCTGTCCCAGGCTCCAATCGCCCCGGGAGAAATGACCGGGCCTCCTGGCACTTGGAACCAGACGATTCCGTCGCTCGAAGAGTACATGCGGACCTCAGATGCCTGAGTGAATCGATCGTAGAGCATCGGAAACATGAGATGATACTGCGGCGCCCCGGGGTACACCGACCTGGCGTTCAGATAGATGTCGGTCGTTGGCGGCCACGACAGCTCCGGCCAGACCATCGGCTCAATCCCGCCCCACTCGCGAAAGTTCCCCGACTCCGCACGCCCTATCCAACGGCGCTCCTGCCAGTACATGCGCGTGTACAGCACGTAGCGCTCCAGCCAATCGTCCCAGTAAACCGTCGTGTCGGTGTCGCTCTGGTGGACCATCAGCGGTTCGGACAGCATCTTCCAGTCGAGACCATCGGGCGAAACAGCGGCATAGAGACATTGCAGGTTGTACTCGGTCATGCGCGGCTCGTGGTAACGAGGGTGCTGCTCCTGGTACGCCGCCCACAGGGCCGCCCTCTCACTTTCCGGCGGGCGCGCGCAGAATACCATCTTGTACCGTTCCTCAGCCGGCCCGTGCGGGTCAACCAGGAAGGTCGGCCCGTCGTACCCGACAAGTCCGGGATTCTCCAGCGGCGAGTCGGCCACAATCCGCCAGTCGAAACCGTCATCCGACTCCGCATAGCGTACTGTGACCGACGAGGGCACAGTGTAGTAAAAGTCGCGTGCGTCCGCGCCGGGCGGAACTTCCCAAACGACGTTCCACGAGCGGTACATCCCGCCTTCGTAGATGACTCTGCCCGGCGGCGGCTGCTCCAGCGGCCCGGTCTTGGTCGCCGGCTGGGCCGCGAGCCGGATGCCGCGCGGTTGAAACCCGAGAGCGGCATGTGACTCCGTTTGCGGCAGCGGCGGACGCACAACCGGCAGCAGCTCTCCCTCCGGCGAGAACCATTCGAGGTCGCCGCAGCGGATGTGCCGCAAATCAGTGAAGAGTACTGTTTTTTCTGACACTGTCATCTCCTTGATGACCTCA
>DAOUHX010000364.1:0-1635 GCA_034428395.1 Caldilineaceae bacterium
CAAGCTGGGACTGGGGCGGGATGACTACCTGCAGAAGCAGGAAGACCTGCTCAATACCGATTGCAATCTGGTTGAGATCGATCTATTGTCCGGGCCTGCGGTTGCTTTTGCCCGTCGTTTCAGGGTCACGACGCCACAGGACTGGCGCTACATTGTCAGCATTAGCCGCTCGCAGCAGCGGACGCAGGTGGAAGCTTACGCCATTCCTCTGAGAGAATGGTTGCCGCGATGCAAGATTCCCCTGCTTCCCGAAGATGACGACGCCGTACTCGACCTGCCTACCGTGTTCACCCGATGCTACGACGTGGGCAGCTACGACCTGCTTCTGGACTACCGGCAGCCGCCGCCGGTCGAGTTGAGCGAGGCCGAAGAGAAATGGATGGCTGCGCTGCTGGAGGAAAAGGGCCTGCGAACCGCGACGGAGCAGCAGTAGTCGGAAGGCAGCGGACTGCATAAGGCCTCCCATCTTTGCGCAGCAACGCGGCACTCCCCGCATTGGACGGCCTGTAACTCTGCTCTGCCCCGTTAACAGAATCGGCAAACGAAAAAGGAGAGAGCCAAGCTCTCTCCTTTTCACTATTCTTCCGCTTGAGTTCTCCGTTAGGCGGAGAGACTGCCGGTGTGTCTAAGCTGTAGAGGTCCGGACCTTGTGGCTGGCGAACCGCTTGGCCCGCATCTTTTCATGGGCCTCGGCCGAGCCGTTGTGGCTGGTCCCGAACCAGACGTCGAACGGAATGTCCAGTCCCCCGTAGTTGCATTCGAAGTAGCGGTGGTGCAACTGGTGGAAGTAGGATGCCCCCCTCAGCTTGGATTTGCCGTTGACAACAATTGACTCAAAGCCGGCGTGCGCCTGCGCAGGCGAGAAAGCGGTGAGCTGCCCGTTCATGATAGCGTGGATCGGATGCGAGGGTACGATCCAATGGATCAGAACGCCGCTGAAGAAGATGACGTGCTCGAGCGGGTGCATCGACAGGCCGGACCAGGGACCGGGGTTGATGTTGCGGTGGTGCAGGAAGTGCGCCGCCCTGTAGAGGGGAGGCCAGTGCAAGAGGCGGTGGGTCCAGTAGAAGTGGAACTGGCCCCAGAGCTGGATTGCGCAGAGTAAAAGGACGAAGTAGACCGGATGCTCCCTCGGGTCCAGGTAAGGAATGTACTCGTTGGCGAAGGCCCAGAGCGTGACGACCTCGTAGGCGGTCCAGATGGTTCCTCCGCTGACGCAGCTCCAGAAGATGTTGTCGAACAGCTGATTCTTCCCCAGGAATTTCTTCTTGCCCTTCGCCATCCATTCGGCCGTATATTTGAATTGGAAGCCCTGGGACTTTCGTCCCCACAGCCACAGGTGCCAGGCGCTGACAATGGCGATCAGCATAACCTGGTTGCGCGCGAAGAGGTAGAGGATCCAGTCGGGGCTGAAGCGGGTCATGCGCGACATCTCCGGCTGCAGGAAGGTGACGGTCAGCACGGCGATGAGCATGTAGATGAGATTCCAGGGAAAGAGGTAGTTGTAGAGATACTTGGCCAACTTCCGAGGATTGGGCGGCCAGTCAAAGACCGGGCTGGGCAGTTTTTCGCCTTCCGGCTGCCAGTGCCCGCGTTCGTCGCGCGGCATCCCGTCGATCAGACCGTCTCTTTCAG
>DAOUHX010000365.1:0-3358 GCA_034428395.1 Caldilineaceae bacterium
CGCTTGGCTCTCAACCTCCTACGCAAAGAAAAGAGCGCCAAAATCGGCATTGCTGCCAAACGTAAACGAGCAGGTTGGAAAACTGACTATCTCCTAAAGGTCCTCTCCCAATAAGATGCGTATGCCCTGTGGGGGGCCCGGGCTGTCGTTGCCAGGGTCTGGGCGATGTGCTGCCGGTCAGGCTGTCATTCTTGTCGTTTGATGATGCTTGTCGCGCCAGTCATGGTTACAGTATAGCGTGCGCGGCCGGCTTGCGCAGGGGATTCCGGTGATTTGGTCAATTCTTGTTGTCCGTCCTTGGTTTCTCATCGGGGTCCCTCTTCAAACGACGGGCTATCAGAAGAGGGGCCGGCTGGATTCACGGGCGTTTTGCCAGGGGCGGTTGGACCGTAGATCCGGGATTCATAGGGGAAGCCGTTCAGGTCGGGCATGGGAAGGGAACTGATTGCAATACCGTTTTACGCGGCGAGGATTCGCACGTGGGCCACCCATTTGACCTGGCGGAGTGCATCGTCGATTTCGCCGGGGACGATGAGTCGGACGAGGCCGTCGGCGCGCGTCAGGGGCCGCCGGTCGCAGGTATGGGCGAGAAGGACCGGGCGGGTCGTGGGCGCGGTCAACTCGGCGCGGCTGGCGCGGGTGCCGAAGCCGTCGCCGCTTACGACCTCGACCTGCGTGTATGCACCGGACCAGTGCAGGTCTACAAAGTCGCGCAGGCGGACGCCGGTGAAGGAAAACGGGCCGGATGTGCCGTGCCCGGTGGAGACGATGTAGCAGTCGGTGACTGTGACGGAATTGAGGTTGCGCAACTCGGCGGGGCTGATGCGGCGGGCGGCGCCGTCGGGCAGATAAAGTGCCAGGTCGGCATCGGGGGACGGGGGAAGGGGATTGGGCTCGTGCGCGTGGGGGGCGAGCGGATCGTCGAGCGTCACAGTTTCGATTCCAGCGAAAAGGTGAGGGGGAAGCCATTTGCGCGCGCCAGCGCGTGGGCAGCGGCGATCAGCTTCTCGGCTACGGACTTGGGCCGGGTACAGACCGGGGCCACGCCTTTCGAGTGTGCCTCCCAGGTGACGGTCTCTGCAATTTCTTCGGAGAGAATGAAGATCCGGCGCAGCGTTTCGATGACGAAGTCGTAGGGGGTCACGTCGTCGTTGTGGACGAGGATCGTCCAGCCTTCTTCGGTGGCCGCGTCGACCGACATGTCGTCGACCGGCTCGGTTTCCCACTCGATGCGAAGGCGGAGTGCTTGTGCCGTAGGATTTTGGAGATTGCAGCTATCGTTCATAGGGCAGAAAGTACCATAGCCGGCGGAAAATGGGCAAGAACCGGGACCAATTCGGGTGCAGGCCGGTTGTGCGGACGGCAGTGGCCAGTGGTCGGTGGCCGGTGGCTGGTGGCTGGTGGCCAGGAACAGCAGGGGGAGGGCATGGCTCCGCTGTTACGCATGGCTACATTAGAACCCTCAACTGGCCGGTGGAGAGGTGTCAGGGGGGCGTTGCGGGGGGTGTCCCCCCGCACAAGGGAGGGCCGGAACGGCCCGACCGCCCTGGACGGCCGTAACTCGGGATTCGCGATTCGGGATTCGGGATTCGCGATTCGGGATTCGGGATTCGAACTGCGGGAGCCGCGCACACATGGTGGCGTCGTGTCCACGGCGCGTCGGCGGCAAGCTGGAATCGTGCACGCGCGGTGGCTCCGCCTGGCTGGCGCTGGCGACAAGCTGGTTCTGCGCACGCACGGCGGCATAGCTACAGGGGGGCGTTGCGGGGGGTGTCCCCCCGCACAAGGGAGGGCCGGAACGGCCCGACCGCCCTGGACGGCCGTGATTCGTGATTCGTGATTCGAACTGCGAGAGCCGCGCACGCATGGTGGCGTCGTGTCCACGGCGCGTCGGCGGCAAGCTGGAATCGTGCACGCACGGTGGCTCCGCATGGCTGGCGCTGGCGACAAGCTGGTTCTGCGCACGCACGGCGGCATAGCTACAGGGGGGCGTTGCGGGGGGTGTCCCCCCGCACAAGGGAGGGCCGGAACGGCCCGACCGTCCAACGGCAGTGGCCAGTGGCCGGTGACTGGTGGCCAGGAACAGCAGGGGGAGGGCATGGCTCCGCTGTGACCCGGGGCAGAGGTATTTGCACGCTTATTTTGGATAGCACCCGGCCAATTCGGGCGATTTGCCCGCGACTTGCGGGCGTGCTATACTGCGCGCGTCCAACGCGTAGTTTTGTGCTTGTTGGGGCGGTTGGCGGCCCGCTTGGGGGTTGGCTGTCGACCGGATGAAGGCAGGCCATTCGAAGTAGGTTCCACGTGCCGCGCCGCTTTGCAGGCTCTTTCGTGTGCTTGCATCGCGCTTGGAAGAGTATTCTTCATACGCTTTCCTCATTGCGGACGGTTTTGGCAACGAGTCCCGCCGGGCGGAAAGGAGTGTCTGCTCGCCTCCGTCTTCGCGACCGAACAGTTCTGCCGCAGAGAAGAAAGCGCACCCGGCTCACTTGCAACCGCAGCCACGGTCGAGCTTGAGCCTCATCTTCACCAAAGGAGCAAAGGACAAATGGCAAGCGTAACCTACGAGCATGTCTACAAGCGCTTCGGCGATGTGGTGGCGGTGAACGATCTCACCATCCACGTCGAAGACAAGGAATTCCTCGTCTTTGTCGGGCCGTCGGGCTGCGGCAAGACGACCAGTCTGCGTCTTCTGGCGGGGCTGGAGGAGATCACGGAGGGGCAGATTCTGATCGGCGATCGCATCGTCAACGACGTGCCGCCGAAGGACAGGGACATCGCGATGGTGTTCCAGAGCTACGCCCTCTACCCGCACATGAGCGTCTACGACAACATGGCGTTCGGTCTCAAGCTGCGCAAGACGCCCAAGGCGGAGATTGAGCGGCGTGTGAAGGAGGCCGGCGGGATTCTGGGCATTGAGCATCTGCTCGACCGCAAGCCGAAGCAGCTTTCGGGTGGACAGCGGCAGCGCGTTGCGGTGGGCCGTGCGATTGTGCGCGAGCCGGCCGTGTTCCTGTTTGACGAGCCGCTTTCGAACCTGGACGCCAAGCTGCGCGTACAGACGCGGGCCGAGATTTCGAAGTTGCACCAGCGCCTGGCGACGACCTTTATCTACGTGACGCACGACCAGGTTGAGGCGATGACGATGGCCTCGCGCATTGCGGTGATGAAGGACGGCGTGCTGCAGCAGGTCGACTCGCCGCAGAATCTGTACGACCACCCGGCGAATATCTTCGTTGCCGGTTTCATCGGCAGCCCGAGCATGAACTTCTTCGACGCCACGCTGGTGGAGAGCGACGGCAAGATGGAGGTCAACGCGGGCGGCTTCCGGCTGGACGTGCCGGAGGAGAAGGCGGCG
>DAOUHX010000366.1:0-6434 GCA_034428395.1 Caldilineaceae bacterium
TCTTGACAATCTCTCCGAGAGCATTCTCCAGTTCGCTGGCTGCGCGCAAAAGGTGTGCAACATGCGCTATTGGAGTAGAGAGATCATTCGCAGTGCCTTTTACGAAGATCTGGAGGACCATATTAGCGCCAAATTGACAGCGTATTCTCCGGTCCCCGATCAGTTTCCCCTTCCAGAGTATCCGATCGGCGTGGACTGGTCGCTGACATACGAGAGTTCCAGGTTTTACGTCTTTGGCGTGCACAGCAACGATAAAGCAAAAAATGTCGCCCTTGCACTGCTTGAATTCAAGCAGGCGTCTTTGTTGTTTACCAGTTTGGTCGTCCACGAGGACATGGAAGCACTTGGCAAAAAAGAACATATCTACCTTACTCGCAACGCCGACAAGCAGTACCCGGGCTTGGCAGACTTCCAAGAGACAGCCAACAAGGATATTCCACGGCTTGTCGGTGTCCCCGCGTAGTCCCGGTCCTCCAACTAGCGCAAGATGTCCTGATAAGCTGATGAAAGCATGTCTTCCCCTCCTCCCTCCCGCCGCGCAGCCCCTCTCTCCCCGCGAGCCAACCCGCGTCCGCTTGGCATAACCGCCAACCGGCAACTGGCCACCGGCCGCTGAAGCGACGAATTTCCCCTCTTTCCGAGCAAAAACCCCGAAAACGTGCTATGCTGCCATCGCAGAACTGAACGCAGTGCCGGCGCGCAACCATCTCGGAAAGCTTCCAGGCCGCCGTCCATTCCGGCGCCGAAAATACACAGAGCCATGTCCTGTCACGAAGAGTCCGCCGCAGCCCCCAAGACGGGCCAACCGTCCTGCATTTGCGCCATATCTTGCACTGTCATTGGTCGTGAATGCGCCAATAACGGTCACAAAAGGACAACATCCCTTTCCTGTCACGAGAGTCAACGCAGACATCCTGTCACGAGCGTCCGAAAATTTTTTCAAATATCAGACCATTCTGAGCAAATCGTGCCATCCGATACCCTATCGATACCCTACTTTTTTCCCCGCATTGGCGCTTGCTGTGCATACAATCGGTCACCTTCCAGGCCCACTGTGTCCCAAAACGTCCCGGTTCTTGCCCAACACTGCCGCTCCACCGCCGAGGAGCCAGACCTCATTCATCATCAGCGGTATCAACCACTTCAAGCGGCGTTAAGGCACTGACCTGCAATGCGCCGCCCCGTCACGCCGACCGGCCTCCGGCTTGCCCAACCCATTTGACAGGACAGGCATGAACGACAATACTTGGGAACGCATTCTGCATAGGATTCAAGTTCAACTTAGCGCGGGAAATCTGCGCATTACACAGCACGCGCAACAGGAGATGGTCGAAGAGGATATTTCGCTCGACGATCTGCTTGAAACAATCTCTCATGGACAGATCTTGGAAGACTACCCCCAGCATAGAAGAGGCGCCTGTTGCCTTCTTTCTGGTCGCACGTCTGCAGGACGCGCCATCCATCTCGTCTGCACCACTGCCCAACCAACCCTGATCATCATTACTACCTATGAGCCCAAGTTGCCGAAATGGATTACGTCGACTCGGAGGAGACAATCGACATGAACTGCAGCATTGAAGGCTGTCCCGGAGAATACGAAGAAGCCACAACTGTGCATACAGTCCGGCACAAGGGCCAGATCATTGTCATCGACCACGTCCCCGCCGACGTCTGTTCCTTATGCGGCGACGCGCTTCTCAAACCTGATACGGTTCGTAAAATCGAAAGCCTGCTCCTGGAGAAAGGCCAGCCGGTAACAACAGTACCCCTCTTTGAATTTGCTTGACATTCCATGCTGATACCGAGAGAAGCACATGTCATATGATTGGGCCTCCCCCTCCTCTTCTTCGGACCTTCTCCCTTGCACATCACGCGCTGCCAACCCTCTCTCCTCCCTCTCCCGCCGCGCAGCTCCTCTCCCTGCGAGCCAACCCGCGCCCGCTAGGCATAACCGCCAACCGCCAACCGGCCGCTGAAGCAACGAATTTCTCCTCTTTCCGAGCAAAAACCCCGAAAACGTGCTATGCTGCCATCGCAGAGCTGAATGCAGCGCCTGCGCGCAACCATCGCGGAAAACTTCCAGGCCGCCGTCCATTCCGGCGCCGAAAATACACAGAGCCATGTCCTGTCACGAAGAGTCCGCCGCAGCCCCCAAGACGGGCCAACCGTCCTGCATTTGCGCCCTCTTTTGCTCAGTAAATGGTCGTAAATGCGCCAATAACGGTCACAAAAGGACAACATCCTTTTCCTGTCACAAGAGTCAACGCAGACATCCTGTCACGAGCGCCCGAAGATTTTTTCAAATAACAGACCATTCTGGGCAAATCGTGCCATCCGATACCCTATCGATACCCTACCTGTCCCCTAATCGGTGCCTGCTGCGGACACAACCGATCGCGGTCCAGGCCAAATGTGGACCAAACCGGCCCACTCTTGAGACCCTGCCCGCGACTCCGCTATAATCAGGATCCATCACGATCAACGAAAACGCCTGCAGCCTCTCGCCAGCCACCGGCAACTGACCACTGGCCACCGGCAACTGAGTTATCCCATTGCGCGTCGTACTCATCAGCAAAGCGCTCGTCGTCGGCGCATACCAGAAGAAAGCCGAAGAGATCGCCCGGCTGGGCATCGACCTCACCGTCCTCGTTCCGCCTAGCTGGCGTGACCGCCGCGGCATACAGCCGGCCGAGCGCCTCCATACCACCGGCTACGAACTGCGTACGATTCCCATCCTATTCAACGGCGCATATCACATGCACCTCTATCCCACTCTGGTGAGAGAGCTGCGCAAGCTGCGACCAGAGGTTGTACATCTCGATGAGGAGCCCTACAATCTGGCTACAGTTCACGGCGTTCGGGCCGCGCGGGCGGTCAGCGCAAGACCGCTCTTTTTTACTTGGCAGAACCTGTACCGGCGCTATCCTCCGCCCTTTCGCTGGTTCGAGCGCACCGTTTACCGTGCCTGTCCCGCCGCCATCGCTGGCAACGCCGAAGCCCGCGACGTTCTCGCGCGAAAAGGCTACCAAGGAGAGATCGTAGTCCTGCCACAGTTCGGCGTCGACCCGAGCATCTTCCGACCGCACGAGGAGAGAGAAGATCGAGAAGAGAGAATCCTGCCCGCTTCCCATTCCGAGCCCTTCCATATCGGCTACGCCGGCGGGTTGTTGCCCGAAAAGGGGCTGGACCTGCTGCTGCGGGCCTGCGCCGGGCTGACCGGTGACTGGCGCCTCACCCTGGCGGGCAGCGGAGAGCAGCTGGAGGCCCTGCGCAACCTGGCTGCAGATACCGGCATCGCCGACCGGGTCAAACTCGGCGTCAGGCTATCCAGCGCCGAGATGCCCGGCTTCTACCGCTCACTTGACCTGCTTGTGTTGCCCAGCCGCACCCGGCCCAACTGGAAGGAACAGTTCGGGCGCGTTCTGATCGAAGCTATGGCTTGCGGCGTGCCGGTGCTCGGCAGCGACAGCGGCGAAATCCCCCGTGTGATCGGGGACGCCGGCGTCGTTTTCCCGGAGGAGGACCTGGAGGCGCTGCGTTTTCAGGTGCAACGGCTGATGGAGGATGCAACCGCGCGCAAAGCCCTGGCCGCAGCCGGAAGAGAGCGCGTGCTCGCCCGCTTCACCATGGCGGAGGTCGCCCGCCGCACGGTTGCCGTCTACAACACGGTCGCCGATTGTCGGTAGCCCGTGGTTGGTCATTTCGTCTACCGTTGGAAACGATGAAAGTCGTCGTCAACGCCCAGCTTCTGCATACGGGCAGCAGCTACCGCGGGGCTGGGGTCAGCAGCTACACCCGCAACCTGCTCACAGCGCTGGCAGCGCAGACCGGCGGACACGAACTGACGGCCTTTCTCAATGACCGCAACTTTCGCTGTCCCCAGGCGCAGCAAGGGCTGAAACTGCGTTACACCCGCTGGCCGGCCGCCGCGCCGCTCCCCCGCATTATCTGGGAGCAGACCGCGCTGCCGCTGGTCGCACGGGCGGAGCAGGCCGACCTGGTGCATGGGCTTGTGAATACGCTGCCGCTGGTGTCGAACGTGCCCGGCGTTGTGACGGTCCACGACCTTAGCTTTTTGCGTCTGCCGGAGCGTTTTCCCCGGCTGAAGCAGTTCTATCTGGCCGGCCTCTGCCGTGCCAGTGTCCGCAAGGCGCAGCGGGTGATCGCGGTCAGCCGCCAGACCGCCGCCGATGTGCTGGCACACTTCGGCGTGGACAGCCGCCGGGTAGAGGTGGTGTATAATGGGGTCAGCGAGCGGTTTCGCCCCCTACCCGCCAAGGATGTTTCCGACTTTCGCCGGCGCATGGGGCTGCCGGCCAGATTTCTGCTCTATGTCGGCACGCTGGAGCCGCGCAAGAACCTGCCCCATCTGCTGCGGGCCTACGCCGACTGGCAGGCGAACAGCACGGCCGGGCGCGATGCGGCGCTGGTCCTGGCCGGCGCCGCAGGCTGGCACTATGAGGAGATTTTTGACTTGGCCGCCGAGTTGGGATTGACAGGGCCTACAGCAAGTGCCCCTTTCGAGCAGGGACCCATGGTACAGTTCCCCGGCTTCGTGCCCGAGGAGGAGTTGTGCCTCTGGTATAACGCCGCTGCCGCCTTCGTCTATCCCAGCCTGTTCGAGGGCTTCGGCCTGCCGCTCCTCGAAGCGATGGCATCCGGCACGCCTGTCATCTGCAGCGACGCTCCCAGCCTGCAGGAGGTCGCCGCTGACGCCGCCCTGGTCGTCCCGGCGCAGGACCAGCCGGCACTGCAAAACGCATTCGAGCGCCTCTTCACCGAGCCGGGCCTCGCCGCCGAACTACGCGGCCGCGGCATCCGCCAGGCAAGCCGCTTCTCCTGGCAACGGGCCGCAGCAGAAACGATCGATGTATACGAGTCCGCACTGCATCGCAGCGATTGAGCAGTCCCAGTACTGACCTATGGTCACTGAACGTACGCCGATGACGACCGTACAGATGAAGCAGCGCAGGAGCCAGCGCACTTCCCAGCTGCCCAATGGCCCGAACGAGTTGAACGGAGAGGCAACAGCTGTTCCTGACGGGAACCGGCTGATTGACCTCTATAGCCGGGTCCCGTCGAGCTGGTGGCCGGCAATCCTGCGCATCAGCGACCTGCTCTTGACCGTCGTCGCCTTCGTGCTCGCATACTGGCTGCGCTACCGCCTGCAGTGGTTCCTTGCAGTCGATCCGTCAAATCAGGCCGACCTGGTCACCTACGGACCGTTCGGCCTGGCGCTCGTCTTCCTCCTCTTCTGCGCCTTCCAATTTTCGCGCGTCTACAGCTACCGCCGCGACCGTACCTGGCTGGAAGAGGTCTACACCATCGCCAGCGCAACCACAATCGGTGTAGTCGTCCTCATCCTCCTCAACCTGGCTTTCGGGCAGCTCTCCTACAGCCGTCTCATCTTCCTCTACACCGCCGTGCTCGTCACCCTGCTCTTAGGCATCAGCCGCGCGGTAATCTACGCTGTGCGCGGCTACCTGCGCAACCGCGGCGTCGGCCTCGAACGTGTCGTGCTCGTCGGCGTCGGCGATGTCGGGCTGATGGTCATGCGCACCATCGCCGCCCGCCCCAGCCTCGGCTACGAACTCGTCGGCTTTCTCGACGACAACCCGGAAAAGAACCGCACCGACATCGGCCGCTTCCAGGCGCTCGGCCCGCTCAACAACTTCACCGCCATCCTGCAGAACCACGCCATAGACACTGCCATCATCTGCTTGCCCTGGAAAAGCCACCGCGCCGTCGCCCAACTGCTCTACATGTGCGAACAGCGCGGCATCAAAGCCCAGGTCGTGCCCAACTTCTTCCAGCTGACCAAGAACCAGATGCAGGTCGAACGGCTCGACGGCATTCCCCTCATCACCACGCGCTCGGTATCGATCGCGGGTTGGAATCTCTTCGTCAAGCGTGCGCTCGACGTGACGTTGGCGACCGTAATGTTGGTTGTCGGGCTGCCCTTCGCCGCGACGATCGCGTTTGCTGTCCGCTTCAGCTCACCGGGGCCGGTCTTCTACTCACAGACCCGCATCGGACGCAACGGACAGCCGTTCAAGATCCACAAATTCCGCTCCATGAACGCCGACGCCGAGGAGCAACTCGACGATATCGCCGACCTCAACGAAGCCTCGGGCCCCCTCTTCAAAATGCGCGACGACCCCCGCCGCACGCCCCTCGGCCGCTTCCTGCGCCGCTTCAGCCTCGATGAGATCCCCAACCTCGTCAACGTCTTGCGCGGTGAGATGAGCCTCGTCGGGCCCCGCCCCAACGTGCCTGAGGAGGTGGCCCAATACAAGGACTGGCATCGCAAACGCCTCTCCGTCAGCCCCGGCATGACCGGCCTTTGGCAGGTCAGCGGCCGCAGCGACCTCACCTTCGACGAAATGGTCCTGCTCGACATCTACTACGCCGAGAACTGGAGCCTGACCCTCGAC
>DAOUHX010000367.1:0-2352 GCA_034428395.1 Caldilineaceae bacterium
GAAGAGCATCGCCCACGACAGCGCGAAATTCTGCGAGAAGCCGAAGATGATCGTCGCCGCGCCAAATCCTGCCACCGCCAGCAGCAGCGTCCGCCCGGCCCGCTTCATCGGCGGCAGATAGACCATTGCCACCGCCATGCAGAACGCGCCCACCGCCGGCGCTGCATGCAGGTAACCGAACCCCGTCGCCCCCACGTGGAGGATCTCCTTCGCATAGATCGGAAGCAGGTAGACCGCCCCGCCGAGCAGCACCGCGAAGAGGTCCAGCGCCATCAGCGTGAACAAAATACGTTTGTCCCACACAAAGCGGATCCCTCCCAGCAACGTCTCCAGATTGCCAGGCTCGAGTAGTTCATCCTGTGGCCGGAACCGGACACGGCTCAGAATCACAACGAACCAGAGCGACGAGGCCGCCGCGATGATATACGCGCTTGGAACGCTCACCGCAACCACGAAGCCGCCCAGCGCCGGACCCGCAACCGACGCGATGTGCATCAGGCTCGTATTCCAGGTAACTGCATTCGGAAATACGTCCGCCGGCACCAGCTGCGGCAGCAGCGCCGTCCGCGCCGGTCGGCCCACCGTCATCGCGCAGGCGTCCAGGAAGAGCAGTGCATACATCCACAGCACCGGCCCTTCCCTGATCGAAAACGCCGCCAGCGCCAGCGACGTCGCCGTCATCCCCAGCAGGCTGAAGATCGACAACCGCCGCCGCTCATACCGGTCCGCCAGCAGCCCGGCCGGCAGCGCCAGCACCATCAGCGGCAGCGCCTGTGCCAGCCCTACCAACCCCAGCGAGAGTGCCTCTCCCGTGCGCTGGTAGATCTCCCACGCGATCGCAATGCTCTGAATGTGGGTGCCCATCCGCGCAACCAGCCAGCCTACGACGTATAGACGGTAGTCGTGTATGCGGAATGCTGCATAGGGGTCGTGCGAGCGGGACAAGAGAGGCGCTCCGGTGGACGGGTGAGCAGGCCTCTATTGAACGTCAACGAGTCCCGCCTGTCCATTCTAGCAGCCTACGTGCCGGGAGAACCTGCGCTTCCAGCAGCAGCGGTTAACGTGAATCTGACGACAAGGGGTTCGGAAAGAACGAGCGGGGAGTGCAGCTGCTCCGGGATTTCCAGTTGCATTCTTCTAGCTGTTGGCACGGCGATGATGCCGTTTCAGCTAGTCTCCTTGCTTCTTCGTTCCGTGATGCGGCATTTCTTGTATACGAACTCCGGGTCGAGGTCCGCACCGGAGTCCCACGCAATGGTGTCAAATGAAATATGAACAGTTCTGAAGACGCCAGGATCCTGTAGCTTCCTGAAAACTCCAAAATCCAGGTATGGCTCCATATCCAGTAGCCCTTGTTCCCCATTGTCAAAGGTTACGACCAGCGTATAGTCCGCACTGCAGGCAACCGACACTACGGCAGGATACGTGCGATTCTCTGTCATCTCAAGGGAGGGATTCTGAACGGTTCTTCACCATTCATTACGAGTGTCCAATTAGCCAACAGATCTTCCTGATGAAGTTCAGCCCATGCCAGGACCAACTTGGTTTGTTTTCTGGGAAGTCGACCTTCTATAATCTCACACGAGCGAATATCTACCTTGGCACTATGTTCCGCGTAATAGACATGAAAATGCGGTGGAGGATGTTCGTCAGGCGCATAATACATCCTGATGATTATGCCATAGAACATCGAAATTGTCGGCATTCGAAAGGTTCCTCAACTATCCGTGAACTCCGGCACGCTTTCCATCCAAGTCGCACCGGCCTATACCGGCAATCCATAAGCCAGTGTCCGCGATGTAAAGACATTCAGAAAGCCGGCCTGTCGCGGCCGCGTCAATCCTATCATCCTTACTGTTGGCCAGCCTTCAGCACGTCCCTTCACCCACTCCCCCCAATCATCACGCCATCCACCCGTATCGTCGGCGACCCCAGCGCACCCATCATCGGCACAAAGGTCAAATCGTTGCCCACCGCCTTGACATTGTGCAGCAACTCCTGCATCGGCAGCGCGATCGTGACCTCGTTCACAGGATGGCTCAGCTCGCCATTCTCGATCCAGTATCCCTTCGCCGATATCGAGTAGTCGCCGCTGATCGGGTTAATGCTGGCCGTGTTCATCACGCTCTCCACGTACAGGCCCTGCTCCACCCCGCCGATCACCTCCTCCGGCGTCTCGTGCCCCGGTTGGAAGTAGAAGTTACTCGCGTCCAGCGTCGGCATAGACGCGTGCCCACGCCGAGTGGCGTTCCCCGTCGAGCTTGCCGTGCCGTCGCGCGTCGCCGTGTAATGATCATGCAGCGCCGTCTGCAGTACCCCTTCATCGATCAGCCGCGTCGCCGCTGTCGGCAC
>DAOUHX010000368.1:0-2648 GCA_034428395.1 Caldilineaceae bacterium
ACTGGGTGTGCAGCGCTACCTGTCGCTGTACGGGCTGCTCTCTGGCTTACTGATGGTCGCCGGCGTGATCGCAGTCCTCTTCCCGATCGCGTGGATGGTATTCGCCTCGATGCGGCCCCTGGCCGAGACTTTCGGCAGCCCGCCGGCCTGGATTCCAAAAGAGATCACCGGCGACGCCTACGCCAAAATATTCTCCGATCCCCGCCAGCTGCGCTATCAGCTCAATACCTACATCATCTCCTTTTCGACCGCGATCCTGAGCGTTGGGCTGGGTGCGCTGGCTGCCTACGGTTTTTCCCGATTCAGGATATGGGGCGCCGAATTCATTCTGCTCACCATCATGGCGCTGCAGATGCTGCCCGGCGTCTCGATCATCATCCCGTTCTACAATCTGGCGCGCAGCGCCGGCGTCTGGAACACCTACCTCGGCATGATAATGGCCGATACGGTGTTCGCCCTCGCCATTTCGATTTGGCTGCTGAAAAGCTACATCGACAGCATCCCGACCGACCTGGAAGAGGCCGCGACCGTCGACGGCTGCAACCGGCTGCAGGCACTCTACAAAATCGTGCTGCCGCTGCTCGCGCCGGGGCTGGTGGGCACCGGCACCTTCGCTTTTCTCTACGCTTGGAACGACTTTGTCTTCGCGACCATCCTTCGCAACGGTCACGAACTGATGCCGATGACCGTAGCGATCGGCAACTTCTTCACCCAGGCCAACCGGGATTGGAACGCGATCATGGCGCTGAACACGATGGCTACACTGCCGCTGATCGCCATTTTCGTGTTTCTGCAAAGGTGGGTCATCGAGGGAATGACGGCGGGCGCGCTCAAGGAGTAAGGCGCGGTCTGCCGGGGAGGGTAACCCGATGGCGGACCAGCAGTATAGCCTGTTGCGGGCCAAACAACTGATCGATGGGAGTGGCGCGCCTCCGCGCGAGGAAGCAGCTGTTCTCATCGCAGACGGTGTAATCCGGGAAGTCGGACACAGGGACCAGATAGAGGTGCCGCCGGAAGCCGAGGTGATCGACCTCGGTGAGCGCACGCTCATGCCCGGAATCGTGGACGCGCATGTGCACTTTTTCGGCCACGGGACCGACAGGCCGTTTGGCGGGCTTCCCGGCGATACCCGGGTCTACCGCGCCCTGCGGGTCGCGGGTGAGGCCAAAAGGATGCTCGAAGCCGGCATCACCGCGGCGCGCTGTTTGGGCTCGGACCACATCGGTCCCTCGCTGCGGGATGCGATCAACGACGGGCACGTCCCTGGCCCCCGCATGGTCGCGGCAGGCAACTTCATCTCTTCGACCGCGGGCACCTTTGACCACCTCAGCGTACCGCTCGACTTCGTCAAAACCGACGATCTGCTGGCCGACGGGGTCGATGGCGTCCGTGACATGGTCCGGCGGCGCATCCGCCAGGGCGCCGACGTCATCAAGGTCGGGCTCTCCCGCTCGGGCGTGACCGGGGACAACTACCAGGCCTGGGGCGAGGACCCGCACGACCAGATCGCCTCCTACAGTTTGGAGGAGATGCAGGCGCTGGCGCAGGAGGCGCACCGCAACAAGCTCAAGGTCAGCGCACACTGTATCGGCGATGATGCGGTGCGCCTTGCACTGCAGACCGACGTCGACACCATCGAACACGGCTACGGCATCAACGATGAGACGCGCCGGATGCTGGTGGACAGGAACGTGTTGGTTGTGAGCACGATCTGCCAGTTGTATTACCACGTACAGGGCGCGGAGAGGTTCGACTACCCCGAATGGGCCCGCAAGCTTTTCGATCGCCACATAGAAGCGATGCAGGCTGACTTCGAGAAAGGCCTGGTCGCGGGCGTCCGCTATGCACTGGGCACCGATCTGATCGGCACGCCCACGCACCCGCAGGAGTTGGCGGCGAAGGAGTTCGAGATGGCGGTGGCGTGGGGTATGGACCCGATGCAGGCGATCGTCGCCGGCACGCGGGTCAGCGCCGAGGCCATGAGCATGGACCACGTGATCGGCACGGTCGAGCCGGGCAAATGGGCCGATCTTATCGCGTTCAGCGGCGATCCGTTAAAGGACATTACCGTTCTGCAACGCGTCGAGTTTGTGATGCAAGGCGGCGAGACCGTGGTTGACAGGCGCAGCGCTGGCCTCCAGTAGAGTGAGGCGCGGCTGAGCCTTGGCATTCGAGGAAAACTCAGGGCAGGCGAAAAGGGGGTGATCGGCCACCAAAAGATTCGGGCGCAGAACTGTTTGATGCTAGCGGCGTACGTCTGAGGCGAGAAGGATGCCTCAACAGAATCTGGCATGGCCAAGGAGGCAAAGATGCGTAAGGTCTTTTTGTATCGATTCCTGGTAGCTCTGCTGGTATTGACGGTCTTGGCATCGGGCTGCGCGCCGGCGCCGGCCCAGGCGCCCGCCGCCTCTGAAGGGGCCGAGGCAGCGCCGGAGATTGTGGAAATCACCTTCCTCCACGTCTGGGGCGAGGAGTGGCAGGCCCCGATCTGGGCCGACATCATTGCCGAGTTTGAGGCGGCCAACCCCAACATCAAGGTTAACTTGAGTCATGTGCCCTATACCGAATCGGGCGCAAAGATGAGAGCGGCCGCGCTGGCCAATGACGCCTCCTTCGACGTGCTGCCGATGGGGCCTGAGTTTATCGCC
>DAOUHX010000369.1:0-1679 GCA_034428395.1 Caldilineaceae bacterium
GGGCATCCCCTTCGCCGACCTGGACAGCAGCGAGTATGGCGTCCGCAACCCCGTTGGTTCCGGCCCCTTCACGATGGGCGAATTCGAGCCGGACCAGTTCTATATCCTGAATGCCAACGAGGACTACTATGCCGGCCGCCCCTACCTTGACCGCATCATCTTCCGCATCGGTCTGGGTGGCGCCACCGCCTTCGCCGCGCTTGAAAACGGCGAGGTCCACATGGCCGGCCGCGTCACCGCCGTCGAATATGAACGCTACAAGGACGACCCCAACATCGTCCTGCTCGGCGGTCAGCTCGGCGGTGGCATGACCGTCTGGGCCAATCACAACCGGCCCCTGTGGCAGGATGCTCGCGTGCGGCAGGCGCTGCTTTACGCGCTCGACCGCGAGTCGATGGCCGAGGCCTACTACGGTGAACTGGCCGAGGTCCTCCATCTGCGGCTCACGAATCCCGAATTCGTTAGCCCCGATATCACCAAGTATGAGTATAACCCCGACAAGGCGCGCGAGCTTCTGGCCGAGGCCGGCTGGGATTCCGAGCAGGAGGTCAGCTTCGTTACCTACTACCAGGATGACCAGAACAAGCGCATCCACGCCGCCATGCAGCAGTTCTGGGCCGACGTCGGCATCGCCGTCGAGCTCGTCTACCTCGACGGCCCTGCCTGGGTCGCCCGCGTCTATGACAACGACGAATTCGACCTCTCCTACGGCTGCTGCGGCTGGTTCAACCCCGACCAGTTGCGTCTATCGCTCGGCTGCGACCGCAGCTGGCCGGCCGGCCGCAACGTAGGCCACTACTGCAACGAGGAGTTCGACGCGCTTTCCGAAGCAGCTATGTCCGAGCCCAACCCTGAGAAGCGCAAGGAGATGCTGTACCAGGCCACCGAGATCATCACCGCCGAGGCGGGTGAAATCCCGGTCTTCTGGCCGACTCGATTCTCGGCCTTCAGCGCCGAAGTCTGCAACAACGTCTACCGCCAGCTGGACGAGCCGTTTGCCGAACGCTACCCGGCCACTTGGTACCTCGCCGGAGAGTAGGAACAGCTGAACAAAAGGGACATTGGACGGCGGGCAGCAATCCTGCCGACCAATGTCCCACGTCTGCCAACCGCGATCCACAAGGCCGCGCGGAACCAGGCATTGCCGAGTTGTACGCACCGGCTGCTGGACGCCCGAGTTCTGAAGAAGGCCTGCACCTACCAGAGTGTCCAGGCTTTCGGGAAGGTCGATTGGTCGAGGCCGCAGTGTAGGAGTTGCGTCAACGATCACAGCTTCTTGTCGATTCTAGCTTTGAGCTTCAACCTTGTTGCACCGATTCGCGTTTCGGTCCTCTCAGGTCAGGGAGGCCTGGGAGCAGTTCCATGAAGTCAACCGTTCTTCATTTTCGAGCGCGAAAGCAATGATTGCTGTAGCGCTCGACCCCGAAGTGTTTGGATTCATGCATCTGGATTGCCCCCGCACAATCGGGGGCATCGCAACAATGACAAGGAGGGTTTGAACGATGTCGATCACAAGAAAGCCGGTTGGATTCGCAGTCTTCCTGATCCTACTGGTCGGGCTGCTCGCAGCCTGCGCCGCGCCGGCCGCCACAGCGCCGGCGGAGATGGATGAGGAGGAGATGGGGGAAGAAATGGCGGAAGAGCCTGCCGAGCTCTGGTACGATCCGGAGGATATCGGT
>DAOUHX010000370.1:0-2088 GCA_034428395.1 Caldilineaceae bacterium
GTTCGATCCGGTCGAGATGATGATGACCCAGTTCGAGGGAACGCTTGACACGCTGGCCAAGGAAGACGCGATCAAGAGAATCCGGGCCCAATACGGTCTGGACGACACCTACTGGGTGCAGTTCACGCGCTGGATAGGCAGGCTGACGCAGGGAGACTTGGGCATATCGATCAACAAGCAGCGCGACGTGCTGCGAATGATCGTCATATCGTTCCCGATCTCCTTCCAATTGGGCCTGGCCGGAGCGGTTATAACGACCCTGCTTGGCATCCCACTCGGATGCATTGCCGCGCTGCGTCAGAACAGCTGGATTGACTATACGATCGTGGGCGGCACGCTGGCGTTTCGCACCGTGCCGGTCTTCGTGCTGGCGCCGCTGCTGCTGATTGTGTTTGTCCTCTGGCTGGACCTGATGAATGTTCCCTATGGCTGGGACGGGCTATTCCAGGGCAAAGTGGTCCTGCCGATCTTTATCCTTGCGTTGGGGCCCTTGCCGGTGGTGGTCCGCCAGACACGCGCTGCGGTGCTCGAGGTCTTTTCGATGGACTATGTGCGAACGGCCAAAATGAAAGGGCTGGAGATGTGGCGCATCATCATTCGCCATATTCTGCGGAACGCCCTAATTCCGGTTGTCACCACTTTGGGTTTCATCACCGAGGGGCTGATCGTCGGCAGTATTTTTCTCGACAGCATTTTCACAATCCCCGGCTTCGGCGCGGTGGCTGAGGCAGGCTTTCGCGGCTTCGATTACCCAGTCATCATGGGCGTAACCATGGTCAGCGCCATCATGATCATTCTGACCAATCTGATCGTGGATCTTATTTATCCACTCCTTGATCCCCGCATCACACTTGAGTAGGACGCGTCCGCAGATAGGCAGCCAGCAACGCAGGACCATCCGGTTTCACAGGAAAGGTCGTTGATGGAAAAGACCAACGATCGGAATTCAGCCAGCAGTTTGGGCGACGAACTCTCCGGCGAGAGCGACCTGAAGACCCGTTCTCTGTGGCAGGATGCGGTTAAGCGATTGCTGCGCAACCGGCTTTCGATCATTGGGCTGATTATCACGTTGCTCCTGCTGGTTGCTGCTTTCTTTGGTCCCTCTATCGCGCCCTATGAATATACTGAACAGGACCTGCTGCACGTCGCCAAGATGCCCAGCGCCGACCACTGGCTGGGCACGGACGAGATAGGAAGAGACCTGTTCAGCCGCGTTCTGTGGGGTGCACGCACCGCCACACTCGTGGCTATATTCACAACATTTATCAGTGTAATCATTGGTGTGATTCTCGGTGCGGTTGCCGGATACGGCGGCGCGCTGGCCGACAACATCACCGGGCGTATCATCGACATCGTGATGTCTGTGCCGGGCCTTTTGCTGGCGGCGCTAATCGCCGTCTCGATCAAGGAGCCGGTGGTTACGTGGGCCGACGCCATCTATGACAGCAGCGGATTTCCCCTGTTCGCCGACACAACCTGGCTGGACCTGCTGGTCGTCTTCGGTGGGCTGGCCTTTGTTTCGTGGCCGGGCTATGCACGTCTGATTCGCGGCCAGATTTTTTCGCTGCGCGAGGAGCAGTATGTCGAAGCGGCCAAGGCCGTAGGTGTCTCGGAGCTGAAAATCGCGCTTCGGCACCTGTTGCCCAACGCCATCGGCCCGGTGATTGTGACCCTGACATTCAGTTTTTCCAGTGCCATGGTCCTGGAATCTTCGCTCAGTTACCTGGGCATCGGCGTACAGCCGCCGCAGGCGAGTTGGGGCAACATGATCTCCTCCAATATCGGCAGCTGGTCATACCGGCCCTGGCTTGTGGCCGTGCCGGCATTGACCCTGGCGATCGTCACCCTGGGTATCAACTTTCTGGGCGACGGCCTGAACGACGCTCTCAATCCCCGGACTGGCAGATCGATTTGACAGCCAATTCCCTTTCCCACACGAGATTTGCCGGCGACCGGACAACGGCGGCGGCCCCACTTCGAATGCGGTTGTCGCGCTACGCCCAGGCAGCATGGGGCGGGGGCAACCAGGCGCCAAGCCACGGTGATGGCACAAAAAGGAGAAACCATGTCTGAAGGCAAGTTGCGCGC
>DAOUHX010000371.1:0-6712 GCA_034428395.1 Caldilineaceae bacterium
CGAGACCCTGCCCGTCAGCAGCTTTATATCCGCCTGGTGCGGGACCAGCAGCGGCGGGCGGCAGGTCGCCGAAGTCCAGATCGACCCGACACAGGCCGGCACCTACAGTTCCCAGCCCGAACAACCGCAGTCCGACGCGCTTGCGCTGGAACAGTAGCTGATCGCCGGCGAATGATCCGGTCCGACGAGTAGTCAGCCACAAGCCGGGCATTCGAAAACGCCCCGATCAGAGCAACGCAATAGCCGTGCAGATGCGGGCCACCCTGTCCTTTCCAGCTGTGTAGACCCGTACATTCCGCCGGCCTTCGATGAGCGCCCCCGCCTGTTTTCCGAGCGCGCCAACACCTTTTGTATAATGGCTCAGTGACCTGTCCGCCCGCCAGCGGGATTGCTTTCACCATGCCGGAACATCAAGAGCAGGGATGATTCAAGCACACGGTGTATCCAAGTCGTACGGAAACGTCGAGGCACTGCAGGCCGTGTCATTCGATGTCGACGACCGTGGAATTGTCGGCCTGCTCGGTCCCAATGGGGCTGGCAAGACAACGCTGATCAAGGTGCTCACAGGCTATCTGGAACCCGACAGCGGCCGCGTATGCGTAGGCGGGATCGATGTGGTCGCAGAGCCCCGTCGCGTGCAGGCCCAAATCGGCTACCTGCCCGAAAATACGCCCCTGTATCCCGAGCTCACAGTGCAAGCCTACCTCAAACTGATGGCCGACCTGCGCCTAGTGCCCACGGATCGGCAGATGAAGCAGATCGAGCAGGCCGCCGAAGCGACAGGGCTTTCCGACCGCCTGACACAACAGATTGGCGAGCTCAGCAAGGGCTTCCGGCAGCGCCTCGGCCTGGCACAGGCGATTCTGCACAGTCCGCGCCTGCTGATCCTGGACGAACCCACCATCGGCCTCGATCCCACACAGATCGTTACGATCCGCGACCTGATTCGGAGGCTTTCCAGGAACAGTACCGTCCTGTTTTCGACGCATATTCTATCGGAAGTCGAAACACTGTGCGACCGCGCTATCATTCTGATCAACGGACAACTGCGGGCCGACGCGCGTATCGCCGACCTTGCCCAGTCGCGCGGGGTCCTGCTTACGCTTGACGCAACTGTCGAAGGCGGTGAAGCAGCCCTGCTTCAGCTGCCCGGCGTCGAGGCCGTCGAGATTGAAGCAGACATTGACGGCCGCGTGCTTTATCGAATTGCAGCGGGCGACAACAAGGATCTGGCGCCGGCAGTTTTCCGCCTGGCCAAAGAGCGGGACTGGCCGGTTCGCGAGCTGCGAAACGATACCCGCCCCCTCGAAGCGGTTTTCAATGAGTTGGCCCTGACCCCCTCCGGGTCGACCGCACCCGCCGGCACCGACGTGACCGGTCCCCAATACAATGCCCCAGTCGAGCATGTAAACTGAGACGGCTGGGACAGGAGAAAGTGCACCCACCCGGACTGTGCACACGCCTACATGAGTACTCCGCCTGAGACTTTCCACATGGGGCAAATTGGCGCCCTTATCCGCAAAGAACAGGACATCTACTTTGGGTCGCCGGTCGCCATCTTCTTTGTCGGGACATTCCTGGCCGTTACGCTCTTCCTATTCTTCTGGCTGGACAGCTTCTGGCTGCGAGGTCTGGCTGACGTGCGCCCCCTCTTTCGCTGGATGCCTCTCCTGCTCATCTTCCTCATGGCCGCCTTGACGATGCGGCAGTGGAGCGAAGAGCAGCGCGCCGGCACGCTCGAGCTACTCCTCACCCTGCCGGTCGCCACATCCCATCTGGTCCTTGCCAAGTTCCTTTCCGTCCTGTGCATGGCTCTGGTCGCGTTGACCCTGACCCTGCCGCTGCCGCTGACCGTTTCTCTCCTTGGCGACCTCGACTGGGGGCCCGTATGGGCCGGTTACCTGGCCGCCCTACTTCTCGCAGCCGCCTACGCAGCAATCGGACTCTTCCTTTCCTCACGCACCGATAACCAACTGGTCGCGCTGATCTCGACGCTTCTGCTGGGAGGGATCTTCTACCTGATTGGCACCCGTGGTCTGACCGACTTCACCGGCAATCAACTTGGCAATCTACTGCGCGCCTTGAGCACCGGCAGCCGCTTCGAAAGCATCGAGCGCGGCGTCATCGATCTGCGCGACCTTGTCTACTACCTGTCCCTGACGCTGACCTTCTTGATGCTGAATGTGCTCTCCCTCGAAGCCAAACGCTGGAGCCGGAGCGATTCGGCGCGGCCAAGGCGGCTGCGAAAACTCCTTCTCGCAGCCCTGATCGCGACCAATCTCGTATTGACCAATCTCTGGCTCCACCCGCTGCGAGTCCTGCGCGCCGATACAACCGCTTCGCGTGCCTTCACGCTCTCTACGGCCACCACCGACCTGCTGGGCACTCTGCAGGAACCACTGCTGGTGCGGGCCTACGTCAGCGCCAGGACACATCCCCTGCTGGCGCCGCTCGCGCCCCAGCTCTCCGACACGTTGCGCGAATACGAGATTGCAGCCCGCGGCCGTCTCACCGCCGAAGTCGTCGACCCCGCCTCCGACCAAGAGCTCGAGGCCGAAGCCAACCAGATCTACGGCATTCAACCCACGCCTTTCCGGGTCGCCGACCGTTACGAGTCTTCAGTGATCAACTCATACTTCGATATTCTGGTCCGCTACGGCGATCAGAGCGTCACGCTCGGCGCTGACGACCTGATCGCACTCACGGCCCACCGCGACGGCAGCGTTGACGTCGGCTTTCGCAACCTCGAGTATGACCTGACCAGCGCGATCAAGCGGGTTGTATACGGCTTCCAAAGCGTGGAGGCGATTCTATCGTCACTGGACGAACCGGCCCATTTGCACCTGATCGTCACGCCTTCCCGGCTGCCCGAGATTGTCGCAGACGCGCCTTCCGTCATCGAATCGGCGGCAGGGCAGATCGCCGCCGCGGCCGGCGGCAAATTCACCTTCGACACAGTCGATCCCGACGCGGCCGGCGCTGCCCTGGACCGGCAGTTGCTGCTCGATACCTATGGCCTGCAGCCCTACCCGGTTTCCTTTTTCTCCGCCGACAGCTATTTTCTTCACATGCTGCTGCAGGTCGGCGAACGCGTCGAGCTTCTCTATCCCGCCGGCGATCTGACCGAAGGGAGCGTTCGCACGGCAATCGAAGCGGGGCTGCGACGCGGCGCGCCCGGATTCCTCAAGGTTGTCGGTCTGTGGACGCCCCCGCCTGTCCAGTCCAGTGACACATTCGGTCGGCCTCAGCAACAACTCTCTTCCTGGCACCTGATCGGCGAGCAGCTGCGAAGTGAATATTCTCTACAAACACCCGATTTGGAGACCGGCCAGGTTCCCGCCGAGATTGACGTACTTCTGCTCATCGCACCCCAAAGCATGAGCGACAAAGCCTGCTACGCTGTCGACCAGTATCTGATGCGCGGCGGATCGGTCGTGGTTGCCTACGGAAGCTACGCTGTCACCCCGGACCCATTCAGCGGTGAGCTGCGTCTTGCCCCGGTGGAGGACGGCTTGCACGCAATGCTGGCAGGCTACGGGATCGAACTGTCCGAGATGTTGGTCATGGATCCCCAGAATGAACCGTTCCCCATCGCGATAGAACGCCAGGCAGACGGCGCCACAATTCGCGAAATCCAGACGGTCGCCTATCCCTATTTCGTCGACGTCCGCAGCGATGGCATGGACCGCGGCCATCCACTGCTGGCCGGTCTCAACGCGGTAACGCTCAACTGGACCTCCCACATAACACTCGACGCCTCCAAGAACGCTGGTCGCCAAGCAACCGAGCTGCTCCGTTCGAGCGCGTTCTCCTGGCTGCGTGGCGACACCAATATCCAGCCCGACTTTTCGCAATACCCCGAATTCGGATTCCCGGTCGAAGGCGAGTCCGCGTCCCACACGCTGGCCGTCGCCGTCCAGGGACCGTTCGAGAGCTATTTCCGTGACAAGCCGTCGCCCTGGGCTGCGGATGCACAAGCGTCTACCTCCGATAATGAATCTGTCGATGCACCAGGGGTCTTTCTCGATCAGAGTGTTGCCGATGCGCGCCTGGTCGTGTTCGGCAGTGCCCACTTTGTCGACGACTTCGTGCTCGAGCTTTCGCGCGGCCTTCTGGGAAGCGATCGCTTCCTCAACAACCTCTTTCTCATGCAAAACGCGGTCGACTGGAGCGCTGAAGACCTGGAGTTGCTCACAATTCGCGCACGCGGCAGCGGTGCCCCTCTTCTCCTTCCCCTCACACAGGAGCAGCAGACGGCATGGGAGTATGCCAACTATATCCTTGCTTTTGCAGCCCTTCTCGCGCTGGCCGGCCTGTGGCGCCGGCGCAAGCGGCAGGAGCAGCCGCTCGATTCGGAGCCTTCACCCCATCACGTCGAGGCCCAAAGCGAATCTGAAAGCGCACAAGACTGAGAACCGGACCATAGCGTGACTCACGATTCAAATGCAGTGGAGAGGTCGTCAGGCCGGTGGCAGTTTCGGAGCATCCTTCTCGGAGGCGCCCCTCACGAACGTACTGCCCTTATCTGGCTGACGGCCTTGCTCCTCCTGCAAGCCGGCCTCCTTCTTTGGGTCTACTGGCCGCGCGCTGGCAGTGCCTCGCAGCCTGTCCCAATTCTCGGCGAGCTGAGAATCGACCAAATCGTCGGCCTTTCGATCACCGACGAAGCGGGGGATCAGATTCGGTTTGCCAAAGGAGAAGACAAGTGGTGGCTTCTACTTGCCCCGGGCGGCGAGAAAGAACGGGCAGCTCCTTTGCAATGCAGCGAAGAAGTGTCCTCCTCCTGCTATCCTGCCGTCAAACACAGGGTTGAGACATTTCTGAACACACTCGCCGGCCTGGACACCTCGCGCCTCGTTGCCCAAAGCGGTCCCGGCCGCACGCGACTGAAAGTGGACGAAGAGAATTTTGTGCGCCGGGTAGAGGTCGAGCAGGCCGACGGCGGGCGCAGCACGCTCTACGTCGGCACCGCGCCCCGTATCGGCGCAACGCACGTCAGAGCAGCCCAGCAAACGGCTGTATACCTTGCCGACAGCCTGGGTAGCGCCGACGCTGATACCGCCATCTCCAACTGGATCGACACAGTCTACTTCCAGGCCACGGAGGCGGAGATTCGATCTCTGGAGCTTTCCAATGCCAGCGGCACCCTCACCTTTACCCAGGACGAGAACGGCCAGTGGCAGATGGACGGGCTGACTGATGACGAGGCGTTTAACGCCGGTCATCTCTTCGCCATGCTCCCGTCTGTGACAAGACTGCACATGGTCGAGCCGTTGGGCGCGGCGATACTGCCCGCTTACGGCATGGACGCGCCGAATGCCCTCTTGACACTCGCAATCGACTCCGGTGGAGAAAACAGCAAGTCGCGCACGCTTGCCATAGGCGCCAAGGACGAGGAAGGTTTCAACTACGTGGTCAAGGCTTCCGATTCACCATTCTACGTGCTTGCTTCAGGCTACAGCGTGGGGCGCTTTGTAGAGACCACAAGAGATGATTTCCTCGCGGCAGATGAGCCTGCGCCAACCGAGGATGGTGACGGCGAGGGGCCGTGAGGTTGAACGGCGTCTGCCGCCTTGTTTGCTGGCGAAGGAGTCCTAACCCGAAAGTTCGCCAAGACGCGTACCTTCCGGCACCTCCGTATCGCTTTCGAAGTCAAGTCGGTAGCCGTCCGGGTCGGTCAGCGACGTGACCCACATGCGGTTGCCCACAAACGGTTCGGACGCTTCGAGGCCGCGCACTACTACCTCGTGATAGAACTGCAGGGCATCCTCGCAAATAAAGCAGATCGTCACGCCCTCGCCTACTTTCCCGTCCGGCTTCCACGAATCGTGCCCTTCGGTCGGAAACTCCTGCAGCATCAGCGCCGCGCCTTCCAGGCTGAGCCAGCACCATCGGAGCTTGCCATCAGGCTCCCATTTCTGCTCGATCTGGCAGCCCAAGCCTTCCACATAGTAGCGGATCGATGTCTCCATGTCCGAGACTTTGAAGAATGGTACTGCCTGGGTGACATTCATGCTGGTCCCTGTCTCCATCGATAAACGTATCCTTGCCGGCGCGCCAACTCGCCTCCTGTTAGGGTCAGAGTCGCCCCGCAGCGGCCTACCAGTTTGTATACGACCCATCGCGGCGGCTCAGGTGAGGCGCCTCCCAAAAGCGAAACTCTTCGGCCTGCGCGCGCTCCTCGTTGAACTCGACGCCAAGTCCGGGTCCGTCCGGCACCAGGTAGCGGTAGCCGTCCAGCTCCGGCTGCACCGGGAACCAGTCTGAATCGTAGAAGCGCCCCTCCTCCGTCGGGGAAACCCGCACCTCCAGCCAGGCAAAATTGGGCACGGCCGCCGCAAGGTGCACGGTGGCCGCGCTGCATATGGGGCCGAGCGGATTGTGCGGCATCAGGTCGATATAGTGGGCCTCGGCCATCGCCGCCACCTTCATCGCCTCGGTCAGGCCGCCGACATTACACACGTCAACCCGGGCAAACTGGGTTATGCCCCGTTCGATATAGGGCAGAAACTGCCACTTGCTCGAAAACTCCTCGCCTATGGCGAAGGGAACGTCCGTCATGCTGCGCAGCGCCTCGTACGCTGCCGGGGTCTCGTCTCGAATCGGCTCCTCCAGAAAATCCAGCGTTCCCTTGGGCATGCGCTGGCAAAAAGAGGCGGCTTCGGCCACACTCAATCGGTGGTGATAATCGATGCCAAGCACCGGCGTCGGG